>CAZJUE010000125.1:0-7934 GCA_964549025.1 uncultured Anaerolineaceae bacterium | reverse complement strand
AACTCGGCCTGGAGAAATACGAGCTGGAACGCGCCATATTTGGCAGCGAAACCAGCCGGAATGCTGGCATTGGGCTGGCCACCCAGGATCAAGTCTGGATGGAAGTCGGCCAGACGTTCGAACTGGATGCGCAACAGCTGGCTGACCTGCGGGAAGACTTCTGGCGTGGCGACCAGCTCGACCACCAACTAATTGAGTACATCCGGGGATTGCGCCCCGAGCACAAGACCGGCATGATCACCAACGCCTGGCCGGAGACCCGGGGCCTGATCGATCATGAGTGGAAGCTCGGCAGCGAGTTCGACGCAATTGTGGTTTCGGCGGAGGTCGGTGTCGCCAAGCCCGACCCTGCCATCTACCAGCTGGCGCTGGAACAACTGGAGGTCGAACCCCGGGCGGCCATTTTCATCGACGACTTCAGTGAGAATGTATCGGCCGCTCGCGAGGTTGGCCTACGGGCGGTGCACTTCCAGGATCGGGAACAAGCCATTGGGGAGGTCGACCGGCTGCTCGGCCGGCGAGCGTAATCGGCCAGCTGCGTATGCGCCAACCAGATCGCGCAACGCAAGCAGCCACGGGGGTAACATCATCGCTTGAGCGCTAACTTGGCCAGCTTGAGGCTCGATCGCCGTACGATCATCTTCTTGGTCGGCATGGCGCTCACTCAGCTCTCGATCAGCATGGCGCTGATCCAGATCCCGGTTTACATCCGTGAGCTGGGTGCCTCGATCTCGGAAGTCGGGCTGTTCTTCACCGTCTCGATGGTCTTCCCGCTGCTGGTGCGGGTGTTTGGCGGCTGGTTGGCCGATTCCGTCGGGCGTCTCCGAATCATCTTCTTGGGCAGCCTGACCGGCGTGCTGACCTATGCGGCCTACGCGGTAGCGCCCAGCTGGGAGGCGGCGCTGATCGCCCCGGCGCTGATGGCCATCACCACCGCGCTCACCATACCGGCTTATTTCGCCCACATTGCAGACATCGCTCCGGAGGAAATTCGAGGCCGGATGTACGGTGTGGCACAAACCGTTTATCGGGCCGCTGGCGTAGTCGGCCCGCCGGTCGGCGGGTTGCTGGGGGCTGCATTCGGCTACCGGGTGATGTTCGCAACTTCCACCGTGTCGTTTGCGCTCTCGGCGCTGATCTTCTTCTTCCTGCTGCGCGGCGGCCGCGCGCTGCCCAAGCCCGATCAGGAGTTCTCCTTCAGAGCTTTTCGCAGCTCAATGACCGAACTTGGGGCGCTGTTTGTCGCCGGTGGGGTAGTGACATGGATCCTGCTGGTGGACGGCGTGCGCGACATCGCCTTCCAGCTTTCCTTCGATCTGATGCCGATCTACCTGACCGACGTCGCCGGCATCAGCAAAGAAGGCATCGGCCTGTTGTTTGGAATCTACGGCATCGCGCCGCTGCTATCGCTCTATCCGGCTGGGCTGTTGGTCGATCGGACCAGCGAGCGGGCGGTGATCGCCGCCGCATTGACCTGCGTAGTCAGCTCGCGGCTGGTCTTCGCGCTATCGCAGGGTTTCGGAGGATTCGCGCTCTCCTGGATACTGCTTGGCCTGGGTGCCAGCTTGTTCGAGCCGTCCGGCGGAGCGTTGATCGCCAAGGTGGTCCCACGGCATCTGCGCGGGACCTTCTTCGGTCTGTTCGCCACTACCATCAGCATCTTCTCGCTGCCGGCTCCCTGGATCGGCAGCCAGATGTGGAACTTGCTGGGGCCGCGCTACCCGTTCTTGATCACCGTGGCGCTCGGTAGCCTGACCATCCTGCCCGCCTGGTACAAGCTCTACGTTCCCAAGCGAACGGCGGCCGATGCAGACTCCGATCGGATAACGGATCAGGTCACCGTGCTGAGCGTACGGGTCGGGGCAAACCTCACGCCAGCGTGGAAATCGGCCGCGCTGCAAGTGATTGCGCAGTACAAGGGAGTGCTCAACCGGTCAGACGACTCCACCCTCAGCGCTTATTTCGGGGTGGCACCGCATCGCGCCCCGCCCCAAGTCAGCGCGCTGCTCGCCACCCATGCAGCGCTGTCGATCTCGGACCAGCTACGGGCGCTTGGCGGCAACCGGCAGGCCGAAATCGAAATGGGCATTTCCACCGGTCCAATCGGTCGGGCCGGCTCGCTTCCAGAGCGGGAGCGATTGGTGCAGCGCCTGGTGCAGCCAGGCGATACGTTGCGGGCAGCCGAAGCCTTGCAGCAGCATTGCCAGGGCGACGGCCTGTTGATCAGCAGCACCACTTATGGCTACCTGGAAACCGCTCTGGTTCAATTTGAGATTGCGGAGAGAGAGCCCGTACGGCTGCCGGGGATCGTTGGCGAGCCGAGGGTCTATCAAGTCATCAGCCGCATACGGCCGCTGAAGACCAATTAAAAGTTAGAGCCCCCTGCCATTCTCCGGACGGCCGGCACTGCCGCTCTTGCCGGGGTGGCCCCACATCTGTACGCCGCAGGGAAGGGCGGAACTTCGACCGACCGGCGTAGTACTTCCCTTCGCCACCCACTGAATGGCTCGGGTTGCTTTGGTCGAAGAAGCGCCACGGCCGACGAGGGGTTTAGCAGTCCTTTGATGGCCTGAGGCTCTTACATCCCCGACTCTAGGCGCTCTTGGATAATGAGTCAATCCTCGCTACGCTTAAAAAAGGTACTAGTCGGAGCCCCTCGGGCGGTCTTGCGGTCGGCTGCACTATAATCACAGCCGGATCCCCGCTGCCTGTATCGTATGCCAATCGAGAGTCCCGAGCGCAGGGTCAAGCTGATCTTTAACCCCCACGCCGACCATGGTCGCGCCTGGCGCGTGGCCGGCTCGCTTCAAGCGACCATCGAACACCATGGCGGCGCCGAGTGGACCGGGACCGAGTACCCGACCCATGCCACTAAGCTGGCCGCGGAGGCCGCCCGGCAAGGCTTCGACGTCGTGGTAGCGGTCGGCGGCGACGGCACCGTGCACGAGGTGGTGAACGGCCTGATGGTGGTACCCAGCGATCAGCGTCCTGCGCTAGCCATCGTCCCATTGGGCACCGGCAACGACTTCAGTTTCAACAACCAGCTCCCCAGCGATCCAGATACGGCCATATTGCGGGCTCTCTCCGGCCAGCCGACGGCGGTAGATCTGGGATTGGTTCGCGACGACAGCGGGCGGATCATGTATTGGCATAACGTTCTAGGCATTGGCTTCGACGCCGCCGCTCTGATCAATTCACTGGCAATCGGCCGCCTGCAGGGGTTCCCCTTGTACCTGGCGGCGGCGGTCCAAACCATCCTGCGTGATTTGGAGGCGCCACACTTGAAGATCACCACCGATGCCGAAGAAATCGATGCCGAGCCGTGCATGCTCGTCCTTTGCAACGGCGCTCGGGAAGGAGGCGGGTTTCATGTCGCCCCGGATGCGGTCCCCGACGATGGCGTCTTTGACTACACCTTGGTGGACATGGTTTCCCGTCCGATGATGTTTCGGTTGCTGCCGGAGTTTCTACGTGGCACGCATGGCCGATTCGGGCAAGTCCGGCTTGGTCGCTTTCGCGAGCTCAAGTTGGCTGCGGATCGACCGCTGCTGATCCACACCGACGGAGAGGTCTTCGCCAAAGCCGCCAACGACGTGCGGGAGCTAACGGTCGAAATACTTCCCCATACGCTGCAACTCATTCGATGACCTGATGCGCGATCCGCGGCCAGCGCAGCACCGCCGCGGAAGCGGCACCAATTAGGCGTGTTCGGTCTACCGGTGAGCTTCGCCGGAGCCGCATGAGAACCCTACTCCAAACTCTACAAGATCACGACTCAGGCTACCTGCGGGTGGTGGCCGAGCTATGGGGCATCGAGCTGCCGCCCGATGCAGGGCCAGAGCAGCTGGAGCAAGCCATGCGCCAGGCGCTCCCCGAGCTGTCGCTTCCAGAGCCGGCACAGCAGCTGTTGGAGCAGCTGCAGCGGGCTGGCGGAAGGATCGGCTGGGAGCAGCTGAACCGTCGATTCGGCCCGCTGCGCGAGATGGGCGCCGGTCGCAGGGATCGCCTGAAGCCGTGGCGCGATCCTGTCTCGCCGCTGGAGATGCTGTGGTACCGCGGGCTGCTGGGGCGGGCCTTCGCCGACAGCCCTGCCGGTCCGCTGGAATACGGTTTTATCCCCAGCGATCTGCAGGACATCATGCCGGAGCCGGAAACCATCATGCAGGCGCCGCTGGGCGCGCCGGGAGCCCGCCCCGGCAGTTTCACCGCTGCCTCCAGCCGGGCGGTGGACGACGCCACCACGGTGCTGGCTGGGCTGCGCCGCAATTGGACCGACAAGCAGCTGGCGGCGATCCGCCGCAATCCCCCCACCGATCGATCAACGCAGCAGCGGCTGGTCGGGCTGAGCCAGTTCTTGCTGCAGCCTGCCTCGCTGGAGCTGATCTTAGAGCTAATTGGCGACCTGATCGCGCAACCGGAGCAACTGAAGCAGTTCCTGACCGCTAGCCGAGCGCACGCGCTGGCCTGGTTGCAGCAGAGCTGGAAGGACTCGACCAACTGGAACGATCTGGCCCGGATGGGCCAGCTGCAGATCGCCGGAACCGAATGGCCCAACAACCCGCAGGCAGGCCGGGCGACGGCGCTGGGATTGCTAGCGCAAATCCCGCCCGGAGAGTGGTGGTCGCTGGACGCTACCGTCGAGGCGGTCCAACAACACCAGCCTGACTTCCTACGAGAGCCGGGCGGGTTCAAGAGTTGGTATTTGCGTCGAGCGGACGACGGGCAGTTTGTAACTGGCTTCGAAAATTGGCACTCGGTGGAGGGCGCCTACCTGCGCTTTCTGTTGCGCGGCCCACTTCATTGGCTGGGGGGCGTCGATCTTGGGGACCAAGGGGAGAGCTTTCGGATCGCGACCCAGGCCGGCCCGCTGTTCGACGGCCAACAGCCTCCAAACGTGGAGCAGCCAGCCGGGAAGGCAACGGTGCGAGCCAACGGTGACATTCAGATCGCCCGCAGTGCAGATCGATCGCTGCGCTATCAGATCGCGCGCTTCACCATCTGGGAGAATGCCGGGGTCGGCGGCTACCGCTATCGGCTCAGTGCCGCAGCGCTGCAGCAAGCGGAAGAGCAGGGGCTCACCGCGGCCCACGCCAACAAGCTGCTCGCCCAGGCAAGCGGTGGCGAGCTGCCCGCCGGCCTAGCGCGTGCGCTGGAACGTTGGGCCAGTCACGGCCCCGAAGCGGTGCTACAAAGGGAGCTGGTGTTGGAAGTGAAGGACCCGGAGGTGTTGGAGCAATTGGCCACGCATCGTAGCACCGGCCGCTGGATCCAGACTCGCCTGAGTCCCGACCGAGCGGTGGTGCTGGAGGCCGACTGGCCAAAACTTGCGGGCGCGGCGCTCGGACTGGGGTTGCTCATCCGCGAGCCGGAGTGGCCCGAGTCGGATTGAAGCCGGAGCCTGGCCTCCAGGCTCAGCTATTGGCTGGGCAGGCAAGCTATGCCGACACAGGCCAAGGCGTCCATGGGCGCTTGGCCGCTCTGCAAATCAGTTGTGCAGTGTAGCCTGCAGGCTGATTGCCACCCCGCCCAACGCACGGGAAACCGGGCAATTCAGCTTGGCCTTCTCGGCCGCTTCCTGGAACGCGGCCTGATCAATTCCAGGCACGTTGGCCTCGGTTACCAGCAGGATCTTGGTCACCGTCCAGCCGGCGTCGGTCTGCTCGATCGTCACCTGGGCCTCGGTCTGGATGTGGTTTGGCGGCGTTCCGGCGGCGCTCAACCCTGAAGAGAGCGCCATCGAAAAGCAGCCGGCATGCGCCGCCCCAAGCAGCTCCTCCGGATTGGTCCCCTCGGCTTCTTCGAAACGTGATCCGGTGGTGTAATCGCCCTCAAAGGCGCCGTCGCCGAACGACAGATGGCCGTGGCCGTCCTTGATGCTCCCGTGCCACACTGCGGTGGCCTTGCGAACTGGCATGTGCTCCTCCTCTAGTTACGAACGGGCCCCGGGCCCAGTACTTGGTTGATCACTGCTTCTAGCTCTTCGATGGTCACTGGTTTGGATACGTAGCCGTTGGCCCCCAATTGCATGGCTTCGTCAACCCGTGCGTCGGATGCTTCGGTCGACAACATGATCACCGGCAGATTCTTGACCTCCTCGCGCATGCGTATGAACTCGAGCATATCCATGCCGGTGACTTCCGGCATGTTGATATCCAGCACCACCAGCGAGGGGCGTCTACCCCGCAGCAGCAATTGTGCAGGACTGCGGGCCTCGTGAAAGGATTCCACCTCGAATTCCAGCATCTGCAGCATCAAGCGCACCGCGTGACGCATCTCGTCGTCGTCGTCGATGATCCAGGCGGTGCGCTTGGAAGAGGCCTCTACCATCTAGGGTTCAACCGCCGCAGGTAATCCGCATTTACGCCGCTCAGGCGAGGCCGGCCTTGACCCGTTCGGCCAGCTCGCGGCTGATTCCCTTTACCGATTCGATCTCACCTACCTCCGCCTGGCGCAGCCCTTCCAGATCGCCAAAGGCGTTGAGCAGCGCCCGGCGGCGAGCCGGCCCAATGCCCTGGATGGTGTCCAACTGCGAGGTCAGGCCACTGCGCTTACGGCGGGTACGGTGGTGTTGCAGCGCGAAGCGATGGGCCTCATCGCGAATCCGCTGCACCAAGAACAGGCCCTGGGAGCGGCGTGGCAGGACCACCGGGTCGCTGCGATCGGGCAGGAAGAGCTCCTCGTGCCGCTTGGCCAGACCGGCGATCGGCAACTTGCCGTCCAGCTCAAACGACCGCAGCACTTCCACCGCCCGCCCAAGCTGCCCCTTGCCCCCGTCCACCAGGATCAGGTCGGGCAGGAATCCAAAGGCCCGATCCAGCTTGCCGCCGGGCCGATCGGCCTGCTCGAGCGACGACCGATAGCGGCGGAAACGCCGGTATAGCACCTCCTCCATGCTGGCAAAGTCGTCCTGTCCCTGCACTGACTTGATAGTGTACTTACGGTAGAGCGACTTTGCCGGCGCGCCCTGCTCGAACACCACCATCGAGCCAGCCGCAGCGGTCCCCTGCAGGTTGGAGATGTCGTAGCCCTCGATCCGCAGCGGCGGCGCTTCCAATCCCAGCGCGGCCTGCAAATCGGCCAAAGCCTCGACGTGCTTGCTGCGGTCAGCTTCCCAGCGAGCCCGCAGCATCGAGAGGGTCTCGGCGGCGTTGCTGGCCGCCATTTCCACCAGATCGCGCTTGGCGCCGCGGCGCGGTACGGTCAGCTTTACTTTGCGTTGTTGGCTGCGCCGGTTCAGCCAACTCTCAATGATGGCGGCTTCTTCGATCTCCATCGGCAACAGTACCCGCTGCGGCACGGTTGCAGAGTCGGAGTAGAACTGTTTGACGAAGGCCCGCACCAGCTCCTCGTCTTCCGCTCGGCGGGTGCCTTCCAGCACGAAGTACTCGCGCCCGATCAGCTTGCCGCGCCGGATGAAGAACACCTGCACACAGGCGCTGAGATCATCGCGGGCGAAGGCGATCACGTCCGAATCCAGCTGTTCCCGCGAGACCACTTTCTGTCCCTCAACCACCTTCTCGATCGCGGCCAACTGATCGCGGATGGCAGCTGCCTTTTCGTACTGCATGGACTGCGAGGCTTTCTCCATCTCAGCCTGCAGCCGCTTCACCACCGGCTCGGTGCGACCCTCCAGGAAGCTGCACAGATCGGCGATCATGTCTCGATAGGTCTCTTGATCGACCGCGCCGATGCACGGTCCGCTGCACAGCTTGATGTCGTAATACAGGCAGGCCCGCAGGTCCTCGCCCGTGATCACCCGGTCACAGGTCAGATAGGGAAAGATCTTGCGCAGCACATCCAGGGTTTGGTGAACTGCCCAAACGCTAGTGTAAGGCCCATAGTAGCGACTGCCGTCGTCCACCATGCGCCGGGTCATGGTCACCTTGGGGAACGGATCGGCCCAGTGTACGCGCATGTAGGGATAGCGCTTGTCG
>CAZJUE010000124.1:0-7959 GCA_964549025.1 uncultured Anaerolineaceae bacterium | reverse complement strand
GAGCACTTCGTCTTTGCCGCATGGCTGTTTGGCGGGCTGGCCTTTCTCAATACCTGGGACTCGCCGATCTATCTGGTGCTACTGGTGGCGATTTTGGCCTGGCTTAACCGTGATCAACCGATGTGGGAGCTGCTGCCCAAGCTGGGTTACACGGCGCTGGCGGTGGGCGCTTCGGCGATCTTGCTCTACCTCCCGTGGTATCCGAGCTTCGCTTCGCAGGCGGCCGGCGTGCTGCCCAACGTCCTGTTTCCCACCCGCATTCAGCACTTCCTGGTGATGTTCGCCGTATCGTTTGTTCCAATTGCGTTCTGGCTGATTCGCAGGTTGGTGCACTCCGGGGGTGCTACGCGCCGCGACTTGATTTGGAAGGTCGGGCTGGGGCTGCCGATCGGCTTGTTGCTGGCGGCGCTGCTGCTTGGTCTGGCCAGCTACCTGGCGCTCTCCCGACAGCCGGGCGGGTTGGAATCGGTGCTGCAGAGCCTGGGCGTCTCGAACCTGCCGCTGCAGGCCGGGATCCAGACCGCCCTGGAAATCGCGGCGCAGCGAAGGGCGAGTTCCTCCTGGACGGCCATCCTGTTGAGCCTGACGGTGGGCGCCGGAGTGGCGCTGCTTGCCAGGCCCAAGGTTCACTCGGATAAGCCGAAACCTGGCGGGGCCAAGCCGGACATAGACGAGGCCCAGCGTAGAGCGGACGCAGCCAGCCGGCCGCAGCTCGACATTGCACCGTTTGCGACATGCCTGGTCGTTGTCGGGGCGCTGCTGGTGCTGGCGCCGGAGTTTATCTATTTGCGGGACTTGTTCGGCACCCGCATGAATACCGTATTCAAGTTTTACTTCGCGGCCTGGATACTGTGGGGGCTGGCGGGTGCCTACGCGGCAATCCAATTGTGGCCCAGGCGCTGGAGCCTGCATGCCGTGCTGCGCGCGAGCGCCTACGTTCCGATATTGTTGGGTTTGGTGTATCCGGCGCTGGCGACCTACACAAAAGCCAACCGCTTCTCGCCGCCCCTGGGGGCAACGCTGAACGGCGCCGCCTTTCTGAAGGCCAGCCGGCCGGCCGACCTGGAAGCGATCGAGTGGATGGCAACCAACTTGCCGACCGGAGTGGTCGCTGAAGCGGTGGGCGGCAGCTACAGCGAGTACGGCCGGGTGGCAGCGCACACCGGCATGCCGTCGGTGATCAACTGGGGCGGGCACGAGGTGCAGTGGCGAGGCACCGCCGCTCCACAGGGTTCTCGGCAGGCAGACGTTCAGCGGCTGTACGAGACCAGCAGTTGGCCGGAGGCGGCGGCGGTGATCGAGCAGTACGGAATCGACTACGTGTACGTCGGCCCCCTCGAAAGCGCGGCCTACCTGCGGCTGGACGAATCCAAATTTGCGGCCAATATGCAGGTGATCTACCAGAACGATGAGGTGCGTATTTACACTCGTGGAGCCTCCGGGTGACCCGATCGCTGTCGGTCGAGGCGGTCCTATATCTTGTCATTGGGCTGCTGGCGGCTTGGCTGCGTTTGGCGCACCTGGATCAGCCACCGCTAAGCGACGCTGAAGCGACTGCGGCGCTTTCGGCAGTGGAATCGGCGTTCGCGCCGGAACAACTGGATCAGCGCTCGGCCGCCTATCGCACCGCCACCGCGGCGGTTTTTGCGCTTGGCGGAGTGGGTGAGGCGGCGGCCCGCCTGGTACCGGCGATGGCCGGAGTGCTGCTGGTTTTTGTCCCGCTGCTGCTGCGACGCGAGCTGGGATCGGGCGTGGCCTTCACCTCAGCGTTTTTGCTCGCCATCTCGCCTACCTTTTGGAGTGCGGCTCGAAGCGCGGGCGGCGTCAGCCTGGGTGTACTGGGAGTGGCTGCCGGGCTGGCGTTCGCGATTCGGTCCCGCCATCAACTCCATCCGAATCTGGAGCTGGCGGCTGTGGCCGGTGGCCTGGCTCTGGTGAGCGGTGCGGCAGGCCTGACCGGCGCGACCTCGCTGCTCGCGGCTTGGCTGGTGTTTGCACTACTGCGGCGACGCCGCAGCCCGCAACAAATCCGTTTTCCGCTCTTGCCGTCCGACTTCGAAAGGGGCTCGTTGGAGCGGGCGCTGCTCGCGGGCGGTGCGGTTGGGTTGGCCCTGGGTGCGGGTTTCGGTCTGGCGCCGGAGGGCCTGGAGCTGGTGTTCGGGGGTATGGGAGAGTGGGCAGCCGGCTGGTTTCGGCGCGCTGGCTATCCGGCTGGGACGCTGTTGCTGCAGCTGCCGGCGTACGAGCCGTTGGTCCTGATTTTCGGTGGCATTGGGCTGGTCGATGGATTGCGCCGCGGCCGAGATTTGCAGGCCGCGCTGGCCAGTTGGGCGGTTGGCGCCGTTGCGCTTTCGCTGATCCATGTGGGTCGAGAACCGTCCGAAATTCTGTGGGTGGTTCTACCGCTCACGCTGTTGGCGGCGCCAGCGGTGGCGTTGGCGATCGAGCGAGCCATCGCTGGGCGGCCGGTGTGGGTGATGCTGGGGGCTGGCGGCGGAATCACCGCGCTGCTGGGGTTCGCTTATCTACAGCTGCGCGGCTATGTGGGGAGCGTCAATGCGGCTCAGCAACTGCTGGGTGTGCCCGCTCTGTTGGGGTTGGCGGTGATGGGGTTCCTGCTGGCGGCGACCGCGCTGTCGCTTGTGGCTGCCGGTTGGTCGATTGACCTGGCTCGTCGGGTGGCCGGTGGAGTGGGTCTGGTGACGCTGCTATCGCTGACGATTTCGGCCGGCGCGGCGCTCAATTCCGCTCAGCCGGCACCGACTGAGCTCTGGCATCGCCAGACCAGCACCGCCGGCTTGATGACGCTGCAAGAATCGTTGCGCACGCTTTCGGAGGCCGAGATCGGCCAACCATCGGCGTTGCCGATACAAGCAGTCGATTCGCCCAGTCCCTCGTTGGCCTGGGTGCTGCGTGAATATCCTCGATACCAGGGACTGGGCCCAAGTGCTAGCCCACCTGCGATCCTGGTACGGGAAGGCGGGCAGCTCCCCGGCGAGTATTTGGGTCAATCGCTATCGATCGGTGAGCTTCGGGTGTGGCCGACCGCCTATCCACCCCAGCTGCTGAGCTGGTGGCTAACGCGCAGCGGCCCAACCTCTGAACAGCGTTGGGTCTTGCTGGTGCGCCCGGATGTAGCAGGGATTGAACAGCTTGATGAGTCGGAGCAAGGCGATTCGTGAGCAGTTCAGCGGTACGCACGGCTACCTGGCGCATTAGCACGGAAGGCCAGCCCGGGTGACCGATCGAACCATCGCCATTGACGGCCCGGCGGCCTCCGGTAAATCCACGCTGGCTCAGAAGCTGGCCTCCGCCCTCGGGTATCTGTATTTCGATACCGGCGTGATGTACCGGGCGGCTACCCTGGCCGCCATTCAGTCCGGAATACCGGTCGAGGATGAGGCAGCAGTCAGCAGGCTGGCCGAGCGGCTGTCGATCGACGTGCAGCCGCCCGGCACCGATGACGGTCGGCAATACGATGTGTTGCTCGATGCAAAGGACGTGACCTGGGCGATCCGCACACCGGAGGTCGATGCCAGTGTGTCGCTGGTGTCGAGCTACGCCGACGTTCGCAATGCGATGACGGAGCGCCAGCGTGAGATCGGCCGCCGGGGTGGGGTGGTGATGGTTGGTCGGGATATCGGCACGGTGGTGATGCCGGAGGCCGAAGTCAAGATCTACCTGGAGGCCAGCGTCGAGGCGCGGGCGCAGCGCCGCTATCAGGAACTACTGGGCCGCGGCGAGGAGGTCGAGTTAGAGCAGGTGCTCCAGTCGGTGCGGGCGCGGGATGAGTTCGACACCTCCCGCGAGCATGCCCCGCTGCGGGTTGCACCGGACGCGGTTGTGCTGGATTCGACCGAGCTTGACCCCGAGCAGGTGCTGCAAGCGGCCTTGAAGATTGTTGAGGCCAACGATCGCCAGCCCAAAGACCCCTGAGCCGCCCAAGCCACAGGGCGGAAGCGGCTCAACCCCACTGCAGCCGGACAGGTAGTATGAATAGTATTGCCGGCTGACTGCCCAGGTATCGACTTAGCTGCAAGTGTCACAAGCCTACGAACACTCACGTTACGAACGCCGCCGCAGGATTCTGCGCTGGATGATCCACAACATCGGCTATCGGCTGTTCGCCAAGTTCGAGGGAGGCGAGCACACCGAGCGGCTTCCGGCCGAAGGGCCGGCGATTGTGATCTTCAATCACATTGCCTTTATCGATCCGATCGTGGTGCTGAGTTGTCTGCCGCGCAACGTGGTGCCGATGGCCCGGCACGACGTATTTCGGATTCCGGGTTGGGGCATTTTTCCGCGGCTGTGGAACGTGATTCCAGTGCGCCGTGGGGAGGTCGATCGGTCTGCCCTGCGGAAGGCGCTCGGAGTGCTGCGCGCCGGCGAGGTGGTGCTGGTTGCCCCTGAGGGCACCCGCAGCCCACAACTGCAGCGTGCCAAGTCCGGCCTGGCTTACCTGGCGGCCAAAAGCGATGCGCCGATCGTCCCCGTCGCAGTGGAGGGAACCGACGGCTACCCTTCGCTGCGCATCGGTCGCGGCGACGAACCCGGCGCCACAGTTCGGTTGGGGCACCCGTTTCGTTTTGTTCCGACCGATGAGCGCGTGACTCGCCAGCGCTTGCGCCAGATGGCCGACGAGGCGATGTACGTGCTGGCGGCTATGCTGCCGGAGCGCCGCCGCGGCGTGTACGCGGACCTCACAAAGGCCACGACCGAGACCATCCGCCCGCTTGATTAACCCACCACGCCAGCGAGGCGTTCGCGCCGACCTCAGGGAGGCCACAACCGAAATCGTTCACTGGCTCAGCCCAGCGCGCTGGCCGGGTGCGCCGGTCGATTCCACGCACTCGCGCCGCCGGCCTATTGATGCTGGCCATCCAACCACCATCTACAGCGCTATTATGTCAACCCATAGCACTGCGATCGCAGTTATGTCAAGAATTGACGTAGGGGGATCGTCAGATTGCGGATTGGCGTCCGCGGGTATAATGTCGGCCCCAAGCGGCCGGAGCGCGCCGGCAATGGGTCTTGAGGAAGGGAGGTGGCGGGCAATCGATTAGTTTGGAAGGGTCAGCGCATGGCCCCGGGCCGCGCCGAGGCGGCCAGGCAAGATGGCTTCGCCGTTCGCCTGCTTCCAGGCGAATGCGGAGGCCCGGGGTGACGAGGCAGAGGGTTCCCCGCCGCGCGGCGGGGCTAATCCCGGCAGTGCCGGGAGAAAAGCGAGAGATCAGCGGATGCCCTCCGGGCGTGCCACCGCCCGCACCTTTCCCCCAACCGTACGCCGAGCACAACACCGCCGGCGGCAACGCTGCGGACAATCCCTCGGTCAGTGGTACCAAGGCAAATCCAATAGGAGAGAATGTATGTGTGGCATCGTCGGCTACGTCGGCACGCGCGACGCAACGCCGATCGTCTATGACGGCCTGAAACGGCTGGAGTACCGTGGCTACGATTCGGCCGGCCTGGCGATCATCCGGGACGGCGAAGTCGAAGTGCGTCGCGACGCCGGCAAGATCGACCGGCTCGGCGAGTTGCTGCGCGAGTCCCCGGTTTCCGGGGCGCTCGGCATTGGACACACCCGCTGGGCCACCCACGGCGAGCCGAGCGCGCGCAACGCTCACCCGCACACCGGCGCTTCCGGCGAGGTGGTGCTAGTGCACAACGGCATTGTGGAGAACTACCTGCCGCTGCGTGAGGAGCTTGCGGCCGAGGGGGTGCCGTTTAATTCGGATACCGACACCGAGGTCATCGCCCAGTTGGTGGAACGCTACCTGTCGGTCGCACCGGAGTCCAGCAACGGCCAGTTGGGCGGCATCGCTGAAGCGGCACGCAAAGCGATGGGCCATCTGCGCGGAGCGCACGGCATCGTACTGGCCTCGGTGCGTGAGCCGGATCGAATCGTAGCTGCCCGCCTGGGCAACGCCGGGGGCGTGGTGATTGGGATCGGCGATGGCGAAATGTACGTGGCCTCCGACATCCCGGCCATTCTGGAGCACACCCGCCAGATGGCCTTTCTGGAATCCGGCCAGATAGCGGTGATCACGACCTCCGGATTCGAAGCCTACACTCTGGAAGGCACCCCGGTCGAGCTGGAAGTGCACACCGTACCGTGGGATCCGGTCTCAGCGGCCAAGGGCGAGTACAAGCACTTCATGCTCAAAGAGATCTATGAGCAGCCGCGCGCGATCACCGACACCATCGGCGGGCGTGCGGACTTCGAAGCTGGAAGGGTGAACATCCGACGGCTCAACCTGGAGACCGAACAGGCCAAAGCGATCCGCAAGATCGTGATCACCGCCTGCGGCACCGCTGCCCACGCCGGCATGGTCGGCAAGCTGCTCATCGAGCGCATCGCCCGCATCCCGGTGGAGGTCGATATCGCCTCCGAGTTCCGCTATCGCGATCCCTTGATCGACGACGGCACGGTGGTGCTGGCGATCAGCCAATCCGGTGAGACCGCCGACACCCTGGCGGCGATCGAGGAAGGGCGGCGGCATGGGGCGGCCATCTGGAGCATCGTCAACGTAATCGGCTCGCAGGCCATGCGGGTGGCCGACGGATACATCGCCATGCTGGCGGGCCCGGAAATCGGTGTGGCTTCCACCAAGGCCTACACCGCGCCGCTGGTTGATCTCTACCTCCTGGCCGTGCTGTTGGCCGACCTGCGCGGGGCGATCGACGAGCAGGAACGCAGACGGTTGGTCGGCGATCTGCGCCGGCTGCCCGACCTGGTAGGTCAGTGCCTGGACCGGGCCGATCAGGCGGAGTCGATCGCCCGGACGATGAAAGATGTACAGCACTGCCTGTACCTGGGTCGCGGTATCAACATGCCGACCGCCTACGAGGGGGCCTTGAAGCTCAAAGAAATCTCCTACATCCACGCCGAAGGCTACCCGGCCGGCGAGATGAAGCACGGCCCGATCGCGCTGGTCGATGAGCAGATGCCGGTGGTGGCGATCTGTCCGCAGGATCCGTGGTATGAGAAGACCGTCAGCCAGGTCGAGCAGACCAAGGCGCGTGGCGGCGTGGTCGTGGCGGTAGCCACCGACGGCGATCAGCAGCTGCCGGAGATCGCCGACCATGTGCTGTGGGTGCCCGAAACCCCCTGGCTGTTCAACCCGGTGACTACCATCGTTCCGCTGCAGTTGCTGGCCTATCACATCGCCGTGTTGCGGGGGGCAGACGTTGATCAGCCGCGCAACTTGGCGAAAAGCGTGACAGTGGAATAGTTGCTTTGCGGAGGCCGGGCATCGAGCCCGCGAGGGCGGCAAACCCTGCCTTTTCGGCGCCGCCCACCGTCCAGCAGAATCACCGGGACCTCGATCGAAGATCGAGGTCCCGGCTTTGTCCCCCTGGATCCTGGCTGCCGTTCATCGCGGAGAGGGGTTGCCCAGTATCCCTGCTGATTTAACGCGAGCCCGGCCTGCCATCGATCCGGGGCGCCTAGGTGCCGGCCTGTCCTGAGGCCGGCCGGCGCTGGACGCTACCCTACTGCGCCCAAATCAGGCCGATGATCACCCCTGCCGCCGTCGCTCCCCCCAGCTTGACCACCGTCTGCCAGCTCAGCCGCTTCAGGCTCAGGAGGATGCGCTCCCGTGTCGAAATGCGCTCCTGCCGGGCTGACTCAAGCAGCCGCTCGCGAATCGGACCCAAACGCCCCCCCGCCTCGTCCAGCAGTCGCTGCTGGTGCGCCTGTGCCAGCCGCAGATCGAGAATTTTCTCGCCCATTGCAGTCCCTCCACCTTGGCTGAATTCGAGCGTCCACATCTCACCTACATCAACGACGGTTGGAAGCCAATTCAACGATGTTCAGGCGGATAGCACTGGACCGCAGCGGGCAGAGTCGATGCCATACTTTCGGCGCCCAGGGGCAGAGTGCGGGAAACCTGTATTCCCACCTTCGGAACAAAGCGAAGGGCTCCTGCATCTTGCAGGAGCCCACAGAGAACTTCCCCG
>CAZJUE010000123.1:3261-8127 GCA_964549025.1 uncultured Anaerolineaceae bacterium | reverse complement strand
ACCGACATCACCGCGCTGGGCGACGCGGCAAATGCGGCGGCTCGGCTCGCTTCAGAGGCCCGAACCGGGGAGCTCTTGATCAGCGATTCAGCCGCCTCGGCGGCGGACTACGACATCAGCGGCCTGGAACATCGGGAGCTGACGCTCAAGGGGCGCCGGGAGCCCATGTCGGTATCGGTCTTGCATCTCACGCGCTGATCTTCAGACTCATCCGAGAATAGGTTCTCCTTATGGCCAAATCCTCAACCAAGCAACGCATTCGGGCCCGCCGTCAGCGCGAGTCACGCCAGCGGCTGATCACGCTGCTGGTCGGAGGGGTGATCGTCATCGGCGGCGGCGTGTTTCTGATCTCACGGGCTCGGCAGATCGCCCCGCCCTCGGCAACTCCGGTCGGAACCGAGGCTGCGATCGGCCAGGCGGAGACCGTCATGGAAAGCGTCCAGCACGTTCCGGAGGGCACCGAGCCCGGCCCCTTTAATACCGATCCGCCGACCTCCGGCCGCCACTACTCGACGCCGCTCACCGCCGGGTTCTACGACGAGGATGCGCTGCAAACCTATGCCCCGTATCCGGAGGGCTACCTGGTGCACAGCTTGGAGCACGGCTACGTGATCTTCTGGTACAACTGCGCGGCGCTCGCCGATCAGCCCTGCGACGATCTCAAGGATCAGATCAAAGGTGTGATGGGCGATGCGGCCAATTTCAAGGTGATTGGCTTCCCCTGGCCGAGCCTCGAAGTACCGGTGGTGGTGACTTCATGGGCTCGTACGCTGCGCATGCAGCAGTTCGATCCGGATGAAGCGCTGGCGTTCGTGCAAAGCTACCGGGGCGTGGCGCCGGAACCGCAGGGGCAGTAAGCGGAGTCGGCGCGGTTAGGTTAAAGAACAACAGCCCCGTTGCGGGGCTGTCTCGCGTGTTATCGACGATCGATGCTCAGGCCCGACTGGGGTGCCGGCTGAATTTCAACTGCATCCACCAGCGCAGCCCCAGCAGCGCCGCAACCCAGTAGATCACGTAGGCGGCGACTTCCTCGAATGAGGGATTGCCGTTGTATCCAAACAGCGCCTTGAGGAACTCGCCGGTCGGGGACTGCTCATTCAGTAGATGGTTGGTGTCCCACAGCTCGGCGTTCAGTGTCGGCAGCACTCCTGCCTCCTGGAACTCGTGCACTCCATGGGCCAGCAGGCCGGCCGCGAACAAGAGCAGCAGGACGCTGGTGACGTTGAAGAACACCCGTACATTAAGCCGTGTGGTGGTGGCGTAGACCAGATACCCGATCGCCAGTGCGACCGCTAGCCCGCCGACTGCTCCGGCCAGCGTGCCCTGGCCGCCATCGGCAAAGGTCGCGGCCGACAGGAATAACGCGGTCTCGATACCTTCTCTCAGCACCGCAATGAACGCCACCGCCACCAGGCCGCGATTGCGGCCCGAATCCACCGCCGCCTGAACGTCGTGTTCTAGGCTGGACTTGATGAGGCGGCCCTGGTAGCGCATCCAGAAGATCATCCAGGTCAAAACCGCGACCGCCAGAATCATGGTGGTCCCTTCAAACAGCTCTTCTGCCCGTCCATCCAACTCGAGCCCAATAGACTGTATGACGGCCGCCGCGGCCACGCTGATTACACTGGCGCCAAATACGCCCAGCCAAACGTAGCGTCGGCCGGACCTATGCTCAATCCTCCGCAGGTAGCCGAGCACGATGCCGACGATCAACGCCGCCTCCAGCCCCTCGCGTAAGGTGATCAATGCTGCTGCAATCATGTGATCGGCGAATTGCTCCATACCGTCAATCGGGCGTAGCCTACCAACTGCAACACGCCGGGTCAACACTATGCGTATCGAATTAGGATGAATTACATGCAAACCCGAGGATTAACCGAGGTTAACTTCCGCAGTGGACACCAGCGCGACATTCTCGATTCTCCGCTGTAGTACTCTATAGAATATGGCGGATCCCACCGATCGTGAATTGGTGACGCGCACGCGCGGTGGGGACACAGAGGCATATGGCGAGATCGTCGAACGCTATCAAGGCTCGGTCTTCAACGTGTGCCTGCGCATGCTGGGCGACCGCTACGAAGCCGAGGACCTGGCACAGGACAGCTTCATCCGGGCCTACCAACGCCTGGAGAGCTACGATGTGGAGCGGCCTTTCGGGCCATGGATCCGAACCGTGGCGACTAACCTATGCTTGAATCACCTGAACCGCCGGCGGGGGATTCAACTGCCGCTGGACGACGAGCGCGACCAACCGGTCAGCGGCCAGCCGGGACCCGAACGACGGCTGGAAATGCAGGAATTGGCCCAGCGCATGCGCCGGGCGATCGGGGAAATGCCGCCGCATTACCGCGCGGTGATTGAGTTGCGACACTACCAGGAGTTGAGCTATGCTGAGATTTCCAAGGCGCTGGACCTGCCCTTAAGCGATGTGAAGAGTCACCTCTATCGGGCGCGACGGAAACTCGCGACATTATTACAAAGCCATGACTGATCATCTGGATCAACACCAAATCCATGCCTTGCTCGACGGCGAAGTTGAGCCGGTTGTGCGCCAGGCGCTGCAAACGCATCTGGCAGACTGCGCTAGGTGCCGTGCTGAACTGGAGGTTGCCCAAGATCTGTTCCAGGCCATCGGCGGTCTGCCCGATCAGCAGCTGGGGATCGACCTGGTTCCGGGCGTACTGGCCGCCATCCAACCGGCCCCGCGCTGGCTGCAGTCGCTGGCGCTCGGCGAGCTGCTGGCCGCGCTCGCAGTGGGGATCGGTCTGATGCTCAGCTTGGGCAGCGAGACCGTGTCGCTGCGGGTGACCGAGGCGGCTCAGGCGATCGGGCCGGCAATAGACGACTTGGTCCAGTCGCTGATGGCCGCCGCGGCCAACACCCTCCCGGATCCCGCTGGCTATCGACTGGAGCTCGGGCTGCCGGCGATTTGGACGATCGTGCTTGGGACAATCGTGTTCTGGCTGCTGAGCAATGGGTTGGTGCTGCGTCGGGTCTCACGGAGCAATCGGGCGTGAACGAACGGCTGGCGCTTCTGCTTACCACCCCGCTGATGGTCGCCACTTTGGTGGCGCTCTTCGGCGTGCTCCGAGCCCTGTTCGCCGAGCTGGTCGAAGGGACTGCCGCTGCCGCCCAGCGGATGCCTGGCCGCGCCTTCCTGCTGGGTCTGGTCAACGCTCTATTTGTATCGATCTTGGTGGCAGCAATGAGTGCCATCGACGAAGGAGGCCTGCTCCAACTGCTGGCGTTGGTGCTGTTGGCGGTCTTGGTCATCGCGCTGGCCTTCGGTTTGTCCTCGATGGCAGCCATCATCGGTGAGCGCATGCTGCCGGACGCCAGCTCAACCCGCCAAGTTGTGTGGGGAGCAGTCGCCATGACGCTGGCCTGCCTGACCCCGCTCATCGGCTGGTTCGCGTTATTCCCCTACCTGGCCTTGCGCGGTCTCGGCGCACTGGTCATTCAGCTGTTCTCCCGCTAGCCCGCTAACCTCCTCTCAACTGTTTCGCCCGTCGCCCGCCGTATTTGGGCGGTGGCGGCAAGGAATCGGGTCACCACGCATCCTCGTTTTTGCGCGCGACAAATCCTCCACAGCTGCTGTACTACCTGTCAAAGTGGGGCGGCGCGCTTGCAGCTGCCCGAGAGGAGCGAATCATGGCCGATGTCTACGCAGTATTCGGAACCCTGTTGGCGCTGGGGATCGCCTTTCCCGGCATGCTGACTAGCTGGTGGCTGATGTTTCCAAGACTTGTCGGGAGGGCCAGCACCCGGTTCGAGCTCAGCCCGTGGAAATCGCTGGCGCTGGGCGCAGCGCTGATTTTTCCGCTGGCGATCGTGCTGGTGATCCTTTTCGCCTCGCCGCTGGGGCCAGTTAAGTTCGTTGGGTCCTGGCTGCTGATCGCCGCTCTGGCCTTTGCCAGCCTGGGAGCCAGCGGATTGGCTGCCCTGATGGGCCGCCGGCTGGCGGCGCACTCTTCCAGCCAGCTGTCCGCGGTGGCTGGATTTGTGCGCGGTGCGCTGGCGCTTGAGCTGGCGGCTGCCTTTCCGGTGATTGGATGGCTGCTGGTGATCCCGGCGGTGATCGTTTCTGGATTCGGCGCAGCAACGTTCGCGTTGCTCGGCTGGGTTCCGACTCCAGCCGAAGGCCGGTTCGGCGCCTCAGCCACCACCGAAGCCGAAGTTCACGACGAGCCGGCACTCGATCCGGCTGGCGCATGAGGCGGACGCTCGACCGGCGTCAGTTCCTGCGCCTGGCCGGCCTGGTGGCCGGCGGCGCGACTGTCTCGGCCTGTTCACCAATCTACCGTCAACTCTCTGGATTGCCACGGCAGCTGCCGAACGATCTGCAGCGTACTGAGCTCGCCGCCCACGAGCACCTGGTGCTCAGCCGATTGAGCTACGGTCCGACGCCCGAAGATCGGCGACAGATGGCCGAACACGGGTGGCGGGGCTGGATCGAGAGGCAGCTGTCGCCGTCGTCGATTGAAGATCCGGGAGCGGACTGGCGGATCCGATCCTTCGAGAGCCTGAAGCTAGATGCCGACGCGCTGGTGTCCTGGGACCGCGAGGACGCGATCCGGGAATTGCAGCAATCGACCGTCATTCGGCGGGTGTACAGCGCTCGACAGCTGTATGAGCGAATGGTCGAGTTCTGGACCGACCACTTCAATATCTCGATCCACAAGGGGGACTGCTGGTACCTGAAGACCATAGACGACCGCGAAGTGATCCGGCGACACGCGTTGGGCGACTTCCGTCAGCTGCTCTCGGCCTCGGCGCATTCGCCGGCGATGCTGATCTATCTCGACAATCAATCCAACGAGCGGGCGGCGCCCAACGAGAATTACGCTCGCGAACTGATGGAGTTGC
>CAZJUE010000123.1:0-3161 GCA_964549025.1 uncultured Anaerolineaceae bacterium | reverse complement strand
TCCAACGAGCGGGCGGCGCCCAACGAGAATTACGCTCGCGAACTGATGGAGTTGCACACCCTGGGGGTGGAGGGCGGCTACAGTCAGCAGGACGTCATGGAGCTGGCCCGCTGCCTGACTGGCTGGACGGTGAAGCAGCACTTCTGGCGCGGTGAGTTCAGCTTCGAGCCGGATCTGCACGATCCGGGAAGCAAGCAGTTGCTCGGCCTACAGATTGAGCCTGCCGGAGAGTCTGAGACCGAGCAGGTGCTCGATCGATTGGCGCGGCATCCGTCCACCGCCCGTCATCTGGCCGGCAAGCTGGCGCGTCGTTTCGTCGCGGACCAGCCGGCACCGGACTTGGTCGAGCGAGCGGCGGCGGCCTTCACCGCCAGCCAGGGTTCGATCGCCGAGATGCTGCGGGTAGTGCTGCTGGACGGATTGCAGCAGCCCGGAAGCAAGCTCAAGCGACCAATGGACTACGTCGCCAGTGGGCTGCGAATGCTGGCGGCCGAGACCGACGGTGGGCCGCCGATTCAGGAGCTGCTCACCAGGATGGGCCAGCCACTGTTTGGCTGGCCCACCCCCGACGGCCCACCCGATCACTCGGCCTACTGGAAATCCAATTTGATGCCGCGCTGGCGTTTTGCGATCGACTTGGCACGCAACCAGATCGCGGGCAGTCGGATCGGTCTACCGGAATCGCTTCTGGATTCTGATCCGGCGCATGCGCTTGACCAACTGTCCGCCCTGTTGCTGGGAGTGCCGCTGGCAGCGGCGCAACGCGATCAGCTGCTCGACTCGCTGCAGGCAGCCGCCGCGGAGCGGCGAACGCTGCTCGAGCTGATGGTCGCCGGGCTGCTGGCCTCCCCCGGGTTCCAATACCTGTAAGGATCTCGCCGATGAAGCGGTTCGGGGGGCGAGGCAGCGCTGTACGCATACGAGCGGTGTCGATTCAGGGGCGCATTGCCAAAGGAAGGAACTGCCATATGTATCCTCGCGCTGACTTTCTGGACGTTCTCAAGCACTCGTGCTGCGATCCGTCTGCCGCCGAGTTCGCCCATCGCAGCTGGCCGGCCTGGATGCCCCGGCTGGCGTTCAGCGCCGCGCTGCGGGGCGACGTGTTGGTGGTGGTGTTTCTGCGCGGGGCGGCAGACGCGCTCAACATGCTGGTGCCGCACGGCGAGGAGGCCTACTACCGCCAGCGGCCTACCCTGTCGGTAGCGCGGCCGGACGACCCACGCGCCGAGGCCAGCGCGCGAGCGCTCGACCTCGACGGCTTCTTCGGCCTGCATCCGGCGCTGGCGCCGCTGCTGCCGGCCTGGCAACAGGGAGACCTGGCAGTCATTCACGCCTGCGGCGCGCCCGACGAGTCCCGCAGCCATTTCAAGGCGATGGAATTGATGGAGCGGGGCGTAGAAAGCGCCCAGGGACCGGCCTCCGGATGGATCAACCGGCACCTCGCTACGCTGGATACCGGCAACGGATCGCCGCTGCGGGCGCTGGGTTTGGGCGAGGCTGCCCAGCGCAGTCTGCAAGGGGCGATTCCGGTCACCGCCCTGCGCTCGATCTCGCAGTTCCACCTGGCCGGCGACCAGCAGATTGAGAGCTTGATGCAGGCCGGGTTGTCGTCGCTGTACCAGGCCAGCGAACCGCTGGGCGTGCTGGGGCAGGAGACCCTGCGCATACTGCAGGTATTGGCACAGCTTAGCCCTGAGTCCTATCAGCCGGGCGGGGCCGCCAGTTATCCCGAGACCGATTTCGGATCCGGGCTCAAGCAGATCGCCATGCTGATCCGAGCCGAGGTCGGCCTGGAAGTGGCGGCCATCGATCTCGGCGGGTGGGACACCCACTTCGCCCAGGGCACCAATGAAGGGCACATGCCGGGTCTGATGGCCGAGTTGGCCGGCGGAATGCAGGCCTTCTACCGCGACCTGGCGGACTTCCACTCACGATTGACGGTGGTGGTGATGACCGAATTCGGCCGGCGGGTGCGGGAGAACGCCAGCCTGGGAACCGACCACGGCCACGGAGGGCTGATGATGTTGATGGGCGGCAACGTGACCGGAGGGGAAGTGCTGGGCGAGTGGCCCGGGCTGGAGCCGGAATTGCTGTTCGGCCCGGGTGATCTGGCGGTCACCACCGACTATCGCGACGTGCTGAGCGAGGTCTGCCGGCTGCGGCTCAACAATCCCGCCATCGACCAGATCTTTCCGGATTACGCGCCGCAGCGCTCCGGCTTTGTTGCGCCGGGGAGCGTCGACTGAAGGCGAACCGAAGACCGTGCGCTAGCGCAAGAGGTTTCCAAACCCCCGCTAGGGCCGCCAGTTCACAAAGGTCTGCAGAACCTCCAGGTTGATCTCGAAGTCGATCTCGTAATGATTGGTCAGTTCGACGTCCACCGCCGGAATGCCCTGGTCGGCGGCCCAATCGGCGAACTGCCCGGTGTACACGCAGCCGTAATCCAGGGGCGGGTAGGGATACGGCGCCACCTCCGCCAACGTTTCTGCCAGCGAAACGGACTGCGGCAAGGGCGGTCGGCCGCCGGGAAAGATGCCTAATGCGGCGCTGTGGTAGCTGATGATGGCCTGGATGTCGTAACGCAGGATGAAATCCATCAGCCAGACCACCTCTGGCTCGGATCCGGGCGAGCTGCCGCCATCGATCGGCAGGAAGTCCCAGCAGCCGGCTGTTGGCCAGTCTGCCTGCCAGCGCGAGGGCCAATTGCGGTTCAGATCCACCCCGTTTTCGTTGGCCCGCCCGGCGTAGCCTTGTGACCGGGCAGCTCCATCCGGATTGAGGCTCGGCAGTACGTACAACGTCAGCCTCTCTGGCAGCAATTGCGGATTGTCGGCGAGATGCTCGACCAGCTGCCCGGCCAGCGCGCTGGTGTTCCATTCATATCCCCCGTGAATGCCGGCCACGATCAGGTAGTCATCCGGTCCGTTGCCGAACCGATACATCTCCAGCGGACGTCCAGTCACGCTGTAGCCGATTTCGAACGGTCCGCTTGCGTAGCGGGTCGCGGTCGGCGGTGGTGTAGCGCTGGGTCTGGAGGTGGCGGTCGGACTGGGGGTGGAAGTCGTCGGCTGCTGGCTGTGGATGGGGGCTTGCTGCGTCGCCGGTGCCGGATCCAGCGATCCAGCCGCCCGGCCCAGCCCGCCGGGAAGCAGCGAGCAGCT
>CAZJUE010000122.1:0-8156 GCA_964549025.1 uncultured Anaerolineaceae bacterium | reverse complement strand
CGGCCACGAAGTGCATCTGGTCTCCAGCCGGCCGGCCCCAGCGCTGGATGGTTTGGCTTCGCAGTCGGTGGTTCCGGTGGCGTTCAGCGGGAGGGGGGCGGCTTCTGGAGGATTCACACAAGCTGCGGCCTCCATTCCACTGCGCACCTTTGTGCGACATTGGGCGGGACCGCTTACCGTGCCCCGCGCCGGACGCCGTTTGCGGGCCACCATCGAGCAGCTTCGCCCGGAATTAGTGCACGCCTTGCGTCTTCCCTTTGAAGGGGCAATGGCCGCCGCGGCCAATCCTGTTGTGCCGCTCATCCTCTCCACCTGGGGCAACGACTTCACGCTGCATGCGCCGGCCTCGCCCCTGATGGGCCGGATGACCCGGCGCAGCCTGCATCGGACGGCAGCGCTGCACGCTGACTGCCGACGCGATCAGCGGCTGGCTGCCCAATGGGGCTTCGACCCGAAGCGGCCCAGCATCGTGATACCCGGCAGCGGCGGCGTGCGCCGAGAGGTGTTTCGGGCTGGGCCGCCCGGCGAGGCCTCTCACCCGGTGTTGGCAACCTTGCTCGGGTTGCTGCCCGAGCAAGCGCCACTGGTGCTCAATCCGCGCGGCTTCCGCGCCTATGTACGTACCGACAGTTTCTTTAGCGCCGTCCCCCAAGTCCGAGCGCGGCACCCCCAAGCGCAGTTTGCCTGCGTGGCGATGGCCGGTGAGCAGCGCGCCGAACGCTGGGTCGAGCGCCTCGGTCTCGAGCAGGTGGTGCATCTACTGCCACAGCTCAATGCCGCCGATATGGCGGTGCTGATGCGCCGTGCCCAGGTAATGGTGTCGCCCAGCGAACACGATGGCACCCCCAATACCTTGTTGGAGGCGATGGCCAGCGGTGCCTTTCCGGTGCTCGGTCGCTTGGAGTCGGTGGCAGAGTGGATCGAAGACGGGGTCAACGGTGCGCTGGTCGATCCGGGCCGTCCGCGGCACCTTGCCGAGGCGATTTCGGCCGCGATTTCGGATCCAGCGCTGCGCAGCAAAGCGGCGGAGATCAACCAACGCCTGATCGCTGAACGGGCCGATTACGCAGTCTGCATGGCGCGCGCCGCTGAGTTCTACGCCCGCGTACTGAGTGAATGAAACGAAACGCTTTGCCGAAGCGGTCCGCCACTGTTCGCGCCGCCGAGTTCGGATCGGCTGCGCCTGCGACAAGCGTCGCAATCTTGTAGAATCCGGCCTCAGTCATGAAGCAAGTGGTACAGGATTTGCGCTCGGGCAAGCCTGAGGTGTTGGACGTGCCGGTTCCCCGCCCAACAAAGGGGCAGGTATTGGTGCGCACTGTGGCCTCAGTGGTCTCGGCGGGCACCGAGCGTGCGCTGGTGGAATTGGCCGGCAAGAGCATGCTCGGCAAGGCGGTGGCCCGTCCCGATCTGGTTCGCCGCACGCTCGACAAGGCGCGCCAGGAAGGTCCATTAGCGGCTGTTGAGGCAGTCCGCAGCCGGCTCAATCAACCAGTTCCATTGGGCTATTCGTCGGCCGGCGTGGTCGAAGCCGTTGGCGAAGGGGTGCAGGGAGTGCGCGGCGGCGACCGAGTGGCTTGTGCCGGCGGTGGCCACGCGGTGCACGCTGAGTACGCCATTGTCCCGGAGAACTTGCTGGCACAGCTTCCCGACCGGGTTGATATGGAACACGGTGCCTTTGGCACCCTGGGCGCCATTGCGCTGCACGGCTTCCGCCTGGCGGAACCGCAATTGGGCGAGCGAGTGGCGGTCATCGGGCTTGGTTTGGTGGGACAGCTGGCCATGCAAGTTGGGCGCGCGGCCGGATGCACGGCATTTGGCGTTGACCTCGATGCCGAACGCGTGGCGCTGGCTGAGCAGTTAGGCGGCACGGGCGCGTTGCGAGACCAGGCGCTAGACCGCGGCCGTACGCTGACCGATGGCCAGGGTTTCGACGTGGTGCTGATCTGTGCGCACACGCAGGACAACGACCCGCTGATGCTGGCGGCAGAGCTGGCGCGCGACCGGGCCAAGGTGGTGCTGATCGGCGTGGTAGGCGGCGAGCTGCCGCGCACCCCGTATTACGAAAAGGAGCTTGAGCTGGTGGTCTCCCGGTCGTACGGGCCAGGCCGCTATGACCCGAATTACGAGGAGCACGGACTTGACTATCCGATTGGATACGTGCGCTGGACCGAGAAGCGCAATATCGAGGCCTTTGTGCGGCTGTTGGCCGAACAGCAGGTGGCGGTCGGGCCATTGATCAGCCAGCGCTACCCAATTGACCAGGCCGTAGCGGCCTATGCGGCTTTGCTGAGCGATGGAGGCAAGCGTCCATTGGGAGTGCTGCTGACCTATCCAGATCCAGCACCGGTGGCGCGACAGCTGCCGATCCGCACCGGGCAGCGTCGGCAGGATGCGGTGGTCAAGCTAGGAGCGGTTGGAGCCGGAAACTATGCCCGACGGGTGGCCTTTCCCATCCTGCGTAGGTTGCGCCCGGTGGAGTTGGTCGGCCTGGCGAGCGCCAGCGGCCTGAGCAGTGCACACGCCGGGCGCCGGTACGGCTTCGGCTACGCCGGCACCGATGCCTCGAGCGTGATTCACGACGGCCAAATCAATACGGTCGCGGTGCTCACCCGGCATCAGCTGCACGCCGAACTGACTGCAGAGGCGCTGTTGGCAGGGAAGCACGTGTTCTGCGAGAAGCCGCTGGCGATCAAGCACGCCGAAGTGGATACGGTATTTGAGGCGCTGGAGAAGTCGGCTGGGCTGCTCACGGTAGGGTTCAACCGCCGCTTCGCGCCGATGGCGCAGCGGATGCAGGCGTTTATGGCGTTGGCTGGCGCACCCCTTTCGGTGCACTATCGGGTCAACGCCGGAGCGCTTCCAGCTGACCACTGGCTCCACGATCCCGATATCGGCGGCGGCCGGCTGATCGGCGAGGGCTGCCATTTCGTCGATTTCCTGGTCTGGATGATTGGAGAACTGCCGTCGCAAATCAGCGCTCGCGGCCTGCCAGATACGAGCCATTACCCGTCCGACAACGTGCATCTCAGGCTGAGTTTCCCAAATGGATCGATCGGTAGCGTGCACTACGTGTCCGCCGGCGATGGAGCCTATTCGAAAGAGCGGGTGGAGGCGTTTGGCGGCGGGCGAGTGGCGGTGCTCGACAACTTCCGCAGGCTTGAACTGGTGGTCGGGGGCCGCAAGCGGATCTCGCGCGGCTGGCTGCGCCAGGACAAAGGGCACCGCCGGCTCTGGGAGGCGTTCAGCGACGCCATACAGCAGGGAGGCGAGCCGCCGATCCCCTACGCCGACCTGCGGGCGGTCAGCCGGGCGGTCATCTATGCCAGCGAATCGCTGCGCACCGGTCAAGCCATCGATCTCGAGATTTAGCCCCCCGCCCCGGTTCACCAGCGTTTGGTCCGGACCATGACGCTGGCCATTTGGCCGCTGCTGAAAGAGCTAGGCCCACGCGCTCTGGCCCACTATTTGCGCTATCAGCTGCTGTTGCGTACCGGGGCAGTGCGCCGCCGGACGCCAACCTACCGCTGGGCGGAGCGGCCGCTGGAGTGGTGGGTGCGCCGTGGCGATTCAACGTTCGGAAAGCCGGCTTTATGGCTCGATTCAGCGGCGAAGGCAGCCCGCCACCTAAAATCTCTGCAAGGCGAAGCAGAACTCCCGGCGGTCGAAGAGGCAGACGAGATCCTGCGGGGCGAGTTCCGTCTGTTTGGCGGCCGGCCGCGGCGCCTAAGCTTCCCTCCGGACTGGTTGCGGTTGCCGCTGGATGAGGCGGCAGCGCCGCGGCCCGCCGGAGGGCATGGTTCACCGCATGACGGCGCGCGACTCCAAGCTGACTTGCACTGGACCAAGTACACCGACGGTGGCGAGATCGATTTGCGCTTGCTGTGGGAACTGTCACGCTTTGGCTGGACCTACCCACTTGGCCGCGCCTACCGCTTGACGGAGCAGAGGCACTACGCCGATGGATTCTTCGAGCTTTTGGCCTCCTGGCGGGGCGCCAATCCGCCCAATGCCGGTCCCAACTGGGTCTCCGCACAGGAGGCTGGCCTGCGAGTTATGGCGCTGAGCTTCGCCTGGTGGGCTTTTTATCCGGTGCTGGAGGGCGACCTGGAGCGGACAGCTCTCCTACTGACAACCCTGGCAGCCAACGCAGAGCGAATTCCTCCGACCCTGTCGTACGCGCAAGCGCAGCGCAATAACCACCTGATCAGCGAAGCGGTCGGCCTGTACGCCGCCGGAATGCTGTTTCCGCAGTTTCGAGAGGCGATGCGCTGGAAGGCAACCGGGCGGCGGCAGCTGATCGCGGCGCTGGAGGATCAGGTTTTCTCAGACGGCGGCTACATCCAGCACTCGGTGAACTATCACCGGCTGGCTTTGAGTGCCGGCTTGTGGATGGCGCGGCTAGCTGATAGCAACGGCGAACCGCTGCCGGAGCCCGCCAGGGCGGCGTTGGGCCGGCTGACTGCCGCGCTCGCTGCGCTGCTCGATCCGGACAGTGGGCGGACGCCAAACCTGGGCAGCAACGACGGCTCCAACATCCTGCCGCTGTCCGGCTGCGCTCACAGCGACTACCGGCCGATCGTGCAAGCTGCCGCACTGGCGTTTGAAGGTCGGCCGGCATTAGGGAACGGTCCCTGGGACGAGCTGGCGCTGTGGCTGGGAATGGATCCGGCGCAGGGCGCTGGCGACCTGGCCCCGGAGGAAGGCACAGGCCACGCAGTTCCAGCGGCCGGCGCTGAGGCGCCAGCCGATGAGACCCGGCGAACCGAGCGCTGGGCCACGGCCGGCGACTTCTCCGAAGCTGGGCTTTACCTGCACCGCAATCCCCAAAGCTGGGGGATGCTGCGCTGCGCCCGTTTCAGCAGCCGCCCCTCGCAGTCCGATCAGCTGCACCTGGATCTGTGGTGGCGCGGGCACAACATTGCCCGTGACCCGGGAAGCTACCGCTACACGGTTTCCGGCCTGGAGGGCGCCCGAGCGCACAATACGCTGATCGCCGACGAACAGGAACCGATGCGGCGTGCGGGAAGGTTCCTCTGGGTTGCCCGCCAGCCCGCTGTGTTTCTGGGGCGTTGGAGCTCGGAGAATGGACGGGTAGAAACCATGGCGGCCGAACAGCGCTTGCCGGGCGCATTGCTGCACCGGCGTAGCGTGGTCTGCGCTGCCAATACGCTGTGGGTGGTGATCGACGAACTTGCTGGGAGTGGTGAACACGAAGCGCGCATTTCGTGGCTGCTGCCGGACTGGGAGTGGGAACTGCGCCAAGGTGAATTGCTGCTGCGCGGTGGCCCGGATCAGCTTCGAGTGCAGATCGAGCCGGAATCGGCCCGGCTGGCGTTGTTTCGATGCGGTGAACAGCTGGCCGGAGACCCATTGCAGGAGCCGGCGGCGACGGTGGGGTGGTGGGCGCCGAGCTACGGCGGCCGCCAGCCGGCGCTCTCGTTGGTGGCCCGCCTGCGCGGCGCTTTGCCGCTGCGGCTGGCCAGCTGGTGGCGGCTTGGTGAGCCGGATCTTGGCCCTGAGCTGGCCGAAGGGCCTTTGGCGGAGTTTCTGGGTGATGGTGATTAGGCGCTTGCGAGACGATCAATGGCCGGGTCAGGTGGAGCGGCACCGCCTTTGTGGCGTCAGCAGAGCACACACGTGACCGCCCGCTTGCTGCCGCCCGGTGTGCCGCTTTCCAAGCGGTTGATGGACCTGGTACTCACCGTACCGGGCGGGCTGCTGATCAGCCCATTGCTGCTTCTGCTGGGGTTGGCGGCCTGGCTGAGCCACGGCAGCCCGATCCTGTTCCTTCAACGCCGCCCTGGGTACCGCGCTGAGCCGTTCACCGTATACAAATTCCGCACCATGTCGGACAAGCGTGACGCTCAAGGGGAACCGCTGCCGGACGCCGAGCGGATCACGCGGCTGGGACGCTTCATGCGCTCCTTTAGCCTGGATGAGCTTCCCGAGCTGTGGAACGTGCTGCGTGGGGAAATGAGCCTGGTGGGCCCCCGTCCACTTTTGATGCGCTACCTGGACCGCTACACGCCGGAGCAAGCCCGGCGCCACGATGTGCTGCCGGGCATAACCGGCTGGACCCAAATCAACGGCCGCAACGCTCTTACCTGGGAACAGAAATTCGACTTCGACGTGTGGTACGTGGACCACCGTTCGCTATGGTTGGATCTCAAGATCCTGGTGGCAACCTTCTGGAAGGCGCTGACCCGTGAGGGGATCAGCCAACCGGGCCAGGCTACTGCGGAGGAATTCATGGGGTCGCAAAGCGGGCAGGAATAGCAAAGCCATGCATTTCCTTGGGCGGCGCCTCCCCACCCGCCAGGCCGAATCCCCTTGCCCCATGAGCCCTTCTAGCTAGGATTCCCATCACATATTGGGGTGCGCGGCTGGCGCGCCCCCATTGGTAAGCGACACAGAACAAACGTGCGGATATCCCCCTTTGAGGTACTTGCAAGGAAGGCAAAGGGCGGGTAGTATCTAGCACGGTTTAGCCCAACCCTTTGAACGAGGAGGCAAAGCGAATGGCAGAGGCACTCGAGTTCTACGACATCAAGAACAAGTCCAAGTTCACGACGGAAAGCTGGCGGATTGAAGAGAAGACCTCCGGCAACCGCACCCGGTATTTCGCCGTGGCCAAGGTGCCCGGCGAAGGGCGTGAAGCATGGCGGATCGTCAGCAAGGACTTCGCCATGAAGAACAAGGCTGGGATGTAAGCGTCGTAGAGCCAAATCAGTACTAGTACACAACCGCCCACGCACGTGGGCGGTTCTGTTTGGGCGGTGCTACAATTCCGGCCCAGTCGCCGGCCGTATGCGCACGCCGTTCCAGGCCTGCCGTAACCCTCAATCGTGCATATCCTGCTGATCCACCAGGTATTTGTCCGGCCGGAAGACCCAGGCGGGACACGGCACTACGAATTCGCCCACCATTTGGTGCAGCACAGCCACCGGGTCACCGTGCTGGCCGGCACCCGCAGCTACCTCACCGGGCAGCGTCTGCGTACGCCACGCCGACAACAGCTGGAACCGGGCTTGGAGGTCGTGCGATGTTGGGCGTTGGGCGGCCGACACCGTGGCGCTGCCTGGCGTACGGTGGGATTCCTATCCTTCACGCTCTCGTCGCTGTGGCAGGGACTGCGCGTTCAGGACGTGGACCTGATCTGGGGCACCAGTCCGCCGCTCTTTCAAGCCTGGAGCGCCTGGGCGCTGGCCAAACTGAAGCGGGTTCCGTGGCTGCTTGAGATCCGTGATTTGTGGCCAGCATTCGCCATCGCCACCGGGGCTCTGCGCAACCGGGTGCTCATCGCCCTTTCACGCTGGCTGGAGCGCTTTCTCTACCGGCGTGCACCACGTATTGTGGTGAACTCGCCTGGATTCACCGAGTACCTCGAGCAGGCTGGCGCCGAGGCGGGGAGGTTGACCGCGGTGCCCAACGGAGTGGACACCGCCAGCTTTACCGTGACCGCAGGATCGGATGCGCTGCGGGCGGCGCACGGCTTGCAGGGCAAGTTCGTGGCGCTGTACGCCGGCGCCCACGGCTTGGCCAACGATCTATGGCAGGTGCTGCAAGCGGCGCAGACACTCAAGCAAGACCCCGGCATCGTGTTTGTGTTTCTGGGCGACGGCGCGGAAAAAACGGCTTTGATCGAGCATGCCCAGGCCCATCAACTTCGTAACGTGCTGTTCCTGCCTCCTGCGCCTAAGGATCGGGTTCCCGGTATCCTGGCCGAGGCGGACTGTGGGATCGCCACGTTGAAGCCCCTGCAGATGTTCACCACTACTTATCCCAACAAGGTGTTCGACTACCTGGCAGCCGGCAAGCCGGTGGTGCTGGCGATCGACGGGGTGATTCGCCAGCTGGTCGAGCAGGCCGGGGCCGGCGTATATGTACAGCCGGGCGACGGTGCCGCCTTGGGGCAGGCGGTGCAGCGCCTGCGCGATCAGCCGGAGTTGGCCAAGCGCATGGGGCGGCACGGAAGACAATTCGTCGTCGAACACTACGACCGCAAACTGCTGTCGGAGCAAATGCAGGCCGTGCTGGAGAGGTTGGCGGAGAGCTAATGTCAATGGTGATCGGCTTGCCGAGCGATCGAAGTCGAGTTTAGCCGGTGCGGCAATGGGTCACCCGGACCTTCTGGTCGACTTACCGGGATTCGG
>CAZJUE010000121.1:0-8195 GCA_964549025.1 uncultured Anaerolineaceae bacterium | reverse complement strand
GATGCAGCCAGGCTCTCCACCCAGTCATCCAGTCGGGAGTATGTGTAGGTGCTTCCCAGGTAGTTCAAGGCCGTCTTGTCGGGGAATCGCTGGGTGGTGCTCTTGAATGTCTGAGAAATTGATGACCGGACGGGAGAAGCCGCCGAATTTGAGCTTTCCATCATCACATACCGAAATACGCTGACTTTACCTCTGGGTTCTCCATCAGCTGACTGCCGGTGCCGCTAAGGATCAGACTTCCGTTTTCTATGATGTAGCCACGATCGATAATCGGGAAAATCGGCCTGGCGTATTGCTCGGCCACCAGGATCGTGATGCTCTCTCGTTGAATCTTGCTCAGCGCCCTCGCCACGTCGGCCTGCAAGAGCGGACTCAAGCCGAGCAGCGGCTCGTCGAGGAGCAGCAATTTGGGACGGGCCACCAGCGCGATGCCGATCGAAAGCATCTGCTGCTCTCCTCCGCTTAGCAGTCCTGCCCTCCGCCGGCGCAGCCCATAGAGGTGGGGAAAAACCTCGTAGACAAACTGCTCTCCCTCTCGCATCTGCTGAGCCGTTCTCGAATACCCCCCAATCTTCAGGTTTTCAACCACGCTGCAATCGCGGAAAACCGGATGCCTTTCGCGACACAGAACAATGCCCTGCTTTACCCGTCGGCTTGCTTTCGTGTGGAGGATGTCCCGCCCCTCAAACAGCACCTGCCCCAGCATGGTAATCCTCTGGCCCCCTTTCCTCTCCTCCTTAATCTTCAAATCCAGGGTCAGGCCGGCAATCGTGTTCATCAGGGTGGTTTTGCCCGCGCTGTTTGAGCCAAACACGCCCACGATTTCTCCGACTCTGATCTCCAGGCTCAAGTCGTTCACGGCCAGGGCGTTCTCATAGAAGACGGTAAGCCCGGAGACTTCAAGCAAAGGCTTCAACCTCGGTACCAAGGTACGCTTTTTTGACCTCTTCCGATTCGATGACCTGGTCGGGCGGTCCGTCGGCAATCTTGATGCCGAAGTTCAGCACGATCGCCCGATCGACGATGCGGAACAGCTCCCTCAACCGATGCTCGACCATCACCAGAGTGGTTCCTTCTGCCCGAATCCTCTCGATGAGCGGCAGGATGCTGGCAATCTCAGACATGCTCATGCCTGAGAACAGTTCGTCCAGTAGGAGCAACTCCGGCTCGAGCGAAAGACATCTTGCCAGCTCCAATCGCTTCAAGTACCCATGCGGGAGGCTCGCTGCAATCTTGCGCGGCACATAGGAATCTCGCTCAAAGCCAACCTCTTCTAATAGGTCGATTGCCACATCATCACGATTGCCAAAGCTCCCACCTCTCCGGTGCCTCACCCGCGGAGAAAGCAGCGGGATCACCAGATTCTTAAAGGCGGGCAGTTGAGAGAAGGGCCGCACCATCTGAAAACTGCGGATAATGCCGATTTCCGCTCTGACATGCGGCTTGAGCCCGGTGATATTTCTTTCACGAAAATACACGCGCCCCGCGGTGGGTCGGAGGAATCCCGTGATTAGGTTGACTAAGGTTGTCTTGCCAGAGCCATTGGGTCCAATGATCCCTACAGCCTCGCCCTCTTCCAGTTTGAAGCTGACATCTGCTACGGCACTGACGCCACCGAAGTTCTTCGAAATGTGTTCGACCCTCAACAGCGGTTCGGCGCTCATCGCTCGTGTTCCACGGGGACGAGCCGTTCGAACTGGTGATACTTCCGGCGCAGGAAATGGAAAATGCCCTCCGGCAGCCCAACAGTGAAGACCACAAGGATCAACGAGTAGATGACAATTCTCAGCGTCCCCGAGGCGCGCAGAAACTCCGATATGGGCACCAGAATGAGGGCGCCCACCAGGGCGCCCATCAATCCCCCTTCGCCGCCCACGACTGCACTGGACAGAGGCAGGATGGAGTACTCAAGAGAGAGAGAGGACATGGCCGCGACTCGGTAGTGATGTGTGATGAACGCCCCGGCAAACGTGGCCGGAAGGGCTGCCAGGAAAACGGCCTGCGCCTTAAACCAATGCACGTTAATGCCTGAGGCGATCACCGACTGGTCATTGTCCTTGATCGCCCGCAGCACCAACCCGTAGTCGCTGTCGAGCACGCGGCGATAGGTGAAGACGCATACCAACAATGCAACGATGATGATGTAGAGCGAGAGCGGCAGATCCGGCAAATCTCCAAGCTGGCTAAGGCCGTCGGTGCCCCCTAGAATCTTGGTGGCTTCGATGACCCGCATGGCCATGAGCGGCAAGGCGAGCGTAATCAATGAGAAGTAGATGCCCCGCAGGGACAAGATCGGGTACAGGAGCAGGGAGGAGAGGATTGAACCCACCAGGGTGGCGGCTGGAATTGAGATGAGCGGCGGCAACCCCAGATAGGAGTTCAACGCGCCCGAGGCGTACGCTCCGATCCCGAAGAACAACGAATGGCCTAGAGAAACCAGACCGACTGAAGATAGGAAGTCCCAACTGACGGCCAGCAGCGCGAACATGCAAACAAACAGAAACACAGTTACCCAGTAGGATCCAATTACCCCCTCGAGCAGTGGAAGGCTCAACAAGCCCCCGACGAGCAGCAATCGGGGGAGCAGCAAATACGCCAGGTCGCGCAGCGATGCGATCGCGTAAATGTCGTCGGAGCGGACCTTGATTCCGCGATCCAGCCGCTCCTTGCGGTAGGCGGGGCCGGTGCTCAGACCCGTTCCTCGATTTCTTTGAATTTGCCCATGATGCCCGATGGCCTGACGATCAGTACAACCACAATCGCCATCAGGTAGACCACGAAGGTCCAGTGCGGACCGATGAAAGTGGCCGCCAGGATCGTGGCGTAGCCGAGTATCAGGCCGGAGATCGCCAGGCCGACTGTGCTCTCCAAGCCGCCTACGACAGAGACAGCCAGCGCGATGAGAAGCACGTCGTAGCCGGTGTTGATTGAAATAATCCCCAATGGAAGAATGCAGACTGCGGCCAGTCCGGTGAGAGCCGCGCCAAGCGCCACGCTAAGCGTTGCGGCCCAATCCGACTCGATCCCGACGGTCAGCGCGGTGTACTCGTCCTGTGCCATGCCTCGCAACGCCAATCCCATCTTGGTGTGATGGGTGAAATACCATAGAGCGACGGCTACCACGACCGCCACCCCAACGATCACCAAACGTTGATAATCCACCCGAGTTCCAGCAATCTCGACGGCACCACGGATGAAGGACGGCAGGGTGAATTCAAAGGTGACGAACCCCATCCAACGGAAGAACTCCAGAATAGCCACCCCGATGGCGAAGGTTGAAATCACCTCGGACAATTCGATTCCCCGGACCCGCATAAGCACGAAGCGATAGTTGAGCGCTCCGAGTACTCCGTTCAGCGCCACCGCCAGGAGGATCGCCGCCGGATAGGGCAGCCCAACGCGTTTGAAGAGAATGAATGTGACGTAGCCCGCGAGCAGATACAGTCCCCCATGGGCGAAGTTCGCCACCTTGCTTAAGCCGAATGTAAGGCTGAAGCCCAAAGCAGTGAGGACCAGGATAATGCCGTTGACCAGCCCGTAGACCAACACATTGGAAGCCATACACCACCGCCTTGGCGACGAGGGGGCAACCCGCTGAACGGATCACCCCCTCGGTTGTATTCTAACGAACTGAGCGATGCTCGATTAACTTGCCTACGGCAGCTGGATCTGGCCCTCGGCGACGGATGGTGGCCAAACAACCACGCGCTCGCCATCCACCCACTGGAAAGCCACCGCCATCGAGGCTGTGGCCGGATCGGTGCCGTAAACGGCCTGATGATCTTCAGCAAATGTGATGTGGCCTACCGCGCCGTCCAGATCCGTGGCCTCCAGCGCTGTGACCAGCGCATCCGCATCCAGCGTACCCGCGCGCTCGATAGCATCCTTGAGGATATAGACCTGGTCGTAGGCCGGCGATACGCCATGGCCGGGTAAGGCAACAGCCTCATCATCACCGTACGCGGCGGCGTAGGCGTTGTAAAAGGCTACCGAGCCTGGAGCAGCCGTCACCGGGACGGGGCCAATCTCGAAAATGAAATTAACCACGCCCCCGATTTCGCCATCAAACACATCCCAGGCGTTGCCCGGCGCCATTGGGCTGATGAAGCCCAAGATGAGCGCGGGCAACTGCGCCGTCTGTATCTGTCTGATAAGGATGCCGGATTCGGGCATGTCGAAGATGGGGACGATGACCTCTGCCCCAGCCGCCTCAGCCTCCGCCAACGAGGTGGAGAAATCGGTAGCACCCGTCGGGTAGGCTGCGCTTCCCACCACCTCCCATCCGGCACCCTCAATCGCCCCGGTCAGACCGCCGGCGGTGCCGTTGGCCCAGGCCACATCCTGATTGACGATGTAGGCCTTGGTGAAGCCATATTCTTGATTCACGAAGCCCATTGTCTGGGCCATGGATCCGACCAGGTAGATGCCGTTGAAACCGTTGCGGAACACGTACTTGTACTGATCAGGGTTTTCGGTGATGGCCGTCTGTAAGGCCGGCGTCATGGCGATGGAGGTCATATAGGGGATTTGATGCTCTGCGATCAGGTCCAATGAAGCCATCAGGACCTCCGAGCGGAAGGCACCCACCAATATGACGTCCGGATTTTCCTCCAAGATGAGCCTTTCCACAGAGGCCAGCGCGTCGGTCACCGGAACACCCGCTTCGTGTTCACGCGTGTCGATGGTGACAATTTCAAACGGCCGTTGCTCTCCACCGACATCGACCCCGCCGCTGGCATTGATCTCGTTGACCGCCATCTCGATCGCCTGTAATGCCGCCGCCCCTTCGATGGACCCAAATGCGGTCGGAATGCCGACAACGATGGGTTCGCCCATCGCATCGCCGGGCTCTTCCTCCTGTGCTCCACCACAGGCGACGAGCAGCAATCCGACCACCAAAACGTAAAGCGCCTTCTTCCACGATAACGCGTTCATCTTCGCCCTCCCAGGATTGAATCGATTGACCTTGACGAAGTTGGTCCGAGTATGGTTTTCTCGATAACTGTATCTCCTTGTTTGGCCTCGTTCAGGCGAGCTCCCCGCAGATATGATCCGCGAATCCGGACGGTGCCTGGCTCGCTAACCGACATCAAATTGAAGTTCCATGGCCTCATTCGCTTCACGGGTTGCGATCCCACCCAGGAACAAGCGGAGCACAAACTCTGAGGTCTCTTCGGGTCCGCCGATAGCACGTCCGCTGTAGGGAGCTAAGGCCACTTCCACCATCGCCACCAATTCCCATGACAGCACGCGTGCGTCGACTTGAAGCAACTCTCCATTGGCAATCCCTTCTCGCAAGACGGCTTCCAGCGGCTCAGGTATAGCCGTTTGATAAGCGCGTATCAGTGCGCGGCGCATGGGGTCGGTAAAGATATTGATATCCCTCCGCACCAGTCGAAGTACACCATGCAGTTCGTCTGGCAAGCTCAAGAACGCCAAGTTGGATTGATGCAGTCGTTCCCGGCAGGAACCCGAGCTTCGCTCTATGGCGGCCACGATGGTTGCGCGGATCTCCCCCAGATAGTGGTGCATCATCTGGAGGTAGATATCCTCCTTACTCGAGAAGTGGTGGTAGAGCGCTCCCGTGGAAACCTTGGCCTGTGCAGCGATGTCGGCTATCGGAACTTTTCCGTAATTCCTCTCCACGAAGAGAGTCTTCGCCGCTTCCAAGATTCGCTTTTTGGTTTCTTTTGACTTCGCGTACGACATGAATGGCGCTTGAGTTTGTCCGGGGGAGCAGGTATGCTGAAACAAACCGAGCGTTTGGTATGTTTTGATACGGTAGCACCGATGGGGATGACTGTCAAGAACGCAGCCTGATCGCCACCGCCATGGTGAACATGCTCTTCGACTTCCAGGGCAGAGAACACTATGCCGTGTCCAGTTTGCGTGAGATAAATCGCAGCGGCCGGAGGTCTTGGATGGGACCGTGGCCGAGATCAGCCCCGATCGTTTCCGGAGGAAGCATGAGGCTTGAAAACAAGGTCGCACTGATTACTGGTGCGGGAGGCGGGATTGGCCGCGCGACGGCGATGCGTCCTACCTCACCGGACAGGTCATCTGGGCCGACGGCGGCGTAACGTTAGGAGCCTGAATGCAGTTGGAAAACACCTACATTCCGTTCCCGGGATACTGGTCCACCCCGTTTGTGAAGTGGCAGGGCAGCTTCGCCAACCTGCACCCCCTGGAATTCGCGGCGGATATCGCCAAGCGCAGTCTTGAAGAGCGCGGCATCAGCCCGGGCGTTTTCGACGCACTGCATTTGGGTACCACCGTTCCGGCGAAGCACTCATTTTATGGCGCACCCTGGGTGGCGGGTGTGCTGGGCGCCGGAGGCATCAGTGGCCCGACGATCAATCAGGCATGCGCTACCTCTGCGCGGGTCATCGCCGGGGCGGCGTTCGAGATCGAGTCAGGTGCCGCGGATACTATCCTGTGCCTGACTGCCGACCGTACCTCCAATGGGCCGCAGATGATCTATCCGAATCCGGACAATCCTGGCAACAAACCAGATATGGAACATTGGGTCCTCGACAATTTCGAATGCGACCCGTGGGCCAATGGCTCGATGCTGGATACGGCGGAAAACGTTGCGAGGGAGGCCGCAATCAGCACCGAGGAACAGCACGAGGTCGTGCTGATGCGGCACGCGCAGTACCAGGATGCGCTTGCCGACGAGGCGGCATTTCACAAACGCTACATGGTGACTCCTATCGAGGTCAAGAACGCGAGAGGCAAAGTGCTGGCGACCGTCAGCGACGACGAGGGTGTCTTTCCGACCAGCAAAGAGGGCCTGGAGCGGCTCAAGCCAGTGAGGGACGGGGGAACGGTCACCTACGGAGGACAGACCTACCCGGCGGACGGGAATGCGGCAGTCATCCTGGCCACCAAGGATCAGGCACGGGAGCTTTCTCCCAAGGATGCTCCCAGCATCCAAATCATGGGCTTCGGGCAGAGTCGTGCCAAGGTCGGATTCATGCCGATGGCGCCCGTCCCGGCCGCCGAGACGGCCTTGGCCGCCGCCGGCAAAGGTCTGAGCGATGTTACGGCCATCAAGACTCACAATCCGTTCGCCGTGAACGATGTTTACTTTGCCCGCCAAACCGGCCGCAGCCTGCACGACATGAACAACTACGGTTGCTCGCTGATATGGGGTCATCCCCAGGGGCCAACCGGAATGCGACTCATCATCGAACTGATCGAGGAGTTGGTGCTCAAGGGTGGGGGAACCGGGCTGTTCACCGGCTGCGCAGCAGGCGATACCGGGGCAGCCGTCGTGGTCAAAGTGAGCTGATTCGAAGGTGCTTCATGCCCCCACGGGGATTCGAACCCCGGTTTTGGCCTTGAAAGGGCCACGTCCTAGTCCCCTAGACGATGGGGGCGGGCGCTCCCAGCCGGATCGGCCGGAGCCGCGCGAGCGCGGATTGTATCACGCGGGACTCAGCCGGTGGAGAGGCGACGAGTTAGCGAGTGTAAGGGTGGGGGAAGCGGCGAAGTAGTGCTCAGCGGTCGCGGGTGCCGCGAAATGCGGGGGCGTCGAGCAACACGACGGTGCAGCGGCGGCGATCGTACATTTGGGCCCGCAATTTGGGATCCATTTGATCCTGATTCAATGCCGAGGTGATCACGGTCGGAAGGTTGGCATTGTAGCGGTGGTTGAAGAGTTGATACAGTTTCTCTCGCGCCCAGGCCGAGGTGGCCTGCGTGCCGAGGTCGTCGAGCACCAGCAGCGGCGCGTTGCGGATCTCTTCGAAACGCCGGTCGTAGGAAATCGTGCTGCCCGGACTGAAAGTCGCCCGCAGGTGGTCGAGCAGGTCGGGCACCACCACGAACGTAGTTGGATACCCTTGATCGTTGCGGAAGTTGGCGATGGCTGCCGCCAGGTGGGTTTTGCCGACCCCATGGGTGCCGCCCAGCATCAGCCATCCGGTCGGCTGCTCGGCGAATGCGTGGGCAGCCTGGAAAGCCTCCTCCAGCGAGCGCGCTTCGTTCGGCTTGAGGCTTTCGGCAGGGCGTGAGCTCCAGCTGCCGAAGGTCTGCTCGCGGTGCAGATCCAGCGACGACAGGCGCTCGCGCGCCGTCTCTTCCAGCGGCCGGCGGAAGTCCGGCGCTCGAATGTACACTCGGTCGACCAACTCCGGGTCGAGAATGCGGGAGCGCAGCCGGGGGTCGATCTCCTCCACCGCCATATTGGT
>CAZJUE010000120.1:0-8210 GCA_964549025.1 uncultured Anaerolineaceae bacterium | reverse complement strand
CGGGCGCCCGGCGGCTTGAACAGCCTGGCTTACCCCTTTATCGATCGCATGCTGTGGATCGGATTTGAGCTGCGGCCGCGCGATGTGACCAGCCGAATCGCGCTCACGGTCGCAGTTTTCGCTGTGGCAGTGCTGCTGGTGAGCCTCCTGGTGCGGCGCTGGACCCGGCGCAAGCTGCCGTCGCTGGTGCAGGTCGCACTGATCACAGCCGGCTCGGTGGCGGTGTGGACCACGCAAGCCATTATGCCCTATGTGCTGGACATCCTGAGGTCGGCCGCATTGCCGCTGCTGACTTACGTGCTGCTGATCTTCGGCGAGACCATGATCATCATGCAGACCAGCATGAAGGAAGTGATGCAGGAGCAATTCGTGCTCACCGCCCGCGCTAAGGGCCTGGCCCCGAGCACTCTCCGCGATCGGCACGCTGCTAGAAACGCCATCCTCCCGGTACTCAGCCGCTTTTTCATCACGCTGCCGTATCTGCTGGGCGGCATCGTGATCATCGAAGACTCGGTCAACTGGCCGGGGATGGGCTCCGCCATGTTCGGCTCGCTGTACTGGCAAGACATGCCCACCGTGATGGGCTTTCTGGTGTTTGTCGGGACGCTCTCGCTGCTAATCCGGCTGGGAATGGATGTGCTGGCGGCGCATCTGGATCCGCGCATTCGCTTCGGCGAAGGCAGCCGGCTGCCGATCAATTGAGCGTGGCTGCCCCAGGACTTGCTGCTCCCGGCATTCAATCCAGGATGCGTCGCGCCGGCATCCGCGCCCAGCTGCTTTGGCGGCGCTTGAAGAGCGCTTGGGCGGTGCTTGGCGAGGATCGGTTGGCGATCCTGGGGATTGCGCTGGTCGCCTTATTTGCGCTGATGGCCATTGCCCATCCCATCCTGATGCTCACCGTGTGGAACCGCCGGCTGTTTGATCCGGCCACTGGTTTCGATCCCGATTTGGTGCCCCACCCGGCGCCGCCGGGCAGTATTCACCTGCTCGGAACCGATGCGCTGGGACGCGATGTGCTCAGCATGCTGTTGGCGGCCACCACCCCCACCTTTGTCATCGGACTGACCGCCGCCGTCACCGCGGCCGCGCTGGCCACCGCGGTCAGCATCCCGGCCGCCTACTACCGTGGCCGGGTCGACACTGTGCTGGCCAGCGTGATGGACGTGGTTGTGTTGCTGCCGGCCCCGCTGTTGATGATCATCGTCGGCGCCCGATGGCCGGAGATGACCCCGGTGCAGCTCGGACTGACCTACGGGGCGGTCACCGGTTTGGGCAGCGCAGCGATCGTGATGCGCACCGCGGCGCTGAAGGTGTCGGCCAAACCGTTCATGGAAGCCGCTCACGTCTCGGGCGGTGGGGCGCTGCATGTGATGGGCAAGCACTTCCTGCCCAACATGTTGCCGCTGGCGGTTATGCAGATGATGATCGCGGTCAGCGGCGCGGTGGTGGCCGACGGTTTCATTTCGTTCTTTGGTCTGCGGCGGGTGACCGCCAATTGGGGAACGTTAATCTATGACGGATACCTGTACGCCACCGTTGCCGGCGATTTGACCCAATGGAACCTGCTGCTGCCCGCCGCCTTGTGCTTTTCGTTGTTTGCCATGGCGTTCTACCTGCTGTCGCGCGGAATGCATCGGGTGGTCGATCCGCGCCTGCGCGAGGAGCCGTGAGGCTGGCGCGCTCGACTACTCGCCGCCGAGCAAGATCACCCTAACAGAACTGGGATAGTTGAGCGCCCCGATATCACGGCGCACCTGGTTGACGTACAGGGCGCTGCCGTCCGGCGAGGCGGCTATGCCATTGGGCAGGGAGAAGCTCGCTTCCAGCGCCGATCCGTCCTCCCAGCCCCGCTCGCCGCTGCCGGCCAGCAGTGCGACCTCCCCGTCCAGGCTGACCACGTAGATCTGGTGGGAGCCGCGATCGACCACGAACAGCCGACCGTCCAGGAACACCAGATGGCCGTTGTTCCCGCCGGGCAGTTCGGCCAGTCGTGCAAGCTGACCGTCCGGACCCATCCGCACGACCCAGCCGTTGCCGAAGTTGGCGATGTAGAGGTTTCCCTTGTCGTCGATCGTGATCCCGTTGGGGCAATTGAGCGGAGAGCCTTGTGCGATCGTGCTCGATTCACCGTCGGGCGTGATGCGCAGAATCGATTGCCCGGTGCATTCGGCCACGAACAAGTTGCCGTCGGCGTCGATGGCGATCCCTACCGGCCCGGAGGCTCGACCTACGCTGGTGATCTGGCCGTCGGGTGTGATGCGCGAGACCTCCCGGCCGCTGAAGTTGGCCTGAAACAGATTCCCCAATGAATCGAAGGCATTGCCGGATGCACCCAGCAGGGCCTCTCCTTGTGCATAGACCTCAAAACCGCCCTCGGGGGTGATCCGGTAGACCGTGTTGCCGCGACGCGACGGGATTTGCCCGATGTCGGCCACGTACAGGTTGCCGGCCGCATCGGTGGTGACGCCGCCGGTTGCGGCGGGCAGCTCATCCACCAAGGTCACCACGCGGGCGGATGCGGCCAGCGAGGAGATCGGTATCTCGGTTGGAGCGGGGGTGTGGCTGGGCGAGGCGGTCGGAGGCTCGGTTGTCTGCACCTCGGTTGGCTCCGGCCGCGGAGTTTGGGGTGGAGGCGTGGAGGTAGGATTGGCGTCTGCTCCGCTGCAGGCGGTGAGAAGCAGCGCCGCCAGCAACGCCGTCGGCATCGAGCGCAGTGCAGGTGGAGCGGTTCTCATTGGTTCAGCCGGCCACGCAGCAGCACAATCCCATCGAACTTGTCGTGCGCCAGATAAATCCGGTACTCGTCGCCGACCGTTACCACATTCATTCCGTACCAAACAGTCTCCTGGTTGTCGATCAGCTGGGCTTCCTCTTCGGCGATCGTCCAGTTGATGCCGTCGGGACTGGTCATGCGGCCTATGGGGAGCGACCGCAGCTGGTCGCTGGGGCCGTCTCGCCAATCTCGGTCGATGCCGATGAAGAACAATTCCAGACCGTTCTCGGTGACCAGGATGTTGGAGGGGATCAACCCATTGATCGTCCATTCACCCAGCAATCCGGCTTCGGCAAGCGGCTCGGGTAAGGCTTCCCAGTTGGTTCCGTCGGTCGAGGTGAACAATCCAGGCGAAAGCACGGTGTGGGTATTGTCGAAGCCGATGTAATTCAATAGGTAAGTTCCCTCGTATTCGGTCAGGCCCATAGGCATCAGCCGCTGATTCCAGCTGCCGCGGGGGGCGGTCAACTCGAACTCCGGGTCGTGTTCCCACGGACCTTCCGGGGCCGGCGCAGTGGCTCGGTAGAACTCGCGGAACTTCCCGGCTGGTCCCACGGTGTAGTACATGACCCAGTGGTCTCCATTGAAGAGCGGGGTGGCCCAGGCGGTCGGTTCCAGCCCCCGGTGCAGATAGACCGGCTCGGTCCCGTACTTGGACCAGACCAAACCGTCATCAGAGGTTGCCAGACCGACTCCTCGTCGGCTGACGTTGCTGCCGTTGTAGTACATGTACCAGTGGCCCTCGTGCTGCACCACGTAGGGTTCAGCCACCCAGGCCGAATCCCATTCGCCGCTGGAGCCTTTCTCAAGCACCATCGACCGCTCGAATTGGAGCAGCGAGGAGCCGAGCGCGATCGGTTCATTGGTCGAAGTTGCCGCGAGGTTGGGGAACGGAGTGACCGCGATCGTAGACTGCGCCGGCCCCCCGCCGCAGCCGGCGATCGCCAAAAGCGCAACCAGCAGGTTCAGTCTTAAGAAGAAACGAGCCACGTGATTGCACGTGACTCTAGGTGTTTGGCGGCAGTTTGTCCCCCGCCGAAGGGAGGGCTAGTCAGCGGTCGTGGTCGGCGGCAAGCCGCCGGCGATCACATCTACTTCCCGTTCTCCCCGTCCAGGATGCTGATCAATTCGGCCTGGGCGTCTTCCGCCGAGACCGATTCGGCAACCGCCCATTCGGCCGTCAGCCGATCCATCGAGCGTTGCAGGGCGATATGCTCCGTGTCGCTTAAGCGCTTGGCCTTCTTGCGGCCCCACAGATCACGGATCAGGCGAATCAAGGAGCGCAGCGAGCCCTTTGCGATAACCTCGCTGATACGCTTGCGTCGTTCGCGGAAGTTGGCATCCATTTCGCGCGGTTTGCCACGAAGCAGCTTGAGCGCCTTACGGAAATCTTTGCTGTTGGACAGGCGCCGTACGTTGCTCTCGGAGGGCTGATTAGCGTGCAACCAGTAGGTAGTCTGATCGCCTTCGACACGGTAAAACTCGATGTCTTCGCCGTCGACGCGCTTGGTCTCTTTCTTTTCGACCTGGCCAACACCGTAGGCGGGGTGGACGATCCATTCACCTTTGGAATAATCCGCTACGGCCTTGCCATCTTCCGCGTCGCTCATTTAGCCCTGCTCCTTTTCTAGTTTCTTAACGTAGCCACCGCTGCCCACCCTGGCAGAAAACTATTCTACCAAACCAACATTAATGGACCCTATCAGACGCCCATATGGGGGTGCCCGACGGTTCGCCGCCAGATATGCCTCCCCCGTCTGCCCTTATAATGCTCCCGTTTGAGGCGCTGCCGCAGGGGGATTCGCCTGCGTAGGCGCCTATCTCACCGGTCCAGGACGGTATCGTGATCAGACGGCTCTTCCCCATCCTACTCATTATTTTCACCAACATCCTGGGGGCTGGCACCATCCTACCGATTCTGCCGCTGTATGCCGAGGGTGCCTTTGGTGGGAGTGTGCCGCAGATTACGTTGCTGGCCAGCGCCTTCTTCGGCGCCCAGTTTCTTGCCGCGCCTTGGCTCGGTCGCCTATCCGATCGCTACGGTCGCCGACCGCTGCTAATCATCAGCCAGCTGGGAACGGTGTTGGCCTTCGTGATCTTCATCTTCGCCGGGCCGTTGGGCCGCCTGATCGACGCGGCTAACTTGGGCTTGCCCATGTCGGGCGGGATGGTGATGCTGTTTGCCGGCAGGATCCTGGATGGCATTACCGGAGGCAATTTGACAATTGCCCAGGCCTACGTCAGCGATGTGACCAGTCGAAAAGATCGAGCACAGGGGCTCGGTTTGCTCCAAGGCGCCTTTGGCGCGGGGTTCATCTTCGGTCCGGCATTCGGCGGCGTGCTCAGCGGCTACGGATCGGTGATGCCGTTCATCGGAGCGGCGATTATCACCACCGGTACGCTGCTGCTAACCACCTTCACGCTGCGAGAATCGCTGGCGCCGGAAGAGCGAGGAGAAACGCAGCGACGAGGCCGGACGTTTCCCAGCTTCGAGATCCTGCGCACTCAGCGCACGCTGGGCTTGATCATGCTGATCACTTTCTTAATCTCGCTGGCCTTCTCGGCTCTGCCGGCGACCTTTGCGCTCTTCGCCGATCGGGTGCTCTTTCCGGAAAGCCCGAACTCCAGCCTACTGATCGCGTTGATGCTGACCTTCGTGGGGGCGACACAGGTGATCACCCAGCTGGCGCTGCTCCGCCCGCTGGTCGACCGGCTTGGAGAGCGCCGATTGCTGGTGGTCGGGCAGGTGGCGCTGGCGGTAGCGTTTGCCGGTATTGCCGCCTCGAGCACCCCGATCCTGACCACGCTGTTGGTGGCGCCATTTGCATTCGGTTCCGGCGTCAGCCAGCCAAGTCTGCAGTCGCTGACCACCCTGTTCGGCACCGATCGCGAGCGGGGACAGTTGCTGGGGCTCTATCAGTCATCCCGAAGCCTGGCGCTGATCTTCGGCCCGATCTGGGCCGGGTATGCTTTTGAAGCGATCTCGCCGCAGGCTGTGTACTACATCAGTGCGCTGCTGATTCTGGTGGCATCCCGCTTCGTATGGCTGCTGCTGCGCGCGCCGCTGCCCGAAACCGAACTCGCCACATAAAAACAAAGCGCCTGAGGGCTAGCCCTCAGGCGCAGCTTCCGTTTTCGGTTTGACGGTTACTTGGCCTTGACGGTGATTCGCTTCGGCCGAACTTCCTCAACCTTGGGCAGCGTGAGGATCAGCACGCCGTTCTCGAACTCCGCATTCGCATTGTCCGCTTCCACGGCGCTCGGCAGCGTGACCGACCGGGCAAAGCTGGCATAGCGGCGCTCCCGCAGCATGTACTGCGCATCCTCGGTTTCCTGCTGCTCGTGGAGCTCGCCTTGGATGGTCAGCGTGTCGCCCGAAACCGAGATTTCGATGTCTTCCGGCTTCATGCCCGGAATGTTGGCTTTGACGACGATCTGGTCATCGGTCTGGTAAAGATCCAGCGCCAACGTCCCGGCCGTCCCGCCGTTGGACCAATAGGGATCCAAGAGCGAACGATCCATCACTCGATCCAGCATGTCATGCAGGCGTCGAGTCTCACGGAAGGGTTCCCAACGAATTAAGTTTGCCATGATCATCCTCCTGCAAATCTGACTTCGATAATGATGCTAGGAAACCAACGTCAGAGCTGCACAAGAGAAACATCAGAAAAACGTTAAGGCTGCCGGAGTACAATGCAGCCGGATCTTCCAGCCTCGGAAATCACTCCCGGACCAAACCACGATGATTGAGCTCAACGGCGACGATCTCACGATCGACCAGGTGGTTGCGATAGCTCGCGGCGATCAGGTGGTTGAACCACTGAGCCAGCCGGTGGTCGGCCGAATGCGGGCCAGCCAGGATTGGGTCGAGCGCAGTCTGGCCGACGACCGGGCGGTCATCTACGGGGTAAACACCGGATTCGGGCCGCTGGCTCAGGTGCGGATCCAGCCCGAGCAAACCCAACAGCTGTCGCGCAACCTGATCCTGTCATCGCTCTCTGGCGTTGGGCCGCCGCTCGCACGCGATGTGGTTCGGGCGATGATGCTGATTCGCCTCAACACCTTCGCCAAGGGCCTGTCTGGTGTGCGGCCCGAGCTGGGCGAGGTCTTGCGGCAAATGCTTAACGCCGGTGTGACCCCCCATGTACCCGCCAAAGGTTCGCTGGGGGCCAGCGGCGACCTGGCTCCGCTGGCGCATATGGCAATCGTTCTGTCACAAGGGAACGAGGGGGATGACTACAGCGGCCAGGCCTGGTATGGCGACGAGCTGCTCACCGGTCAGCAGGCCATGCAGCGGGCGGGGATCGAGCGCATTCGCCTGCAGGCCAAGGAAGGGCTAGGCCTGACCAACGGCACCAATTTCATGGTGGCCGCGGCGGCGCTGGCCCTGCACGACGCCGGCAATCTGCTGCAGCACGCCGAGCTGGCGGCCGCGCTGAGCTTCGAAGCACTGCTGGGAATCACCGCCGCGCTCGATCCACGGGTGCAGCAGGCCAATCGCCAGTCGGGCCAGATGCGCACCGCGGAAAACCTACTGCGATTGCTGGAAGGGAGCGGCCTGGTCGATTCGCAGCCAGACCGGGTGCAGGACGCCTACAGCTTGCGCTGCACCCCGCAGGTAATCGGACCCGTGCGCGATCTGCTGGATTTCCTGCGCGAAAGAGTGAATGCGGCGCTGAACGCCGCAACCGACAATCCGCTGATTTTCGTCGAGGGCGAGCCCGCCGGGGCGATTTCCGGCGGCAATTTCCACGGGCAGGGGCCGGCGCTGTGGCTGGACACGCTGGCGATCGCCGCCGCTCAGTTGGGCGCCATATCAGAGCGACGGGTGTTTCGCATGACCAGCCCGGACTTGAGCGGTGGGCTACCATCGATGCTGGTCCCAGATGCCGGCCTGGACAGCGGGCTGATGATGCCCCAGTACACGGCTGCCGCGCTGGTCTCCGACAACAAGACCCTGGCACATCCGGATTCGGTGGATTCAATCCCCTCCAGCGCCAACCAGGAGGACCATGTCAGCATGGGGGCCAACGCCGCCCGGCACGCCAGCGAAGTGGTCGAAAACCTGACCCAGATCCTGGCGGTGGAGCTGCTGACCGCCGCACAGGCCATCGAGCTGCGGGAAGACGGCTCCTCCCGGTTGGGCGCGGGGACGGCGGCGGCGTTTGCCCGCATCCGCCAGCGGGTGGCCTTCCTCGAGCACGATCGACCGCTCAGCCCAGACATGGCCGCGCTGGCAGGGCTGATCCGCACCGGCGAGCTGGTGGCGGCGGCCGAGCAGGCGATCGGTGGTGAGCTGTAGCCCATTGAGATTCGGTCGCCAGGGCGCGCTATGCACTCCAGCAAGCGCGCGACGAGCCTGCGGCTTTGTAAGGAACACCGATGACTGAACCCAAAACCATTCGCGCTCCACGCGGTACCCAATTGAGCTGTAAAG
>CAZJUE010000119.1:0-8327 GCA_964549025.1 uncultured Anaerolineaceae bacterium | reverse complement strand
CCCTCCAACGGCTGCAATGGCCCGTGCGTCAACGATCCGTTTCTGGTCATCGGAGCCGAGAAGCACCTGGATCCATCGCGGCTCAACTATGAGGGATGGATCGACGAGTTGCGCATTTCTAACGTACTCCGCTACGACGCCAACTTCACCGCGCCCGCTCAGCCCTTCCTTAGCGATGCCAACACCGCTGCGCTGTATCACTTCGACGACTCGCCGGGCGAGACCGCTTATGACACCTCCGGGATCATGGGCGGGCCCAGCAACGCCGCCTTGCGCGTGGGAGGCAGCCCGGTGGGACCGATATGGTCCAATGAGGTGCCCTTCGATCCGCCCACACCGACGCCCAGCCCGAGCCCGACGCTTCATCCGAGCGTTTCACCGACGGTCACGCCCAGCGAAACGCCACTGCCGACTGCGACTCCGTCCACCACCGCTACCCCCACCATGACGCCGACTGCGACGGCATCCCCCAGCGCAACCCCGAGCCCAACGCCGCCGCCCACCGCCACCGACCTGCCGACCAGCACCCCGACCAACACCTCCAGCCCGACCCCCTCGAACACGCCCACCGGGACCACCACTCCCAGCGCGACCCCCAGCCCATCGCCGACCTCGGAAGCCACCTCCCCCACGGATCTCAACCTGGACGGCCGGACCGACGTGCTCGACGCCCAGCTGTGCACCAATGTTTTCTTGGGTTCGGCCTCCGACCCGGCGCTCGTCGCCCGAGCGGACGTCAACCTCGACGGGATGGTGAACGTACTCGACGTGCAGCTGATTGTGATCGCGTTCCTCGAGAGCTAGCCCAAACCGCCGCCAAACCTTGCGGCCCACTACTTCCGGCGTTACGCTGTTCGACGCCGTGGCTCGTCATTGCAGCTTTCCATGATCGTCGGAGTCGACGTTGGTGGGACGTTCACCGACTTCGTCGTGCTCGACGGCGAGCTGCGCACCTTCAAACTCCCTTCCGACCCTGCTTCTCCAGAAACTGTCGTGCTGCGTGGCCTGGCCCGGATCGGCCTTTCGGACGACGACCTGCTGGTCCACGGTTCCACCGTGGCGACCAACGCGGTGCTCGAGCGGCGTGGGGCTCGCACCGCATTCGTGGCCACCGAGGGATTCGCCGATCTGCTCACCATTGGACGCCAGAACCGCAGTGAGCTCTACGATCTCAACGCCGACCGTCCCACTCCGCTGGTGCCTCCCGAACTGTGTTTCGAAGTCAGCGAACGCCTGGACCATCACGGTCGGCCATTGCAGCCCCTGCGGATGGATCGGCTGCCCGGTCTTGTCCATCAGCTGCAGGAGCAGCAGGTCGAATCGGTGGCGGTGTGCCTGCTGTTTTCCTTCCTGAATTCGGTCCACGAGCTGCAGTTGACCGAGGCGATCCGCGCTGCCGGGTTCTCGGTCTCGGCTTCGAGCGAAGTGCTGCCGGAGTTCCGCGAATACGAGCGTGCCAGTACCACCGCGCTGAACGCCTACGTCATGCCGGTTATGGCCGGGTACCTCGGCCGCATGCAGCGCGGCCTTCCAGCCGGCCGGCTGCGGATCATGCAGTCCAATGGAGGCAGCCTGAGCGCCCGGCAGGCCAGCGAGCACCCGGCCCGGGCAATCCTTTCCGGCCCGGCTGGCGGAGTAGTTGGCGCGCTGGCGGTGGCTCGGGACGCGGGCTTCGAGCAGGTCATAACCTTCGACATGGGCGGCACCTCGACCGATGTCTCGTTGTCGACCGGCGAGCCGGCGCTGACCGCGGAGGGCCACATCGACGGGCTGCCACTGCGGCTGCCGATGATCGACATACACACCGTGGGCGCTGGTGGTGGATCAATCGCCAGCGCCGATCCCGGAGGCAGCCTGCGGGTCGGCCCGCAGAGCGCCGGCGCCGATCCCGGGCCGGTTTGCTACGGGCGCGGCGGTAAGCGCCCCACCGTGACCGATGCCAACCTGGTCCTGGGAAGGCTCGATCCGGCACGTTTCCTTGGAGGCCAATTCGCGCTCGATGCTTCGGCAGCCGATCGGGCGCTGGACCGGCTGGGCGCGGATCTGGGGTTCGCTGCTGGCCCGGAGCGCGGGCGACGGGCTGCGCTGGGCGTGGTGCAGGTTGCCAATGCCAACATGGCTCAGGCGCTGCGGGAGGTCTCCGTCTCGCGCGGCCATGACCCGCGCGATTTTACGCTGGTCAGCTTTGGCGGCGCCGGTGGGCTGCACGCCTGCGACATCGCCCGCACCGTCGGAATTCGCCGCGTGCTGATCCCCCCCACCGCCTCCACCTTGTCCGCCTACGGCATGGTCGTGGCCGATGTGCAGCGCGACTACGTGCAGACGGTGATGATGGACGCCGAGACACCCTACGCTGAAATTCAGGACCGCGTCCAGCGGATTGCGGACCGGGGGCGGCGTGAGGTCGAGCAGGAGGGAGTCAAACCGGACCAGGTTCGCGTGAGCCATCAGCTCGAGGCGCGCTACGTCGGGCAAGCCTATGAGCTGGAGGTCCCATTGAGCGAGGCTTGGGTCGAAAGATTCCACGCTGCACACGAACGCCAGTACGGCTACAGCGACCCGGGATTGTCGGTGCAGATCGTCAACCTGCGGGTTCGCGTTTCGGGAGCGGTAGGCGCGCGCCGCACGCATTCCCATGCGGCGCCTGCGCCGCTGGAAGAGCCCGAACCTACCTACGTCTATTTGGGAGACGACCCTGAGACGGCCAGGCAGGCGCTGCAGTACGACGGTGCCGCGCTTGCACCTGGCGAGCAGCTGGCTGGACCGGCGTTGCTTTACTACCCGGATACTACGGTGCTGCTGGAAGCCACCGATCGCATGCGAGTCGACGCGCAGCGCAATCTGGTGATTGAGGTCGGGGCGGACTGATGGGGCCGATCGAGCTGGGAATTTTCCGAGGCCTGCTGAGCGCGATTCCAGAAGAGATGGGGATCCGATTGCGGCGCAGCAGCTTCTCGGCCAACATCAAGGAACGCTTGGATTTCTCCTGTGCGCTGTTCGATGCCGAGGCCCAGATGGTCGCCCAAGCGGCCCACATCCCGGTTCACCTCGGCGCAATGCCGCTTTCGGTGCTGGCCTGCACCCGGGAGCTGAGCCTGCAGCCGGGAGATGTAGCGATGCTCAACGATCCGTTCCACGGCGGGACGCATCTGCCCGATATCACCGTGATTACCCCGATCTTTCTCGATTCGGAACGGCCCTTCGGCTTCGTGGCCAGCCGTGCGCACCATGCCGATGTGGGGGGAATCGCACCGGGATCGATGCCGCTCTCGACCGACGTTCGCCAGGAAGGTGTGCTCATCCCGCCCAGCAAGATCGTGGAGGCCGGCGCCTTCAACCAGCAGCTATGGGATCAGATCTTGTCCGAAGTACGAACGCCCGAGGAACGCGGAGGCGACTTGCGCGCCCAACTGGCTGCCAACCAGGCCGGGCTGGAGCGAGCTACGGCGCTGATCGAACGCTACTCGAAGGAAACCGTCCGCGAGGCCTCGAGCGCGCTGCTAGATTACACCGAGCGGGTTACCCGTTCGCTCCTGGAGCGAATCCCCGACGGAATGTACCGTTTCCGTCAGTTCATGGACGACGATGGACAATCGGATGAGCCGGTTGAGATCCAGGTGGCGGTGACCGTGTCCGGCGATCAGGCGCAGGTCGATTTTGGGGGTACCGCAGCCCAGCGACCCGGCAACACCAACGCGGTGCTGGCGATCACCGTTTCTGCGGTCAACTACGCCTTCCGATGCTTGCTTGACTTGCAGGTGCCGAACAACAGCGGCAGCATGCGGCCGATCGAGATCATCGCTCCCGAAGGCACGTTGGTCAACGCCCAGTTCCCGGCTGCCGTGGCGGCCGGCAACGTAGAGACCTCCCAGCGGATCGTAGATTGCCTCTTCGGAGCTTTGGCCCAGGCGCTGCCGGAAGCCATTCCAGCCGCCAGCCAGGGCACCATGAACAACCTGACCATCGGCGGTTGGGACCTCGAGCGTCAGCGTGCGTACGCGTACTACGAGACGATCGCTGGAGGGATGGGCGGCCGCCCCGGCAAAGCCGGAGCCAGCGCCGTCCACACCCACATGACCAATACTCTGAACACCCCGGTGGAGGCGCTGGAGTTCGACTTCCCCCTGCGCGTCCGAAGGTACGAAATCCGGCGCGGATCGGGCGGCGCCGGCCGCAACCCCGGTGGTGATGGGGTCATCCGCGAGCTTGAAATGCTGGGCGAAGCTGAGATCACGGTGCTGGCCGAGCGCCGGCGGTTTCGCCCCTACGGATTGGCCGGCGGTGAGCCGGGGCTACCAGGGCGCAGCTTGCTGATCCAAAATGGGCAGGTTGAGGAGCTTCCAGGCAAGGTCAACCTGATCGCAGCGCCCGGGGATCGCATTCGGATTGAGACCCCCGGCGGGGGCGGGCACGGGCCGGTGCTACAATCAGCCGCTTGATCCGGGAGAGAATGGAATGACCAGGGAGATCCGCATTCAACCTGAGGAACATCGCCAACGCGTCGAGCGCTTGCTGGAGCACGTTCGGGCCCAAGATTTGAGCGGCGTGGTCTTATTTGACCGCGATTACGTGCTCTACCTCACCGGATTTGCCTTCGTGCCGACCGAACGGCCGATGGCCTTTCTGATGAATGCTGACGGACAGCGGCGACTGTTCGTGCCGCGTCTGGAACTCGAGCACGCGCAGGCCAACGCGGTGGTGGATGCAGTCGACCATTATGTGGAGTACCCCGACAACCCGCATCCGATGCAGCTGCTCAAGCAGTCGCTGGACGACCTGGGGATCAGCGGAACGATGGGAATCGACACCGATGGCTACCCGTGGATCTTTGGCTACCGGGGACCCTCGCTTACCGAACTCACCGGCGCCGAAGTTCGGTCGGTTCGAGCGTTTATCGAAGACCAGATGATGATCAAGTCTCCAGCAGAGATCGCGTTGATTGAGGAGAGCGTACGCTGGGGCAACCTGGCCCACCAGCTGCTGCAGCGATACACCATGGTCGGCGCCACCGAAACCGAGGTCAGCCTGCAAGCCACCGACGAGGCAACGCTGGCAATGCTGGACGCAATCGGGCCGATTTACCGGGCCCAAGATCCGTTCAGCAGCGGGGCGCATGCGATCTACCGCGGGCAGATCGGGCGTAACGCGGCCATCCCGCATGCGCTGGCGGCCAACATCACTTTCCAGCCGGGGGATGTGCTGGTCACCGGCGCCGGGGCGCCGGTCTGGGGCTACAACTCCGAGCTCGAACGAACCATGGTGATTGGCGAGCCAACCGACGACCAGCGGCGTTTCTTCGACCACATGCTGGCGCTGCAGGACACGGCCCTCGAGGCCATGCGGCCCGGCGCCAAGTGCTCAGACGTCGATCAAGCAGTTCGCGGCTACTTCGAAGCCAATGATCTCTTCGACTATTGGAAGCACCATTCCGGGCATGCGATCGGTATCCGCTATCACGAGGCGCCGTTTCTGGATTCGGGCGACGACACCGAGCTCACGCCGGGCATGGTGTTCACCGTCGAGCCCGGCCTATACGTCCCAGAGCTGGGCGGTTTCCGGCATTCGGACACGGTGCTCATTACCGAAGACGGGCTGGATATCTTGACCTACTACCCACGCGATCTCGAGGCCCTGACGCTGCCGCTTTAGCGCCCGGAAGGGGCAGGGTGCCCGCCATCACACGCCGCGCCCTTTCTTGCGCCACCAGGCGTCAGCCGCTATGCTGGCCGGCGCAATGATCCCGGTTTCCACCTCCGCCCGCGTCATCTGCGCAGTGAAGCACCCGGCGCAATCTATACCAAGATGATGGATGCTCCGCCGCAGGGCTGGGTCTACATCCTGCGTTGCTCAGATGGCAGTTACTACACCGGCATGACCATCGATCTGGAGGCCCGGCTGGACCTGCACCAGGCCGGAAGGGCCAGCAAGTACACTCGCAGTAGACTGCCGGTCGAGATGGTGTTTACCGAGGCTTGCAATTCCCGAGCAGAAGCCATGTCCCGAGAGCGGCAGATCAAGCGCATGAAGCGGCCCGAGAAAGCCCGTTTGATTGCCGATTCTGAGCCAGAGACAACCTGATCAACAGCTGAGCCGCCCTGCGGAAGACTCCCCGGCCGCCCGACTCACCCCTTATCGCACTGCCGCACCCCTCTTAAACTCGCCCGCGCGGAACGCAGCCTCGACCTGACCGGTGGCCCATTGAGCCAGCCAATCGAACTCACCTACAAGTACAGGGAGGGCATGTCCGAAAACCCCGATTTCGGATAGAGTCCCCGCTCTTGCAGGCATGAGTACACGAATGATGCGACGCGCCGCGTTGACCGTTTCGGTTGTCGCCCTGGCGATTCTGGCTCGCCGAGTCGCCGCAGCCCCTTCGGCCGGGGTGGTCGGCACCGTGGTCGATGCTGACACAGGCGCTCCAATACCCGGCGCCGTCATCTCGTCCGAGGCCCTGGGCCTCAGCACCGTGTCCGATTCCGGGGGCAGCTTCCAGTTTGCTGGCATCACATTCGAGGGCGACAGCCTGCTGACGAGCTTTGCAGTTATCGCACCCGGCTATGGCCAGTGGACCCTACAGGACGTGCGGTTGATCGCCGGCGACACGCTGGTGCTGGATGTTGAGCTGGGGCCGGAGCCGGTGCTGATCGTTGTGCCGCCACCGCGGGCCGAACTGCCGTCCTGGCCGGCCGAGCAGGCTGCGCAGGCCTTCCAGGGTGGATCTGGATCCTTGCAGGCCAATCAGCCGCTACCGGCATCCATCCGCGTCCGGGTGACCGGCTACCCGTACTGCGATTACGAGCGCGAGTACACGGTCGAAACCGTCGATTTCAAGGAATACGCCAAGCACGTGCTTCCCAACGAATGGGTAGCCAGCTGGCCCTGGGAGTCGATCCGAGCCGGAGCGATGGCGGTCAAGATGTACGCCTGGTCGTACATCGCTATGGGTGGCAAGTGGCCGGACGCCGACGTATACGACAGCACTTGCGACCAGGTCTACAACCCGGCGGTGAGCTACGCCAGCACCAACCAGGCGGTCGATGACACCTGGAATTGGCGGCTTACTCGAAACGACCAGTTGCTGCGCACCTTCTATCGCGCTTACCTCAGCCAATGTGACGACGCGGGATTGCTGGGCAACTGCATGGGGCAGTATGAGTCGCGCGATATGGCCTACGACCGGTACACCTGGGACGAAATCCTCGCTGCGTTTTACGACGGTGCGGCGCTCAGCCCGGTGTGGGATCCGCCTGGAGGGTTCTCACTGCGCTTCTACGGCAACGGCTACGGCGACCTCGACCGGGTCAAGATCCCGATCGATCCGGCGGTTCCAGCCGATGTCGGTGACGGAGACTTCACCATCGAGTGGTGGATGAAGGCGCTCGCGGTGGAGAACGCGGCCGGACCGTGCACGCCGGGCGGGAGCAACTGGATCTACGGCAACATCATCTTTGACCGGGACGTCTTCGGCGACGGCGACCACGGCGACTACGGCATTTCGCTCGCCGGTGGCCGGATCGCTTTCGGCGTGGCAGCGGGCGCGACCGGCCAGACGATCTGCGGCGCGACGTCAGTGTCGGACGGGCAGTGGCACCACCTGGCGGTCACCCGGGAAGCCTCGACCGGCGCGCTGAGGATCTACGTCGACGGAGCGCTCGACGGCAGCGGAACCGGACCGACCGGCGACCTGAGCTACCGCGATGGCCGTACCACCAGCTACCCAGACGATCCGTACCTGGTGCTGGGAGCGGAGAAGCACGATATGGACAGCTCAACCTATCCGTCCTTCAGCGGGTGGCTGGATGAGATTCGGGTATCCGATGCGGTCCGCTATGCCGCGCCGTTTACTGTGCCGACCGAGCGGTTCACTTCGGATGTCGAGACGGTCGCCCTGTGGCATTTGAACGAGGGTTTTGGCAATCTCATCGGCGACAGCTCAAGGGCCGCCGGCGGGCCGAGTAGCGGGGAGCGCAGGTACGGGGGAGTGATCAACGGGCCGGAATGGACCGACGACACCGTCTGGTACGTTCCACCACCGACGCCTACTCCGACCTCCACCCCCACCTCATCCGCAACACCCACGCCGAGCCCCTCAGCCAGCCCCACGCCCGGCCCGTCGCCGACCCCTTCGACGACCGCCACGCCGAGCGCGACATCATCGGCGACGCCAACTGTGACAGCATCTGCGACTCCGTCAGCCACAGCCGTGCCTTCAGCGACTCCGTCTGAGACGCCGACTTCCACCCCGCCACCGACTGCCACGCCGACCTTGACTCCGCCGCCAACCGTCGTCAGGTGCAAACCCCTATGCCTGTATCGCGGCTGGTGTA
>CAZJUE010000118.1:0-8333 GCA_964549025.1 uncultured Anaerolineaceae bacterium | reverse complement strand
TCCGGATGCGTATCGCCTGGGGGTTGACGGCCCCAATCATCCTCTGGATGTTTGCCGAGATGTTTTTCGGCATCTTCTGGCCCAACGAGCTGATCTTCAACCTCGGTATGATCGTGCTCAGCCTACCGGTGCTCTTCGGGGTTGGCCGGCGGACGTACGGCAGCGGTTTCACCGCCGTCCGCCACGGATACGCCAACATGGATACCTTAATCGCCTTGGGCACCGGGGTATCGTTGGTCACCGGCCCCGCTTCGTTTTTCTTCCCCGTGGCGAACTACGCCGGAGTGGGGGCGATGATCATGGCCTTCCATCTCACCGGCCGGTATGTGGAGGAAACCGCCAAAGGCCGGGCCTCACAGGCCATTCGCAAGCTGATCGAGCTGGGCGCAAAGACTGCCCGGGTGCTGCGCGAGGGCGAGGAAATCGAGATTGATGTCGACCAGGTCGAGATCGGGGACCTGATGCTGGTGCGGCCAGGTGAGAAGATCCCTACCGACGGAATCGTTGTCGAGGGCCAGAGTGCGGTCGACGAATCAATGGCCACCGGCGAGTCGATGCCGGTCAACAAGCGACCCGGCGACGAGGCGATTGGTGCGACGGTTAATCAAGAGGGCCTACTGAGGATCGAGGCTACCAAGGTCGGAAGGGACACCTTTCTGTCACAGGTGATCAAGCTGGTGGAAGAGTGCCAGGGATCGAAGGTGCCGATCCAGGAGTTCGCTGATCGGGTCACCGGAGTGTTCGTTCCGGTGGTGATCGGAATCGCCGTGCTTACGGTGATCGCCTGGCTGGTGGTCTCAGGGCCGATGTCCTCGCTGGTGGAAGCCGGATCGTTCCTGCCGTGGGTCGACCCGAATTTGGGCGTGATTACGTTGGCGATTGTCTCGATGGTAGCGGTGCTGGTGATCGCCTGCCCGTGCGCCCTCGGACTGGCCACGCCGACCGCCTTGATGGTCGGCAGCGGGTTGGGCGCTGAACACGGGATCTTGATCCGGTCCGGCGAGGCGATCCAGACACTGAAGGACGTCAAAGTGGTGGTCTTTGATAAGACTGGAACCATTACCAAGGGGCGGCCAGAGCTGACCGATATCGTGGTGGCGCCAGGCTTCGACGAACAGACCGTTCTCCGCCTGGCGGCTTCCGCTGAGCGCGGCAGCGAGCACCCACTGGGCAGGGCGATCGTCGAGAAGGCGGACCAGCGCGGGCTTCCGCTGGAGGATCCGCGGGACTTCCAGGCGGTTCGCGGTATGGGTGTCTGCGGCTCGATCGAAGGCCGGTCGTTGCTGGTCGGCTCGCGGCGGCTGATGCGCGAGCGCGGGATCGATCCGAGTGCGCTCGAATCGCAGCTACAAACGCTCGAGCAGCAGGCCAAGACGGCCATGCTGGTAGCAGTCGATGGGCGGCTGGCGGGTGCAATTGCGGTCGCCGATACGCTCAAGCCCGATTCCATCGACGCTATCGAGGCGCTGGGTGCGCTCGACCTGCGGACCGCGATGATCACCGGCGACAACCAGCGCACCGCCGACGCGATCGCGGAGCTGGTAGGGATCGACTATGTGCTGGCGGAAGTGCTGCCGGACGGGAAAGTTGCCGAGGTCCAGAGGCTGCAGGCCGAACACGGTGCGATCGCCTTCGTTGGCGACGGCATCAACGACGCCCCGGCGCTGACCCAAGCAAACGTCGGGATCGCCATCGGCACCGGTACCGACATCGCCATCGAAGCCAGCGATGTGACGCTGGTACGGGGCGAGCTGACCGGGGTGATTGAAGCTATCAACCTCAGCCGGGCTACCTTCGCCAAGATCAGGCAGAATTTGTTCTGGGCCTTCTTCTACAACGTGGCCATGATCCCGCTGGCGGTGATCGGATGGATGCACCCGGTATTGGCCGAGATCGCCATGGCAACCAGCTCAATCACGGTAGTGGGCAATGCAAATCGATTGCGTCGAGTCGATATCCGACCGGCGTATCGACGCCAGGCTGAAACCAGCTCGGACGATGAGCGGATGCCGGCGGCAGCCGGGGCCACGGCTTAGCAGCTTCTCGGTTGCAGCATTCGGCGCGGGACGATGTAGAGGTTGTCGGTCGTCTGGCCGGCTACTTGCTCTCCATCAGCCCCGCGCCGCTCAAATACCCCAAATAGGCGGGTACCAACGGCAATACGCACGGGCTGAGGAATGAGAGTGTGCCGGCAACCACCGCCGCCAGGTAGGTCGGGGCGCTGGCTCCGCCCAGCGGCAGGTCGAGGTACAGCCCGTTTCGCTGGGCCCAGATTGCAATCCAGGTGATGCGGTCGGTGATCATCATGATCCCGATGAGGATCAAGAAGATCCCGCTGATGCGCTGAAAGTTGCGGACATGCCGCCCCAACTTCCGAAGCAAGCCCAACGCCCGCTCCAGGCCGAGCGCCATCAACATAAAGGGAATTCCAAGGCCAATCGCATAACCCGAAGAAAGGAACATAGCCTGGGTGGAGGTCTGCTGGCTGAAACCGAGCGTCAAGATCGCGCCCAGCGTAGTTCCCACGCACGGCGTCCACCCTGCGGCGAAAGTGATCCCCATCAGGCTTGAATTGAGCCAGCGGTTGGATGCCGGGCGTCCCATCTGTGGTCGGGTGTCGCGCATCAACCACGGAACCCGCAGCACGCCCAGGGTCACCAGGCCGAAGGCGATGACCACGATCCCGCCAATCCGCCCCAACACCGCCTTGTACTGGCCAAACAGCGACCCGAGCGCGGTTGCGGCGCCGCCCCAGCCGACGACAAAGATGAAACTAAAGCCGGCCACGAAGAACAAGGCGTGGCCGGTTGTGATCCAGCGCTGGGGAGGTTTGGCGCTATGGGCGACGGACGTCATTGCTCCAGCATAATCGATCAATACACCGACCGGCGCAGCCGCGCAACACTCCGACGCTCGGTGAGCATCCGGAATTAGTGGGTGGTCCTGGAAGGATCAGGGGAGAGCGTACGCCCGATACTCGTGGCGGCCGTCGCCGCCCGCCCGAGCGACTGCGCGGACCAGCTCATCGATGGTCGTCAGTTCTGGGTCGTAGCTGACATCTGCCAGACCTCGCCCGTGATCGACCTTGGCTGAGACCACCCCGTTCAAGCTCACGATGCTGTTGCGCACCCGGTTGGCGCAGTTCACGCATCCCATGCCGAGCACTGCAAGCATCACATTACTTGCTCGGGTCAGCTCTTCCTCAGTGGCCGACTTGGTGATCGGTTCAACGTGACAGTGGCCTTCTTGGTTCAATTGCTCGCCTCCTTGCTTGCGGCTTCGCATCCGGCCAATGGTCCGATGGGATGATCTTCGGGCTTCGAAAGCCCGGACACTGGATCGATCGCCATCGCCTGCGCTTTCATCCTACCCATGCCCATGGCGTGGATCGAGGGCGGTGTGGCGAATGGCTCCATGCGCCATTTGGCGCGTGGCAAGTGGGCTCGGCGTCGGATGTGATTGATGTCACGTGATTCGAGTGACGGGCCATTTGGCGCTGTTCGGGACGCCGTCAAGCGGGTAGGCTCGCGAGAACGCCCGAAGGAGGGCTCAATAGAGAGATCCCATCGATCAATGAACCGACGCAAAACAACCCGGGTGCTGCTGGCGCTGACCGCGATGGCGGTGCTCTATCCCTCTCATCGAATCGAAGCAGCACCGCGAACCGCGGACGGCACGATCCACATCTTCTTTAGCGCCGGCTGTGCCGATTGCTGGCCGTACGTGGAGCAGGTGCTTGTTCCGTCGCTTCAGGCTGGAGGCGTCGCCGGCGAGCCGATGATCCACGACTACACCGTGCCCGCTGAACGATCGCGACTGCTCGAAATGGCCGACTCGGTCGAGCTGCCGCGTTCGATCGCCGACTCGCTCTATGCTTTCGTTCCCTGGCAGGGCGGCACGCTGCTGATCTTGGGTCACGTACCGAGCGAACTGATCCTGCAAGCGCTGGAGCACGGCTCGTTGCCGGACCGGCTGGTGCTCTGGCAACCGGAGATGCACGGAGAACCGACCGAATACCGGCTGTGGGCCTGGGTGGGGGAGGTTCAGTCCTACCCAATTGAGACAGTGTTTAGCCAGGCGCTGACCGACAGTTTGGCGGCCCGGGGTCCGCTGCCGGTGGGGTTGGCCAATCTGGGCCAGTTGCTGCCGGCGGTGGTGGCCACCGGCCTGTTGGATTCGGTCAATCCTTGTGCCTTTGCAGTGATCTTGCTGCTGCTGGCATTCCTGTTCACCATCCGCCAATCGCGTCGGAGGATTCTGCAGCTTGGGCTGGTTTACGTGGGGATGATTTTTCTGGTTTACTTCGCGATTGGCCTGGGGCTGCTGAGGGCCGTTCGCTTCTCCGATGACCCGCACTTCGTGGCCCGGGCCGGAAGCTGGATCCTGATCGGGCTGGGGAGCATCAATCTATTGGAGTACTTTTACCCCCGCTTCCCGATCAAGCTGCATATGCCGGTCGCCGCGGGCGCCAAGACCAACGAGCTGCTCAAACAAGCCACCGTGCCCGCTACCATCGGGGTTGGACTGCTGGTCGGCTTGTGTACCTTTCCGTGCTCGGGTGGAGTCTATGTGTCGATCATCACGCTGCTCAATGCCAAAACCACCCTGAACTGGGGCATCGCCTACCTTGGCTTGTACAACGTGCTCTTCGTGCTGCCGCTGTTGGTGATCTTGCTGGCGGCCGGCAATCGAGTGGTCGCCAAGCGGTGGGCGCGCTGGGAGCGAGAGAGCTCACGCGCCATTCGCCTGTGGTATGGCCTGGCGATGGTCGGGCTGGGCGCCCTGATGCTGGTCTGGGTGATCTAGATCCGAAGGTAAGGCAAAGCGACGGTTTTCGCAGGCGAGCCTAGCGATCGACCACCTCGACGGTGGTGCCCCCCGGCATGCCCACCGTGACGTCCCCGGGATCGTAGGGGACCACCGGATCGACCCAGCGGAAGATCCACTTGGCGTCCTCGGGCATGGCGTTCACACAGCCGCGCGACTGCGGGGTTCCGAAGTCGTTATGCCAGAACGTGGAGTGGATCGCCACGCCGTTGCCGACGAACAGGGTCGTCCAACCGATCCCCGGAATGTCCCAGCCCCCGCCGGTGGTTCCTCCCACCATATGCAGCGAGATCAATTTGCGCCAGATCGGGTGCGGGCCGGCCGGGGTCGATGAGCGGTCGATCGGGTTTCCCTCCGGATCGAAGTTGACTCCGTTTGAAACGCGGGTGAAGTAGACCTCGGTGTTGCCCTCAAAACACGACAAGTTCTGCTGCTGCAGGCGCACGATGACCCGCTTGTCGTCGCGCTCGGGACTGATCGGCGCCACTTCCTCGGGAGTGATCCTGCGGAAGGCTTCGGCGCGTGCCCAGAATCGATCGCCGAAGCCGTAGCGTTCGTTTACGCGGTACCAGGCGGCGCCCTGTTCGTCCCGCCTAATCTGGTCGATCCACAGCACCTGGCCGTAATACAAGCGCGGGTTCTCGGTGTGCTGCAGCCAGGGCGATCGGCCCGGCGGATTGTCCAACGTGAAGTCCACCCACGGTACGGTAACTTCGGCCCACATCCCTGGCCCCAGGCTGGTCTCTGGGAGCTCGGCTTCCGGGGAATTTTCCAGATTCTTGACCGGCTGCAGGTCGGGAAGGTATACATAACCCTCCGGGGTCTGTACCCAAAGCTGACTCAGCCTGCGTGGATGTTCTCCGATCACCCGCTGCTCCCAGACCACGACCTGGTCGCGATCCAGGCTGGCGACGGTCGTGCTATCCGGATGGGGGCTGGATCTCACCGGCGTTTGCGCCTGCAACGCCCTTCCGAGATGAGGTGAGTCTGGAAACGGGGCGGCCGGCTGTCCGCCGAAGGAAGGTTGGATGAGCAGCGACGCGCTGCCGACGGCGCTTAGTTTCAAGAAATCTCGCCGGGTCATCCTTTTGGCCGTTGAAAGCATTGCTGGGTCACGCATCCTGGCGCCGACCATTGTATTACGTCGAGAATCGCTTGGGGGGCTCGGTGAACTGCGGCAATCGAGAATGTGCATAGGCAAGAGCACCTACGGTGGCCGCGCCAGACTCCGCTATCGGATCTCGCTCGACGAAGTACGCTATCCATGAGTGTGGGCCCGACGCGCATGTCGAACGCGGCTGGTGTATGGGCACGCGGTTCGGGCTGAGCTAAATTCCGATGACTAGCGAGACTTTCGATGCCATTGTGGTTGGCGCTGGACCCGCCGGTGGAACCGCGGCGTATTTCCTCGGCGAGGCCGGCAAGCGAGTACTGGTCCTGGAGAAAGAACGCCTGCCTCGCTACAAGCCCTGCGGCGGTGGCATCTCCTCCAACGTACTGAAGCAGTTTCCGTTTAGTTTCGAGCCTGTGATTGAGTCCCGGCCGCAGTCAATTGGCTATCTTATGGGCGGTCGGAGATTTCGGGTGCCGGTCCCAAGAGGATCGCTGGTCATGGTAATGCGCGATCGTTTTGATGCACACTTGCTCCGCCACGCGAAAGCGGAGGTTCGCAGCGGCATAGCCATGCGACGGGTCCGGGAATTCGCCGAACACGTGGAAGTTGAGACTTCCGCCGGCGACCGGCATAGGGCGAGCTACTTGATCGGCGCAGACGGCGCCAATTCGATGGTCGCTCATCAGATTGGGCTTCGGCGCGACCGCATTCTCGCCGCAGCGATCGAGGCTGAGGTACCAGCAGATCAGAATCTGATGCAACTCTTTGAGCATGGACCGGCAGTTGTTTTCGGTGAAGTCGGCATGGGCTACTTATGGGTCTTTCCCAAAGCGGACCACCTGTCGGTAGGGATTGGCGTGATGCGGCCACAGCGCAGAGAGCTGAAGGAGACCTTGGACCGAGTGATGGGCGATCTAGGGATCAGGCTAGATGAGGTCCAGCTTCACGGCCATCCGCTGCCGGTCCACCAGCGCCGGGAGAAAATCGCTACCGGCCGCGCAATGCTGGTCGGGGACGCCGCAGGACTGGTCGACTCGTTTACCGGAGAAGGCATCCGTCTGGCGATCAAGAGCGGCCGGCTGGCGGCGGAGGCGATTGTGCAAGGAGCTCCCGAACGCTACCAGAGTTGGGTGCAGCGAGATATCGGGCGCAGCCAGCGGCTCGGCTTCGGGATCGCGCGCTTGTTCTATGGATTCCCGCGAGCGGCCTGGCCGCTGGCCATACGCAATCCATTCGCCACCCGGGCCTTTGTGCAATTGATGTCGGACCGATTCACCTATCGCCAGATCCTGGCGACCCTGATCGGTACGCTCCCCGCATATGCGCTGACCGACCTGGCGTCCGGGGCAATCAGTCTGCTGGGCGCCTCCCAAAACGCCTGGCGTCTACGGCGGAGGGTTTTCGGGGCGGCCACACCACTGCCGTTCTGATCCGACCCTGGATCGCCCTCGCTCGCTTGTAGGCTTTACCAAACGTTTAACCAGCCTCGTTCTGAACTTCACCAGTCCGACTTACATTGGCAGTGTGCGCTCAGGCGCTCGGACGCCAAATTCGGAGCGCGATAGGAAGCGAGAGAAATGAGCAGGGGACTTCGAATCACATTGATCACCATTGGCATCGTCGTCGCTGCCGCGGCGCTGCTGCTGGTCGGCATCAACCTCGGCCGGGCCAATATCTACCCCTATGGCGCCTCTTCCGGTTGGTTTACGGGCGATTTCGCCCCCCGCCCGGGAGTGGGCATGATGGGGTACGGGATGATGGACCAATACGCTGCACCCAGCGGCTACGGCGCGCCGGGCGGCTACAGGATGATGGGGCCCGGAGCCTACGGCGGAATGATGGGCGGCTCCGGAACGATGGTCCCGGGCGGTTTCGGTGGGATGATGGGCGGTTACGGAATGATGGGTGCCCAGGATTACTTCGGCGAGTACGGAATGATGGGCCAGGGGATGATGCGCGGCTATGGAGCCGGGCAGTTGGCCGGCGTCGAGCCGCTCTCCATCGACCAGGCGCGGGCCGCCGTCAGCGATTACTTGGAGGCCATCGATGCCGCTGAGCTGACGATCGGCGAGATCATGATCTTCGACAATCACGCCTACGTCCAGGTGCTCGAGCAGGACAGTGAAATCGGAGCGTTCGAACTGCTGGTTGACCCGGTCACGCTGGCGGTCTATCCGGAGCACGGGCCCAAAATGATGTGGAATCTGAAGTACGGGATGATGAGCGGCTACGGAATGATGGGCATGATGGCCGGCGGGAGGTTCGGCTCGGTCGGTTCGATGACGGACTGGATCGGCGGGACCGACTCGACCCTGGATCCCTCCGATCTACCGGTCGATGCCGAGCAGGCGATCCAGATCGCGCAGGATTACCTGGAAGAGGCACTGCCGGG
>CAZJUE010000117.1:0-8391 GCA_964549025.1 uncultured Anaerolineaceae bacterium | reverse complement strand
GGGTAGTCGGCGTACAGCCGGTTCCACAGCCCGCTGAGCGCCTCGGCGCGCGATCTGGGCGACAGGTTGGGGTAATCGCGCAGGCGGGCCTGCACCACTCGGCGCAGTTCCTCCGGCACGCCGGCGCTCTCGGCCTCCTGCGCCCACAACTCGAGCATGCTCTGCAAGCCGCCCATCACCGCCTTGTTGTCGTAGCCGCGGCCGGCTTCCAGCTTCAGGTATTTGGATAGTTTTTCGATCGCGGGATTCAAAGGTTTGACAGCGCTTCGTCTGGGCTCTCCAGCACCACCACCCCGAGCCCATTCAGGCCCACGTAGGTGGCGATGGCTGGCCCGTAATCTATGTAATGAATCGGAGTTTGAGGATACATGGCCTGCAGCCGTTCGGCAACCGAGAGCGCCTCCTCGTCGGGCTCGGGCGTGCTGTGCATGATCCCCAGCTGGTCGATGTCGGCGAACTCGGTCACGAACTCGATCAACTTCTCCTGCGCCCGCACTCGCGTGCGCACCTTCTCCATCGGGATCAACCGGCCGTGCTCGACGGTCAGGAACGGCAGGATCCCGAGCATGTTGCCCAGGATGGCCTGCGACTTGCTCACCAGTCCATTGCGCTCCAGGAACACCAGGTCGTCCAGAAAGTACACCAGGTACAGCCGGGGGATCAGGCTGCGTACCGCCCGCACCACGTCTTCCAGATCGTCGCTTTTCTCGGCGGCGGCGACCGCGCCCCTGACCAGCATGCCCAATCCCGCCGACAGGCTGGTCGAATCGATCACCTGTATGTCGCAGCGCCCCCGAAACGACTCGCTGGCGCGCAGCGCGTTGCGGTAGGCGGCGCTGATGCCGCCGGAGGTGTGCAGCGATACGATCTGGTCGGTCTGCTCCTGCAGCGAGGCGTAGATCTGCTCCAGCTGCTGCACGCTGGGCGGGTCGGCGTAGGCCTGGCCGGGATACTGCTTGAACAGCTCGCGGTGCTGCTCCAAACTGAGTGCCGGATGATCCTCGAAGCGCTGATCGCCCAGCCGTACCGTGGTGGGTGCCAGGGTGACCAGTTCGTGATCGATCGGAGCTTCATCCAGGAATCGCGCCGAGCTGTCGGTGACGATGCGGATCTTGGCCATGGCTATTCGAGCGAGAGGACCAGGTCGTAGTGCGGCTGGCCGCCGGTTACCAGCTCGTGCTCCTGGTCGGGAAATTCGGACTGGATCTTGCCGAAGATCGCCTCCGCCGTTTGTGCCTCCAGGTCGGCGCCGCGGTACACGGTGCTCAGCTCGAGCTGGTCGGCTCCGGCCCGCCGCAGCAGCTCCAGGCAGGTAGGCTCCAGCTCGTCGCCGGCCAACACCAGCACGTCGTCCACCAGCCCCATGTACTGGCCCTCGCCCACAGACACCCCGTCCAGGTCGGCATCGCGCACCGCCCGGGTGAGCTCCAGGGTGACGACCTCGCCGCCGGCAGTTTCCATCTGACCGGCCAACTGGTCCAGATCGCCGTCCGGATCGTACTGGACCAGCGCCGCGATGCCCTCCGGCATCGAAACCGTGGGTACGATTCTGACCTGCTTGTCGCTGAGCTCGGCCGCTTGTTTGGCGGCCATGATGATGTTCTTGTTGTTGGGCAGCACGATCACCAGGTCGGTCGGCAGCTCTTCGATGGCGGCCAGAATCTGCTCCGCGCTGGGATTCATCGTCTGGCCGCCCTCGATAATCCAGGATACCCCCAGCGTGGCCATGACCAATGCCAGCCCGGCGCCGGAAGCTACGCCGATGACGCCGATTTGGCCCGGCTCGACCTCCTGCAGCTCGTGCTGCGGCTCTCGCCTTTCCTCGAGCTGGTCCATCAGGTTCTCGATGTGCACGTTGGTGACCGTGCCGAACTGCATGCAGTAGTTGATCGGCTCGTACTGGGTTTGGTCTGGCACGTGGATGTGCATGCGCACCACGTCCTCGCCTTCGGCCAGCTGCAGCGACACGCCCATCTCGGTCAGACCCTGGGTGAATGGCTGCATGTTGAATTCGGGGGTGGGACGGAAGTCGACCACCACCTCCCAGTCCTGACCGGCTTCGACGTCGCCCTCGACGCTCATGATGCGGTCGCGATCGACCTGGATGCTGACCAGCGGGGCATCCAGGTCCATGCCCAGCGCAGCCCGCAGCATGCCTTCCAGGATGAAAAACAGCCCCTTCCCGCCGGCGTCCACCACGCCGGCCTTCGCCAGCACCTCCAGCAGGTTGGGGGTGTTCTCGACCGATTGGTCGGCCGCCTGCACTGCGGCGGTCAGGATATCGAGATTGGAGGTCGCGCCGTTCTTCAGCGCCTGTTCGGCGGCGCTGGCGACGTCCTTAGACACGGTCAGGATGGTGCCTTCCACCGGCTGGCCGACGCCGCGGTAGGCGGTGTCGCGAGCGGCCGCCAAACCGCGTACGAAGGCCTGGGCGTCCATCTCGTCCACGTCTTCGAGCTCGCGGGCGAAGCCGCGCCACAGCTGCGAAAGGATCACCCCGGAGTTCCCGCGGGCGCCCATCAGCGCCCCCTGTGCCAACGCCTGCAGCGCCTGGCCGATCGAGCGGCCGTTGACCGTCTCGACCTCCTTGCTGGCGGCCTGCATGGTCAGCGTCATGTTGGTGCCGGTGTCGCCGTCGGGCACCGGGTAGACGTTGAGCTGATTGACGGTTTCCTGGTTGGTGCGCAGCCAGGTCAGGCCGGCCTCGGTCAGCCTCACCAGCAGGCGCGCGTCGACGTAGCGATAGCGCTCAGCCAGCCGCTGGCGCGCCTTATCTCGATCGGCAGGTTTCATTCGGCCGGGCTGACGCGCAGGTCCTGCACGTGTACGTTCACCGCCTCCACCGGCAGGCCGATGCTCTTTTCCAGCTGGTACTGCACGGTATTGGCCACGCTGGTGGCCACGCTCGCCAACCGGGTGCCGTACTCGACCACGATGAACAGGTCCACCAGGATGGTGCCGCCGATCACCGCCACCTCCACGCCGTGGCGGGGGTCGCGGGCCAGCGCATTGACCAACCCATCGACCAGCGTCTTGGGCGCCATGCCGACCACGCCGTAAGACCGCACCGCCGCCCGGGCGGCGACGCTGGCGATGGCTTTTTCGGAAATCGTGATCTGGCCGTAGTGATTGTTTTCTTCGCTCATTGTGCTCTATGGTAAGATTGCGGCCGCTTTAACGGAAGGGTTTTGGTTCGGTATGGCGAAGTGTGAGAACTGCGGGAAAACCACCCAGTTCGGCCAGAGTCGGAGCTTCTCGATGAAGGCCACCAAGCGGCAATTCAAACCCAACCTGCAGAAGGTGCGGGTGATGGAGCAGGGACGGCTGGTCCGCAAGACGCTGTGCGCCAAGTGCATCAAGCGCATGGCGATGCCGTAGCCGTCGGCTGCCGCCCACCAGGCATCCTCTTGGAGGATGCTTTTTTGTTTACCCGGACAGCTCCGCTTCCGAAACGCAAGCTCTCTCCGCCGGTGCGCACTAGCCCGCCTCCCAGGCCGGCGCGGTCTCCAGCGCCTGGCGAAGGGCGGTGACCCCCGCCGCGATCCCCGCAGGGTGCTTGAACACCGCGCTGGCGGCCACGAACACGTCGGCGCCGGCCGCCGCCGCTTCGGGGGCGGTTTCGGCGGAGATCCCGCCGTCCACTTCGATCAACGCTTCGGTCTTGCCCGCCTCCCGCAGCCGCCGCAGCTCGCCGGCCTTGGGCAGCTGGTCGGCCATGAACGCCTGGCCGGCGTAGCCCGGGTGCACCGTCATCACCAGTGCCAGATCGAGCGCCTCCAGCGCGCCCGACAGCGTCGAAACCGGCGTGCCGGGGCTGAGCGCCGCGCCCGCGCGCAGGCCGAGCCGGTGGATGTTGGAGACCGCCGCTGCCAGGTCGTCCGTCGCTTCGACATGTACCGTCAGGCTGTCGGCGCCGGCCTTGGCATAGTCTTCGAGATGCTTTTCCGGCGATTCGATCATCAGGTGCACGTCCAGCGGGAGCGCGGTCGCCCTGCGCACCGCCCGGACGATGACCGGCCCCATGGTGAGGTTGGGCACGAAGTGCCCGTCCATCACGTCGATGTGGATCCAGTCGGCTCCGGCCGCTTCAACCGCCTCGATCGCCGCCCCCAGCTGCAGGAAATCGGCGGAAAGGATCGAAGGGGCCAGCGTGATTCCTGGCGCCATTGGAGCTATGATAATCGAAGTGCCACCGGCAGGGGCCGGCTGCCTGTGCCCCGGAGGGGTGCCTGTGCCCCGCAAGGGTACTTGCTTGCGGCCGTTTGCTGGCTGTGCCCCGGCGGGGTGTAGGCCAACTGTAAGGACGGGTGCAGTAACAGTTGCTGGTACGCTTGGGGCGCTAGTGGTGGGTTCGAGGGAGGCGCGGCTGCCGTCCGTGGCTGCGCGCGCTGCCTAGGGAGCGACTTTGGGCGCCATCGAAGACCTATTCAACAAACTGGTGACCGGCGAACTCGCCGATCCTCCAAAGCCGGAGCCACAGCCGGAGCAAGCGCCGGACCAGGCCGCTGTGCAGCCGATCGTGGACGACCGGCTGGAGCGCGAGGTGCAGCGGCTGCGCACAGTACTGCGGGGCACCGCGGCGCTCAATGCCGCGCTCAACTACGAGCGGGTGATGGACATGGCGCTCGACCTGGCGACCAGCGTGCTCACCGACGCTTCCGGCGCCGGGCTGGTCAGCGCCCTGCTGCTCTTTCACGACGACCGGCTGCAGATTGTCTCCACCCGCGGTTTTATCTCCGCCGACCAGAACGCAGACATCCCCGGCCAACTCGGCCTGGTCGAACAGGCGCTCACCAACGGCCAGACCATGATCACCGACGATCCCAAGGCCGATCCGGAGCTCTGCCGGCTGCTCTCCTTCCGGCGCTGTTCGGTGGCGGTCGGCATTCCGCTGGTGGTCGGGCTGGAGATCTACGGCGTGATGGTGTTCGGACACCCGGAGGCCGGCGCGCTGACCGAGGCCGGGTTGGAGATCGTCGAGGCCATCGCCCAGCAGGCCATCGTCGCCCTGCAAAACGCCCAGTTGTATTCTCAGCTCGAGCAGGAAAAGGAGCGCATGGCCGAGATCCAGGAGGAGGCCCGCAAGAAGCTGGCCCGCGACCTGCACGACGGGCCGGCGCAGTCGATCGGCGCCATTGCCATGCGGGTGAACTTCGCTCGCCGGCTGATCACCCGCGACGCCAAGGCCGCCAGCGACGAGCTCTACAAGATCGAGGAGCTGGCCCGCCGCACCTCCAAAGAGATTCGCCAGATGCTGTTCACCTTGCGGCCGCTGATCCTCGAGTCGGATGGCTTGAAGGCCGCGCTCAAGGACCTGGCTCGCAAGTTCGACGAGATGCACAGCCAGAAGGTGCAGATCGACATCGACGCCGGCGTTGAAGGGGCTATGGAAGTGGGCAAGCAGGGGGTGGTGTTCTTCCTGGTCGAAGAGGCGGTTAACAACGCCCGAAAGCACGCCCAGGCCGACCACATCTGGGTGCGCTTGCATCCACAGAACGGCGGCGAGTTGGCGCTGTTGGAGATCGAGGACAACGGGGTGGGGTTCGACCTGAGCGAGATCCAGGACAACTACGAGGCCCGCGGCAGCCTTGGGATGATCAACCTGTACGAGCGCACAGAGATGGTGGGCGGCGTTCTGGATATCGAATCCACCATCGGGCAGGGCACCCGCATTCAGGTGCGCATTCCGCTGACCGTCGAGGCCGCCGAGGCGCTGCACCGTATTCGAGGGTAAGCCCGACTCCTGCTAAAACGAAAACGGGTGGCCCAGCCACCCGTTATTTGATTCCGGGAGATGTCTGCCCCTACTTGATCGCCTCGGCCACCGCCCCCAGGTCCTCGAACACCCAATCCGGCTGAGTGCGGGAGCGCTCCAGCGCCTCCCGATCGGTCACCCCGGTGAGCACCAATGCGGTCATCAGGCCGGCCCGCTGTCCGCCCAGAATGTCGGTTTCCAGCCGATCGCCCAGCGCCAGGGTCTGTTCCGGCTTGGTGCCCATGCGCTTGAGCGCGCCGCGGAACAGGTGCGGCTCCGGCTTGCCATAGATCGTCGGCTCGCGGCCGGTGGCCGCCTCCAGCGCGGCCAGCGTCGCGCCGTTGCCCGGCGCCAGGCCGTGTTCAGTGGGGAACGAGCGATCGGGATTGGTGCCCAGGAAGAAAGCGCCGTTATTGAGCGCGTAGGCGGCTTGCTCCAGGTGCTTCCAGCGCAGGTCGAAATCGATCCCGACCACCACTGCGCTGACCTCGTCGCCGCGCCTGGCAATCTGGAATCCGGCCCCTTTGATGGCTTCGCGCAGCGGCGGCTCGCCGATCACATACACTCGGTGGCTGTCTAGCTCCTGCTCCAGCAGGAATTCCGCCGCGCCGGTGGCGCTGGTCAGCACGTCCTTGGCCTCGATCGAGATCCCGAACACGTCCAGCTTGCCGCGCACTTCATCGGTGGTTTGGCTAGCGTTGTTGGTGACCAGCACGAAGGGCAGGTAGCGCGCTCGCAGCAGTTCGAGGAAATCATCCACGCCGGGCATCAACTGTGCGCCGCGCCACAGCACGCCGTCCATGTCGATCACGAACCCCTGAATGTCGCTCAGCTCGCCCATCTCACCTCAAACAACAAGGGCGCTGCACTCAGCGCCCCTCGATTCCACAACTGACTCCAACGCGTGTTCAGGCCGCCAGCGTCAGGTCGTCCTCTTCGTCCGCGCCGACCTCATCTCCGAACTCGTCGAACAGCTTCGGCATGGCCTCGCCCGACACTGCCTGCTCGTCCACCACCACCTTGCGGATCTCCGGCTGGGAGGGGATGTCGAACATTACCTCCAGCAGCGCGTTCTCGACGATCGAGCGCAGCCCACGGGCCCCCGACTCGCGTTTCATCGCCAACTCGGCGGCGTATTCCAGCGCCTCCTCGGTAAACACCAGCTCCACCCCGTCCATCTCGAACAGGTGCTGGAACTGGCGGGTCAGCGAATTGCGCGGCTCGGTCAGGATCCTGCGTAGCGAGGCGATGTCCAGCGGCTCGACGCTGGCGGTCACCGGCAGCCGGCCCACCAGCTCGGGGATCATGCCGTACTCCATCAGGTCGTCGGGCTCGACGTGCCGCAGCAATGCAGCTTCGTCGAAGGCCCGCGCTGCTAGATCGGCCTGCGAACCGCCGAAGCCGACCCAGCCTTTCGTACCGACCCGGCGCGCCACGATCTCCGCCAGCCCGTCGAAGGTTCCGCCGCAGATGAACAGCACGTTGGTCGTGTCCACCCGCTCGAACTCTTGGTGCGGGTGCTTGCGTCCCCCCTGCGGGGGCACGTTGACCACCGCGCCCTCGATGATCTTCAGCAGCGCCTGCTGCACGCCCTCGCCGGACACGTCCCGTGTGATGCTCGGATTGTGCCCCGACTTGCGGGCGGTCTTGTCAATTTCGTCGATGTACACGATGCCGCGCTGGGCGTTGACGATATTGTGGTCGGCGGCCTGCAGCAGCCGCAGCAGGATGTTCTCGACGTCCTCGCCGACGTAGCCGGCCTCGGTCAACGCGGTGGCGTCGGCGATGCAGAACGGCACGTCTAGAATGCGGGCCAGCGTTTGCGCCAGCAGCGTCTTGCCCACGCCGGTCGGGCCGATCAGCAGGATGTTGCTTTTCTCCAGCTCGACCGGACCGCGCGGCTGCACGCCGATGCGTTTGTAGTGGTTGTAGACCGCCACCGAGAGCACCCGTTTGGCGTGGTTCTGGCCGACCACGTACTCGTCCAGCCGTTCGGCGATCTGCATCGGGGCCAGCCCCGGCCGGCCTTCGACGGCCAGCCCCAGGTCTTCTCCTTTGGTGATGTCGCCGTGCAGGATATCGCCGCACAGGTCGACGCACTCGTTGCAGATGAAGACCCCTTCGGGGCCGGAGATCAGTCGCGAGAGCTTCTCTTCTGGGCGTCCGCAGAACGAGCAGCGTCGCGACCGATCTTCGGTGTCAGTCATTCAGTGATTACTCTTCGACCTTCTCAGCCTGTTTGCCGTCTTCCGACTTGGTCAGCTCCATCGGCGCCAGCACGCTGTCGATCAAGCCATACGTCTTGGCGTCTTCGGCGTTCATGTAGAAGTCGCGTTCGACGTCGCGCTCGATTGCCTCAAGCGGTTGGCCGGTGTGATGGGCGAGAATCTTATTGATCTTCTCCCGCTGCCGCAAGATCTCCTTGGCCTGGATCTCGATGTCGGTGGCCTGTCCCTGCGCCCCGCCGTGCGGCTGGTGCATGTGGATGGTGGCGTTGGGCAGCGCGAAGCGGTGCCCGGGGCTGCCGGCTGCCAGCAGCACCGTGCCGAACGATGCGGTCATGCCGACCGCCACCGTCTGCACCGGTGCGTTGAGCTGCTGGATCGTGTCGTAGACCGCCATGCCGGCATAGATCT
>CAZJUE010000116.1:0-8422 GCA_964549025.1 uncultured Anaerolineaceae bacterium | reverse complement strand
CTCGTTGGGCCAGAAGATGCCGAAAAACATCTCGGCAAACATCCAGAGGATGATCGGGGCCGTGAATCCCCAGGCGACGCGCACCCGGAAGCGCGCATCTGCCATCTTGTGCTCGGCCTGGTCCTCCAGCTGCTGCTCCTTCTCGGCCGAGGTCTCCAAAACCTCATAGCCGGTCTTGGCGACAGCCTGCTTGAAATCGGCCAGCGTGGCAACGCCGGGTACATAGGAGACGGTCGCCTTCTCGGTCGCCAGATTGACATTCACTTCGACCACCCCGGGAACGTCCGAAAGGGCACCCTCGACGTGCGCCACGCAGGAGGCGCAGGTCATGCCGCCAATCGGAAGCACCACCCGCTCGACCGGGACCTCATAGCCGGTCTGCCCCACCGCATCCACCAAATCGCGCACTTCAACTCGTCCGTCGTCCATCGTGACCGTCGCTCGCTCGGTGGCCAGGTTCACGTTGACCTCGGACACCGAGTCGACGCCGCGCAAAGCCTTGTCAACGTGCGCGACGCACGAGGCGCAGGTCATTCCCTTCACCGGCAGTGTCACTGTTGAATTGCTCATAATCTTCCTTCCCGTCGGCCGACTCCCATTAGGCCACCCGGTTGACAACAAGATAGCTTCGCCTCCCCACCGGAGGCTGCTTCCGGTCCCAATACTACCGATCCGAACCTACGGAGAACACCGAAACTCGGCCTAAAGAACCGTAGGCAATTTGGCTGGCAAGCTCAAGCCCCTTGAAGCGAGAGCTCGCATCCCAGCGGAAGTCGAAGCGGTTGCCGCTCGGAATATGAAGAAGTAGGGCGTGCTTGGATTTGGGCCCAACCCAGTTCGTAACTGCGTCATCCCAAGATAGGCCCAGCGCGGCAAGCGTGCCAAGGCACTGCTCGGCGCAGTTCACCTGATTGGGCAATCGGTGCTTGGGTCGCATTTCAATTCCGCTTATCTAATCCTGACCGCTACGCCATCCATTAGTGCTTGTAGGCTGCGCCTTCCAAACGACCAGCAGGCGAGTACAGCAATTGATCCCAGGACTCCGGTTGGGATAAACAGCCAGCGAGGATCAGCACTTGCAGGTGCAATTGCGGTGGCAAGTGTGACTGCGCCGGCCGAAAGGATCCAAATAACTGCTGATAGCGCTTGCTCGGTTCCCATGATGGAGGATTGCAGCGCCCTTGGGGTCAAACGTTGAACCACCGTGATTACAACCACGTACAGACAGCCGCCAGCGAAGGATGCCGCCACCAAAGCAACCACGACAGCCTGGACGGATGAAGGGTAGCCGATAGCCAACACGGCCATCGGCGTCGTCAGCCCGGCGACGAGCAACGCTTTGGTGTAGCTCAGCCGACCTACCAGCCGTCCCGCTGAGAGCGGGCCGAACGTCCATCCGAGCCCGATTGCCGCAACGAGAATCCCGCTCCCCTCCATTGCCAGGCCGACTTGCCGGGCCAGGGAGGGCAGCATCGGCATGATGGCGCCAAAAGCCAGACTCGAGATTGCCAGACACACCAGCACTTCCCAGATCGGTCGAGTGTGCACGATGTGCCTCCAACCCGCTTTGATGTCAGTGAGCACAGCGGCCGCAGGCATCGTTCGAGGACGCCAATCAGAAATCGGCCAGCGCAACAGCGGGATGGCGGACAGCGCAAACATGCCCGACGCGACGACAAGCGGGAGTCGAAAATCTGCCCGCAGCAGGAGCAGCCCGGCCGCAAGCGATGGCCCGACGAACAGACCGATCCCTTCGAGCACGGAAATGGCTGAGTTCCCCCGAAGGTAGCGATCTCGAGTGCTGAGTTGGGAGAGCAGCGGAAGCCTCGAGGTGACCACGAAAAGGCGGGCGATCGTCACGAGCAGGGCAAGCAGGTAGACGATGCCGAGCAGGTCGGTAAGGGCCAAGCCGAGCGCAAGCGAAGCTAGCGCAAGTAGTCCAAAGATCTCCGAGCGTCGAGTTCCCAGTTTGTTGGTGAAGGACCCGACTAGCGATCCAAGCAGGAGTTGCGCTGCAGCCTGAAGCAAGAGGAAAACGCCGATGCCAGCGGGGCCCCCCAGCGCGAACGTTCGCTCCATCAGCATCACATACACCATATTCCCGCCGACTTCGAACAGCGCCGTTGACAGTAATAGGTTCGAAAGGTCGTGGGTTGTAATGCCACGAGTCGCTGCCTCCCGGCGCGGCGTGGACGGGGCCGATTCCGGCTGTGCCGCCTCTGCGTATTTCTGGCCGTTGAAGACCTGGGTTGCCATGTCTTGTGTGGTTTGCCTCGAGTGTCCAAGCTTGCCGATCAGGCTACGCGATCACCCCGCTGATCCTGCGATCCATTGCTCGGCCGAGGACACAGCCCTCGACCCGGTATCGCGCAAGTACTTGGGGCGGATATCCTCCTTCCGTAGACAGTTGGCCTTGCCTACCACCGGATTTGAACTGGTGGCCATGGCGACCTCCGCCAGCACTGGGTGCATCCAGCCGATGATCGCCAGCGGGGTCATGGCTACCGTGCGGGTCACGGTCACCCGACGGCACAACGAGCATACGGGCCGCAAAGGGTGGTTGTCATGACCCGTACGTGTCGACAGCGGGTCATTTGAATGAGGATTGGTTCCACATGGACAAACAGCCCGCCGACAACACCTTTGGGTCGTGACATGCCTGTTGCCGTCCTGTAGCATTTCAGACGTCGCGGAAAGGCACGGGACTATGAGTTTCGAACGGATTCGGCCCTATTTGTGGAAGACTCTGTTCTTCGGCGCGACACTGACTTTGGGCGTGGTGCTGGGCGATCTCTTCGCTCGACAAGTCGGCATGCAGCGGCCACTGGTGTTCGACAACTTCCGCCTGTCGACTGTGGCAGCCTATCTGCTGCTCATCAGCCCGGTCCTGCTGGCGGGCCTGATCTTCCTATGTCGATACATCACAGGGAACTTCTTCGCACACTGGCTCACTCTTGCAGTTCTGACGTGGCTGGTCTATTCCCTTGGGACGACCGTCAGCAAACCAGCCTCGAGCGCCTTCGAAGGCCCATCCCCCTACGTCGTCACAATATTGTTCTTCGCCAGCTTTCTTGGCGTCGGCGTCCTGGTGTTATTGTTTCCCGAACACTATCGCAGGCCTGCAAGGCCCCTGGTTAGGAGATAATCCGATGGACATCTTTCTCACCGTCTGGTTCGCCAGTGCCGTACTGGCAGCTGCTTGGGCCGGCTACGACCTGTTTACCCATCAGCCCAAGATCATGCCCATTATCAAGGTCGGCTGGCTGTTGGTCATCCTCTACTTGGGGATTGCAGGCCTCATCCTCTACGTGGTTTCTTGCCGCGCCCCGCGTGCCAGCGACCACGGCGAATTCGTCGCGCCGATGTGGAAGCGGGCCCTGGGGTCCGTCATTCACTGCGTATCTGGAGATGCGCTTGGGATCGTCATCGTAGCGATCATCATCAACAGTGCTCACCTCCCCGTTGCAGCAGAATTCGCCATCGAATACGTCTTTGCATTCCTGTTCGGTTGGCTGATCTTTCAGGTGGCGCCCATACGAGTGTTCATGGGCAAGTCGTTTCGGGAGGCCTTGAGCAGTGGAGCACGGGCGGAGTTGGTCTCGCTCACGGCGATGGTCCTGGGGATGTTTCCGACCATGTATTTCCTGATGCGTGCCGGAGCTGGCGGCGCAGGCCATATGCCAGCTCCGACGAGCTTGGAGTTCTGGGGCATCATGTCGGCCTCCATCGCAGTTGGCTTCCTCGTCACCTATCCGGCGAGTTGGTGGATGGTTTCGGTCGGTTGGAAGAAAGGCATGGGAAGCGTCGGCGTTATGGGTCAGGGCGGAGGAAAGTTGAGTGAACAATTGATCCCCGCTCCGGGGCTGTCAGCCACACCCGATTCGCCCTGACACAACTGACACATGCGGGTGTTGGGTGAGGGACAATCGACCACTCCTCAAAGCCATGGTATCCAGCAGGCCCTGCCGAACAATGAGCACGGTCCTGAGCCTGCGTTCGTATGTGATCCCTGTGGCCATGGGTAAGCGAAGGCATTAAACGATCCGGAGGAACTGTGAACCGTAAAGCGATTCGGGTTGGCGTTAATGGCTACGGAGTGATTGGCAAACGGGTGGCAGACGCGGTCCAGCTCCAACCGGACATGGACCTGGTTGGCGTCAGCGATGTTGCCAGCGATTATCGAGTCAAGGCCGCTGGGCTACTGGGGCTCGATGTCTTCGCCTCAACACCCGATGCGGTCGCTGAGATGAAGAACGCGGGTGTCCACATTCGGGGTGTGCTTGATGAGTTGCTGGGAGCAGTCGATGCGATCGCAGACTGCACCCCCAAAGGGGTCGGCGCCAAAAACCTGACTCGCTATGAAGCTGCTGGTGTAAAGGCCGTGCTCCAGGGTGGCGAAAAACATGAGCTGACCAACCACTCATTCGTTGCCCAGGCGAACTACGAGAGCGCTCTCGGCCTGTCCGCTACGCGAGTCGTCTCGTGCAACACGACCAGCACGGTGCGCACATTGTTTGCCCTGAGAGCCGCGGGGCTGCTTGCCAACGCCCGCGGTGTCCTGGTGCGCAGGGCGACAGACCCATGGGAATCAGACCGGGGCGGGATCATGAACACAGTCGTTCCCGAACCTCGGATCCCGAGCCACCAAGGACCGGACGCAAAAACCGTCGTGCCCGATCTGGACGTGGTGACCATCGCCGCCAAAGCGGCCCACACCAAGACGCATAATCATTACTGGATCGTGAACCTCACCCGGGCGGCCGACCGAGAGGAAGTACTCTCGGCGTTCCGTGCCGCCCCGCGCATTGCGTTTATTCGCATATCGGACGGGATCACAGCCCTGAATCATACGATCGAGCTGATGAAGGATCTCGGGCGGCCGCGCGGGGACATGTGGGAGGTCGCCCTTTGGGAGGATGTCCTGAAAGTGCAAGGAAGAGAGCTGTACTACACCTACCAGGTCTACAACGAGGCGATTGTCGTCCCGGAAACGATCGACGCCATTCGAGCCTTGATTGGAACGATCGAAAGCGCAGAGGACTCCATTCGTATCACTGACCGGGCCCTGGGGATGAAAAAGGAGTTCTTGCTGAGCTAGGAGGGCGCGGATGGATCCAGAGGCGGTGGTCCAGGCGAAGACCCCGCGAACAGTACATTGAGGAGGTATTCATGACTACCAGGCCCAGACTTCATCGGGTGACGATACAGCGCAGTGAAGAGGAGCTCCGGCAGCCTGGCCGGCCAACAGCGGGCGTGCTGGCCAACCTCTATCGAACCGACAGCTATGCGGTGCTAAACGTTGGCCTGCCGCGCTGCTTGCCCGGCAACATTCAGGTCACGCTTGGCGCAAACGCTCTACGGGTAGAGGCCGAGCTGCACCCGGCCCAGCAGACGCTTGAGAGTGAACGCGAGTATCTCATTGCAGAGCTTCCGTACGGGAACATCAATCGGGTGTTTCCGCTGCTCTGGGATGACCTGGAGCTTCATGCAACCGAGGCACACTTTCAGAACGGCCTGCTCACCGTCACGATCCCAACCCGCGATCGGGATGCCTACCTACATCGCAAACGCGGCGAACGGTTGCCGGAGGAGAGCCGGTAGGAATGTCGGGCGGCGCGATCTGGTTCTCTCCCATATTTGCTGTCGAAGCCGAGCCCGGGGATGTTTCATACCACCTGTTGATCCGGCCGGGCTATCCCGCCCTTCGCCAAGTCAGGGATTCGGAGAGCCGGGGATGCCGAATGATCGCTCGCTCCAGCACGGCGGTCCGGACTTCGTGCGCCTTCCCAACTGCTGCCTGTTCATCAACTCCAGCCACCGTCCCATCCGAGTAGACGACTTTCCCGTCAACCATGATCGTGTCGATGTTCGGCTCGGTCATGCCGTAGATCGCGATGAAATATGGATCATTCATTGGGGCCAACTCCGCATTCTGAAGGTCGAGCAGGATCACATCGGCGCGCTTTCCGACCTCCAACGACCCGACTTCATGCTGCAGGCCGATCGCCCTCGCAGCCTCAATTGTGACCATCCCGAGCAGTGTTTGTGGAGACAGCCGACCGTCGGCGCCAAAGCGCAGCAATTGAACCATTGCGGCGGTTCTCGGCTCGCCAAGGATGCTCATGTTGCCGGTTCCAGCGGCGGCGTCGGTGCCTAGCACGACCCTGACGCCGCGGCTGTGCAATTCGGGGGTTGGGGTGACGTCGCGATGGAGATAGGAAACTTGCGACGTTGGACAAAAGACGACGCTTACGTCGTGGGCCGCCAGCCGTTCGATGTCCGACTCGTTGACGAATACGGCATGTGCCGCCAGCAGCCGCCCGCTCAGAAGGCCATGGTGCTCGAGAAACTCGACCGGGCTCATCCCATACTCACGACGGATGGATTCGACTTCATGGGGGGACTGTGCAAGATGAAGGTGCAGCAGTACGTCCCGGTCCCGGGCGACGGCGCTGAGCTCGGAAAAGGTCTCGACCGTCACCGTTTCCGGCGAATGCGGGGCGAGCACCGGGGTGATCCGAGGACTCTTGGCTTGCCATTTGTCCAGGAAATCAATGGCCCGCGCTCGTTCAGCTTCTCCAGTAAAGGGAGCCAGGCGGTCGGCTACCGTATGGCCCAGCACGCCTCGCAATCCGATGCGCTCCACGGCAAGGGCGATTTGATCCATGAAGTAGTAATGGTCCACGATGGTCGTTGCGCCTCCTTTGAGGCACTCGATAGCTCCAAGCATGCCCAGATCGTATGCGGCTTCCGCATCCAGGGCTTCCTCCACCGGGAACATCACCGAGTAGATCGAGCCCGGATCGCCGGCGTAGAGCCCGCGGAACAGGGCCATGGCGATGTGCGTATGGGCATTGATCCACCCTGGCATCAGCAGCATGTTCGAGGCGTCGATCGTTTCCTTGGCCTGCTGATATCTCGAGCGCAAAGCGCTGGAGGCTCCCAGATCGATGATGCGGCCCTGATGAATGGCCACCGCCCCATCGCTGTGCAGGCTTCTCTCCGCATCCATGGTGATGATGGACGCGCTATGGATCAGAACATCTGGCGTGTCGGTGCGTGGCATGGATGACCTCCCGCGAGACGAAAGGCACATGAATATACATCGGAACCGTCCGGATGCCTGATCCTGGGCCCAAGCCTCCTATTGGTGCATTCGAAACGATTGACGTCTCAACCGTTTCTACGGCCGGCAAGGCGCGCCGCGCCTTGTGCTTCGCAGGCTGGTCGCCGGCCGGGATCGGAAGGAAACCATGAGCCTCGTAGATGCGCTGGCCGAGTTCGTATTGGATGCGTCTTTTGACGATCTGTCAGAGGTCGCCTTGGAACAGCTCAAGCTACGGGTGTTGGATTCGGTGGGTTGCGCCATCGGCGCGCTGGGGGCGTACCCGATTACGCTGGTGCGAAGCCAGATCGATGACTTCGGCGGCTCGGACCAATGCACGCTGATCGGCGGGGGCCGAGCCGCTCCAGATCGGGCGGCATTTCTCAACAGCGCGCTGGTGCGCTACCTGGATTTCAACGACAGCTACCTGGCCCCCGGTGAGACATGCCACCCGAGCGACAACCTCGGCCCGGTGTTGGCCGCCTGCGAGTACGCCGACCAAAGCGGCGCGGGGCTTTTGACCTCGCTTGCAGTCGCCTACCAGGTACAGACCCGCCTGAGCGACGTCGCGCCCGTACGGGCCAAGGGGTTCGATCACACCACGCAGGGATCTTATGCGGTTGCGGCAGGCGTATCCAAGGCGCTCGACTTGGATCTGGAACCGACCGCCAACGCGATTGCGATCAGCGGGACTGCGTACAACGCGCTGCGCGTCACACGAACGGGCCGGCTTTCGCACTGGAAAGGTCTTGCCTACCCAAATACCGCCTTAGGTGCCACCCACGCGACTTTTCTGGCGATGCGAGGGCTCACTGGGCCCAAGGAGGTCTTCGAAGGCAAGAAGGGGTTTATGGATTCAATTGCCGGTCGATTCGAGATCGATTGGGCGCGGGAGGACCTTGAGCGCGTGAGGCGCACGATCGTCAAGAAGTACAACGCAGAGATCCACTCCCAATCTGCGATCGAAGGGATCCTGGAGCTCAAGCAGCGTCACGGACTCTCAGGACCCGAGGTGGCCAGCGTCGAGATCGAAATCTTCGATGTGGCCTATCACATCATCGGTGGTGGCGAGGAGGGCGACAAGACCTTGGTCCGCAGCAAGGAAGAGGCGGACCACAGCCTTCAATACATCGTGGCGGTGGCCCTGCTCGACGGGGAAGTGACTCCCGCTCAATACGACGCAGAGCGGATCGCCCGCCCGGATGTGCGGAGCCTACTTCGAAAAGTCGTCGTTCGACCTCTGGAAGAGTTCTCGGAACGATTCCCAGATGAGCTGCCCTGCCGAATCCGCATACGTCTCTCAGCTGGTCGGTTGCT
>CAZJUE010000115.1:0-8486 GCA_964549025.1 uncultured Anaerolineaceae bacterium | reverse complement strand
CCGCGCCTGGGGCCGGGTTCATACCCCGAAGACTACTTCCAAACCCGCGGCGAATTGTTCGGCCCGGAGGTCAAGCGCCGCATCATGCTGGGCACCTACGCGCTCTCTGCCGGCTACTACGATGCCTACTACGGCCAGGCCCAGAAGGTGCGCACGCTGATCAAGGGCGATTTCGAAGCCGCCTTCCAGCAAGTCGACCTGATCGCCAGCCCGGTGGCGCCAACCACCGCATTCGGCGTCGGGGCCCACGAGGGCGATCCGCTCTCGATGTACCTGGAAGACGTCTTTACCCTGCCGGCTAACCTGGCCGGGATCCCAGGTCTGGCCTTCCCGGTCGGCTTCGATGCGGATGGGCTGCCGATCGGGATGCAGCTGATGGCGCCGCAGCTGGGCGAGCAGCGATTGTTCACCGCCGCCCACGCCTATCAATCGGTCACCGAGTGGCACGAGCGATGGCCAGCGCTGTGATCTGCAGCCGCGAGTGCCCGGCAATCCGGCTGGACCTGGACGCGGTGCTGTTCGAGTGGCGCCGATGAAGCTGCTGCTCCCGATGGCCGGTTACGGCTCGCGCCTGCGGCCGCATACCTGGTCCAAACCCAAACCGCTGGTCAGCGTGGCCGGCAAGCCGGTGCTGGCCCACCTGCTGGACAGCTTCCAGAGCCTTGAGCCCCTGGACGAGGCGGTGCTGATCATCGGCTACCTGGGAGAGCAGATCCGCGACTTTGTGGCCGCCCGCTACCCGGAGCTCAAGGCACGCTTCGTGGTGCAGCACGAGCTCAAGGGCCAGTCGCATGCCATCTGGCTGGCGCGAGAAGGGCTCGAGGGGCCCACCCTGATTGCCTTCGTCGATACCTTGATCGATGCCGATTTCTCGGGCCTGGCCGATCAGGGGGCGATCTGGGTTAAAGAAGTGGAAGACCCGCGTCGGTTCGGCGTGGTGATGACCGACGCGAAACACACCGTTCAACGCCTGGTGGAGAAACCAAGCGAGCCGGTCAGCAACCTGGCAGTGGTCGGCTTTTACTACTTCCCGGAGGGACAGGCGCTGATCGAGGCCATCGAGCGCCAGATGCAGGGTGGTTCGATGCTAAAGGGCGAATACTACCTGGCGGACGCCATCAACCTGCTGCTTGAAGACGGGCTAAGCATGCAGGCCAAGACTGTTTCAACCTGGCATGACTCGGGCACACCAGCTGCGCTGCTGGAGACCAACCGCTACCTGCTGAGCCACGGCCGCTGCAACGACGACCAGGTATTTGGGCGAGACGACCTGAATACGGTGCAGCTCGAGCCGCCCGTGTACCTCGATCCCTCCGCCAGTGCCAGCAACTCGCAGCTTGGACCGTATGTCTCGATCGGGCCGGACTGCCAAATTGAGGGCTCCCAGCTGCGCGATACGATCATCGAGGACGGCGCTCGCATTCAGAACAGCCAGCTGAACGATTCGCTGATCGGACGCGATGCTCAAGTGTCCGGCGTACGCGGCACACTTAACATCGGCGACAACGCCCAAGTTCACGGAGGAGGTGAGGCCCAGTGAACAGGCTGTTCCTGATCCATTGGAACGATGACGAGCTGAACGAGCTGGCGCAGCCGCTGCGCGCGGCCGGCTGGCAGGTGCAAACCGAAAGCGAAGACGGGGCACGGGCCGGGAAGGCGATCCTGGCCGATCCACCGGACGCGGTGGTGATTTACCTGACCCGGTTGCCTTCCCATGGCCGGGAAACCGCCAGCTACCTGCGCACCAAGCTGGGTCCAGACCAGCTGCCGATCATCTTTGTCGAGGGCCAGACGGAGAAACTGGAGCAGGTGCAGGCCAAGGTGCCTGACGCCATTTTTGCCGACTCCCGGAGCTTAATGAAGCGCCTGGAAAACTTGCGGTGATCGCTCTCGCATTGTTCTGCTGGCCGCCGCTACATTTGACTCAATGACCGCCGAATTGGTCGAGTGCCATTCAAGCTTCACCTACGCCGAGCGCCCGACCGCGCTGCTCTGGGAAGGCGACCGGCTGGTGATCGAGCAGGTGGAAGACTCGTGGCGCATTCCCGGCGGCCGGCGTTTCCGGGTGCGGGTCGAGGATGGCCGGGTGTTCGAGCTGTTCTACGGCGAGCTGTACGATGAATGGCGTATACATGCCCTTTGAGACCACGGCTTGGGCGCGAGGTCGTCGGTGATGGCTGACTACCTCCCCACCATCGGACTTGAGATTCACGCCGAGCTGGCGACCGAGTCCAAGATGTTCTGCGGCTGCGCAGTGGTGGACGCCACTCAGGCGGAGCCAAACAGCTCGGTCTGCGAAATCTGTACCGGCATGCCCGGCACCTTGCCGGTGCTCAACCAGCGAGCGGTGGAATTCGCCATCCGGGTGGCGCTGGCGCTGAACTGCACGGTCGCCGAGACCAGCGTATTTGCCCGCAAGAACTACTTCTACCCCGACCTTCCCAAGGGGTACCAGATCTCGCAGTACGAGCTGCCGCTGGCGCAGCACGGCTGGCTGGACCTGGACCCCGAGACCCGGGTACGCATACGCCGGGTGCACCTAGAGGAGGATACCGGCAAGCTGGTCCACCACCAGGAGTACTCGCTGGTGGACTTCAACCGCTCGGGCGTTCCGCTGCTTGAAATCGTCAGCGAGCCGGATCTGCACTCTGCCGAAGATGCCCGGCGCTACGCCGCAGAGTTGCGGTCGATCCTGCAGTACCTGGAGGTCAACAGCGGCGATCTGGAGAAGGGTGTGATGCGCTTTGAGGCCAACGTCTCGGTCGGCGCAGATGGTGCGCAGCTGGGCACCCGCACCGAGATCAAAAACCTGAACTCCATCCGGGCGCTGGGCAAAGCGGTGGAATACGAGATCGAGCGCCAGATCGCGGTGCTCCAATCAGGCGGTTCGGTACAGCAGGACACCGTCGGCTGGGACGAAAGCCGGATGGTGACCGTTTCGCAGCGCAGCAAAGAAGAAGCCCACGACTATCGCTACTTCCCGGAGCCGGATCTGCCCCCGCTCCAGGTCGAACCGGCTTGGATCGCCAACATCCGTGAAGACTTGCCCGAGCTGCCGGCCGCCAATCGCCAGCGCCTGGCGGCTGAGTATGAGATCAGCGCCGACGTCGCCGCGCTGCTGGTCGAAGATCGGCCAGTGGCCAAGTTCTTCGAGTCTGCCGCCGCCGCGGCTGAGAGCGCCTCACCCGAGAAGGTCGCCAACTGGCTGACCGGCGACCTGTTCGGGCTGCTCAACGAGACCGGCAGCGACATCGCCGATACCGCGGTCACGCCGTCTGCATTCGCCAAACTTGTGGACTTGGTGGAGACCAATCGAATCAGCGGCACCAGCGGCAAGGAGCTGCTGGCCGAGCTGCACCTGCACGGTGGGTCGCCGGCCGAGATCGTTGAAGAGAAAGGCCTATTGAAGGTGAGTGACCCAGACGCGATCCTGCCTCTGGTGAACCAGGTGCTGGAGAGTAGCCCGGATGAGGTGGAGCAGTACCTGGCCGGTAAGACTGGTTTGTTGCAGTGGTTCGTCGGCCAGGTGATTGGGCGTACAGGGGGCCGCGCAGACCCCGGCGTGGTGCGCTCCACTCTGGAGGCCGCGCTGTTGGAAAAAAGTCGAACGCCAGAGTGATCAACGGTACTTGCTCCGGCGCACCGTGAACGCTATCTTCGCACCGCAAGCCGCACAAGGAGAATAACAAATCGATGGCTACCGCTACCGAGACCAAAGGCACGGATACAGATCTGGAGTTCAGCCTGAACCCCTTCCAGGTGGCACAGGCGCAGCTCGACGAGGCCGCCGCCGTTTTGGAGCTGGATCCGGCGATCCATGAACTGTTGCGCTGGCCGCTGCGCGAGCTGCACGTGACGCTGCCGGTGCGCATGGACGACGGATCGACCAAGGTGTTCCACGGGTTCCGGGTACAGTACAACGACGCTCGCGGCCCGACCAAGGGCGGCATTCGCTACCACCCGGACGAGACCGTCGACACGGTGCGGGCGCTGGCCGCCTGGATGACCTGGAAGTGCGCTGTGGTCGACATTCCCTTGGGCGGCGGCAAGGGCGGCATCATCTGCAATCCAAAGGAGCTATCAACCAACGAGCTGGAGCGCTTGAGCCGAGCCTACATCCGCCAGGTCGGTCGCATCATCGGCCTGGAGAAGGACGTTCCTGCGCCGGACGTGTACACCACGCCCCAGATCATGGCCTGGATGGCCGACGAGTACGCCTTCCTCAAGGGATATAACGAGTTCGGGGTGATCACCGGCAAGCCGTTGGCGCTGGGCGGATCAGCCGGGCGCGGTGACGCCACCGCCCGAGGTGGGATCTACTGCCTGCGCGAGGCCGGCAAGGCGCTGGACATCGAGCTGAAAGGGGCCACCGCGGCCATTCAAGGCTATGGCAACGCCGGCTCGTTTGCACACAAACTGGGCGTTGAGCTGCTCGGCCTGAAGGTCGTCGCAGTCTCCGATTCCAAAGGCGGCATCTACCGCGAAGACGGGCTGGACTACGATGCGGTGCTGGCGCACAAGCAGAGCACCGGTTCGGTGACCGGCTTCGAAGGCAGCAAGCCGATCAGCAACGAGGAGCTGCTCGAACTGGACGTGACGGTGCTGATGCCATCGGCATTGGAGAGCGTGATCACCGAGCAAAACGCAGGCGACATTAATGCCAAGCTGATCGTCGAACTCGCCAACGGTCCGACCTCTCCCCAGGCGGATAAGATCCTGCATGAGGCAGGTGCGTACGTGATCCCGGACTTTCTGTGCAACGCCGGCGGAGTGACCGTCTCGTACTTTGAGATGGTGCAAAACGCATACGATTATTATTGGACCGAAGAACTGGTCCACGAGCGCTTGGACGCCAAAATGACCGCAGCCTTCCACGCCGTGCACGATGCGGCGCAAGAGCACAAGGTGCACAACCGCCTGGCGGCCTACCTGGTGGCCGTGGCACGGGTAGCCGAGGCGGTCAAGCTGCGCGGCTGGGTGAGCTGACCGCTTCTCTGAAGCCTTAGACCGGGCGCGAATCAACGCCCCTGACAAGACCACACTAGTGAAAAACGAGGCGCATTGGCGCCTCGTTTTGTTTCGGGTGATCTAACTATTCCATATGAGCTAGTTAAGGAGTCGTAGTCTTCGTAGGGCCTGTGGAAACTTGGAGAATCGCACCATGCACCCCACAGGATGCCGCGGGTGCGGGAAGATTCCGTCAACAGTGCGGCCGGGATAATGTGTGGAAAGAGCGCTCTGGGCGACAGCAGTCGGCGGAGTCGGCCGGAAGCGGCGGCAGCCTGTGGATAATTCGACAACTAATTCACCGAAGCCGGCGAGCTTCTCCACCGTTTTGGAGGGTTTTCCACAGCCCCAAAGCGCCTTTTCCACAGGGTCGGAGGCTTCGTCAGGGGTGATGGGCATCGGCGCGTTGGAGTATTTGGCCGCGGCGTGGTGTGAGCAGGTAGGTGAGAGCGAATAGAGCGGTTGCCACCAGCACGATCGCCGCACCGGAGGGAATCCCCAAGTAGTAGGCCAGGTAGAACCCGGCGATCCCGGAGCCGACGCCGAACAGGCTGCCGGTGATCATCATTGAAGTTAAGCGCCGCTTGAGCAAGTAGGCTGCCGAGGTCGGGGTTACCAGCATTGCCAGTACCAGCACCACGCCTACCGCGCTGAAGGAGATCACGATCACCAGCGCCAGCAGCACCAGCATCAGGTTGTTCAGCAGCCGTACCGGCAGCCGCATGGTGGTGGCCAGCAGGCGGTCGAACGACAACACCATGAACTCCTTGAAAAACAGGATCACCACCAGCACCACCACTGCCGCCATCGCGGCGATCAGTCCCACCTCGCCGGCGGCGAGCTCCAGCAGGTCGCCGAACAAAACGTGTTCCAGCTCCTCAGAGTAGTCTGGCTGGATTGAAAACAGTGCGATTCCCAGGGCGAAGGCGGCCGCGAAGACCACGCCAATTGCGGTGTCTTCCCGCAGAACCGACGTGCGGCCAAGCGAGCCGATCGCCAGCGCGGCCAGCACACCGACCACCAGCGCCCCGACGATCAGCGGCCAGCCGAGCAGCGAGGCGACCACGATGCCGGGCAGGATGATATGTGCCAGCGCGTCGCCCAGGAAAGCCATGCCGCGCAGCACGACATAGCTGCCCAGCAGTGGGACCACGCCGCCGATCAGCAGCGCCACCAACAGGCCGCGCGCTAGCTCTGGCTCCGCGAGTGGGTCTATCAGGAGACTGATCGCGCTTTCCACGCTCAATGCCCGTCGTGGTGTGTGTCGGCCACCACCATGCCGGCCTCGCCGACCACGTGCAGTTTGCCGCTATACGCCTGCGTCAGATGCTCGGGGGTCAGCACGGCCAGCGGCTCTCCATAGGCGATCAGCCGCCGGTTGAGCAGCATGACTCTATCGAACTGCTGTTGGGCGAAGTTGAGGTCGTGGGTGGCCACCAGCACGGTGATGCCATCCCGCCGTAGGCCGTCTAGGATCGCCAGCAACGCCTCCTGCGACGGCACGTCCAGCCCGGCGAGCGGCTCGTCCAGCAGCACGATCTCGGCGCCTTGTGCGACAGTTTGTGCGAGGAAAACCCGCTGTCGCTGGCCGGCCGACAGCGCGCCGAAGTGCAGCGACTCCAGGTCGCGCATGCCAATCGAATCCAGCGCCTGCTCAACTGCCTGCCAGTCGGACTGGCGTGGCCGGCGCAGCAGGCCGATCTCGCCTACCCGTCCCATCATCACCACGTCTTTCACACTGGCGGGGAAGTCCAGATTCACCTGGTTGTGTTCCGGGACGTAGCCCACGCAGACATGCTGACCGGCCGCGTGGCCGTGGATCTGGATCGAGCCCCGACTGGCTGGCAGCACTCCGGCGATCACCCGGAACAGGGTGGTCTTACCGGCGCCGTTCGGTCCCACCACCGCCACTCGGTGGCTGTGGTCGACGCTGAAGCTCAGATCTTCCAGCGCAGCAGCGCTGTCGTAGCTGGCCCATAGGTTCCGGGCTACGATCGGCGTTGCTTGGGGTGGATGTCCTTCGTTCATCGGTTGCCTGTGGGGTCGTCCCGTAGGTGCAGCGGTCTGGGGGCTAATTATAGAGATATGGCTGGGCTGGTTGCGGTACAGCTTCAATTGAAGCGGCTAGGACCAGCGGAATGCGCGACCCGTCGAGCTGCCCGACCTGCACCGTCCCGGTCACCCGCACCCAGCCGTTGGTTGGCAGCTCGGCTGCCTGCGGCCAGTTTACGATCACGCCGATGGCGGCCGCGTCGGCTACACAACAGGTGAGCGTGAAACGACCGAGCAGAAACTGTTCGGCTGGCAGGCGCGGGTCGTGGTAGACGAAGCCGATCAGTTCGGCCGGCTGGCCAGCGTACCGGCTTGGGTCATCGACCTGATTGAAAGCCCGCAGCCAATCTAGTACGCTGCGCTCGGTCGGCGCAAGCTCCATTTGCAGCGGGGAATCCGCGCTGGCGACCCGTAGCGGCGCCATGGTCGAAAGGCCCTTGTTTGCGATCGCGCTAGCGCCCAGCGGGCGGGCCGGAACCAGTACGCCGAGCAGAACGGGGATCGCCAGCATCAACAACGCGGCGGGCGAGTGGCGACCATGAGCGTGCGCTGGCCACGGCGGGTTGTGGGCTGTGTGCTCGCCGTCCGGACGGTAGCGCTGTGCCCGCTGGTGGCCATGTGCCGGCGAGGTCTGGTCGGCCGTACCATGGCCATCCTCTCCTGACTCGCGCTGCAGCTCCACCAGCAGCGTGCGCGCCAACCAGATCAGGCCGATGGACCCGACCAGGGTAAGCGGCAGAAAGCGGGTGTTGATGTACCAGAACAGGGAGCCGTCGATCAACCGATTGAACAGAAATAGCCCCAACAGCACCAACACCAGCGATTGCAGCGCGCGATATAGGCGTTGGGACATCAGATTGGCAGGTACAAGTTGATGAACAATGCGGCGATAAGTGTCAGCGCCAGCGGCAGGGTGACCAGGTAAATCACCGCACGTCGCTTGAATACGGTCAGGTACATCAGCGTGCTCTTGATATCGACCATCGGACCGTAGACCAGGAAAGCCAGCACTGAGCCGGTCGAGAAACTGCCCAAGAAGGCCAGCGCCACGAATGAATCGACGGTGCTGCAGATCGACAAGATGACCGCCAGCGCCACCATCACGACGATCGAAAGCAGCGGTCCGGAGCCGACCGCCAGCAGGCTGGACTGTGGCACAAAGCTCTGCAGCAGCGCCGCCAATCCGGCGCCAAGCACCAGGTAGCGCCCCATCTCAGTGAACTCGTCAGCTGCGATGGTGAGCGCGCGGTTGAGATGGTCGCGTCGATCGAGTGGCTGAACGGCGGCCGATTCGTGCGCGGCGTGAGTGTCTGCCGGCGTTGCAGCAGCGCCGCCGCCCTGGATCGTCGCTCGGGTCGAGGGAAGCAGCAATCGGTGCGGGGCCGATTCGATACTGAACAGCAATCCGACGATGACCGCGATCACCA
>CAZJUE010000114.1:0-8607 GCA_964549025.1 uncultured Anaerolineaceae bacterium | reverse complement strand
GTCGATTCACCCGTCGCCAATGGATTGTGCTGGGGATCCTGGGGATCTTCGAATTTGGGGTGCTGCTGGCGGTGGCATTCATCATTCTCACCGATCTCGGAATTCTCTGAACCACAGTAGTGCTCCTTGGCGCCCTTTCTCTCGCTGATCATCCCCGCATATAACGAAGAGCGCCGGCTTCCGAACACCCTGACCACAGTCCAACGTTACCTGGCCAGCCAGCCATATCAGACGGAGGTGCTGGTGGTGGACAACGGCAGCCAAGATCACACCTCCCAAGTGGCGCAAGACTTCGCTCGAGGTGATCCCAACCTGCGATTGCTGCGCGAGCAACGAAGGGGCAAGGGCTTGGCGGTTCGGCGCGGCATGCAGGAGGCGACCGGCGAATACCGCTTCATCTGTGACGCCGATCTATCGATGCCGATCGAGCAGCTCAGCCGCTTTTTGCCTCCGGTGCTAACCGATTTTGACATCGCGATTGCCTCACGTGAGGTGGCCGGTGCGGTGCGCTATGGCGAGCCGGCCTACCGGCACTGGATCGGCCGGGTGTTCAACACCCTGGTGCGTCTGCTGGCGCTACCGCGCTTCCACGACACCCAGTGCGGTTTCAAGTGCTTCACCGCCGCGGCCGCCGAAGCGCTGTTCCCGCTGCAGCGGCTGGACGGCTGGTCGTTCGACGTCGAGCTGTTGTTCCTGGCGACCAAGCGCGGCTACCGGGTGCTCGAGGTGCCGATTGCCTGGTACTACAATCCGGGCAGCCGGGTCAGCCTATTCAGCGATTCCTGGAACATGTTTACTGATCTGCTGCGCATCCGGCGCAATTGGCGGCAAGGCCTATACCAATGACTGCGGGCCGCTCCAGCCGGCCAGGTTGCGCGCCGCTACGCGCTCCCCTGCCGACGTCCGCCGCTGACACCGGCTGCGCCACGCAGTCGACCTGAGCCCGCATGCGCCGCGCCCCCTACCCGCTGCCCGACCTAGCCAACGAGCTCGAGCTCGCGCGCCAGGGGCACAGCCTGGTCGCCGGACTCGACGAGGCCGGGCGCGGTGCTCTGGCCGGGCCGGTGGTGGCTGCGGCGGTTATGCTCCCGCTCGAGCGCTTCGACCTGGCGAGCGCGTTGGACGGCGTACGGGATTCCAAGCTGATGCGCCCGGCAGCGCGGGAGCGCTGGGCGGTTGAGATAAGCCAGGTGGCGCTCGACCATGCGGTCGGCTTCGCCTCGGCCGCCGAAGTGGACGAGCTGGGATTACTGCCGGCCACTCGCCTGGCGATGCAGCGCTCGCTGACCGAATTGAAATGCCGCCCCAGTTATTTGCTGATCGACCACCTGGCCCTGCCCGAGATCGAGCTGCCGCAGCTAGCCATCACTCGCGGCGACCAGCAGGTGCTGTCGATTGCCGCCGCCTCGGTACTTGCCAAAGTGACGCGGGACGAAATGATGCGCCGGCTCGGCGATCGCTTCCCCGGCTACGGCTTCGCCCAGCACAAGGGCTACGGCACAGCGCGGCACCGCCAGGCCATCCTGCAGCTGGGGCCCTGCCGCGAACACCGGCGCAGCTACGCACCCGTGCAGCATGCACTTGAACTGAACAGCTGAGCACCAGATCGATCGGTTGGTATCGCGCTCGGCGCGAATGCTAGAATTCGCCCGACATCCATGCCGCTCTCCAAGTTCTTCACTCCCCAATCGGTAGCAGTGGTTGGCGCCTCCACCGACCCCTCCAAACTTGGCCACGTAATCCTCAACAACATCCTCAGCGGAGGCTTCCTCAACGACGGCCGACAGGTCTATCCGATCAATCCCGGCGCCGAAGAGGTGCTCGATCTGAAAGCCTTTCCTTCGGTACTCGAGGTCCCCGCACCAATCGACCTGGCGGTGATCGTAATCCCGTATCCCTATGTCCCGGACGCGCTGCGGGAGTGCGGCCAGAAGGAGATCCCGGCGGCGATCGTCATCAGCGCCGGCTTCCGAGAGGCCGGTGTTGAGGGGGCCGCCCGCGAGCGCGAGCTGGTGCATGTCGCCAAGGAATTCGGCATCCGCCTGGTCGGGCCGAACTGCTTCGGGGTGATCGACACCTACACCCCACTCAATACTTCTTTCTCGGCCGGCATGCCGCCCTCCGGGCCGATGAATTTCATGTCGCAGTCCGGTGCGCTGGGCGCTGCCATCCTGGACTGGGCGATGGCCGGGCGGCTGGGGCTGAGCAAGTTCGTCTCGCTGGGCAACAAAGCCGATGTCAGCGAGGCCGACCTGCTGCGTGAGTGGGCTGACGACGACAGCTCGCGGGTGATCCTGGCCTATATCGAAGGCTTGCCGGACGGTCAAGAATTCATCGAGGTGGCCCGCCAAGCCAGCAAGCGCAGGCCGATCGTGGTGGTCAAGTCTGGCGTAACCCAGGCCGGCGCCCGGGCGGTGACCTCCCACACCGGGTCGCTGGCCGGCTCGGAAGAAGCTTACAACCCTGCCTTCCGCCAGGCGGGGGTGGTACGGGCCGAGACGCTGCAGGAGCTGTTGGATTACGCGTTGGCGTTTGGTTACCTGCCCCGCTTGCAGGGGGATCGGGTGGCGATTATCACCAATGCCGGCGGCCCGGGCATCCTGGCCACCGACGCCATCGAACGGCTCGGCCTAAAACTGGCGCGCTTCGACCCGGAACGGCTGCGCCAGCTTGAGCAGTTCCTGCCCGACGCCGCCAGTGCTGCCAACCCGATCGACCTGCTGGGCGATGCCCGCTCCGACCGCTACGAGTATGTGCTGGACCAGATCATCCACGACGAGCACGTCGACGCGATCCTGGTGCTGGTCACCCCACAGGCCACCACCGATATCGATCGCACCGCCGAGGTGATCGTGGCCGCGGCGGCCAAGTCTTCGATCCCGATCCTGAGCTGCATGATGGGCCAGGCCAGCTTGGGCAAGGCGCCGGAGATCCTGCAGCAGGGAAACACCCCGCGCTTTCCATTTCCCGAGCGGGCAGCCCGGGCGCTGCACGCCATGGACTTGCACCGCCGCTACCAGTCCGAGCCGCTACCGGCGATCGAGCACTTTGAAGTGCAGCGCCAGCAGGCCAGCCAGCTGTTTGAAGCCGTGCGCTCGGAGGGCCGAGTGACCATCGGGGATTTCGAATCGCGCAAGCTGCTGGAGGCCTACGGCTTCAAGATTCCACAGGCCGGGCTGGCCCCGGATGTCGATCAAGCGGTCGAGCTCGCAGCGAAGATCGGTTACCCGGTGGTGCTCAAGATCGCCTCGCCCGATATCTTGCACAAGACCGACGTGGGCGGGGTCAAGGTCGGCCTGGAAGGTCCGGACGACGTGCGGGACGCCTTTGATCTGATCACCTACCGAGCCCAGCGCTACGTTCCTGAAGCGAAGCTGTGGGGCTGCATGGTGCAGGAGATGGTGCCGGAAGGCCTGGAAGTGTTGGTCGGTATGAACCGTGATCCGCAGTTTGGACCGCTGGTCACCTTTGCACTGGGCGGCATCTACGTGGAGATCCTCAAGGACGCCGCCTTCCGTTTGGCTCCGTTCTCCCGCGAGCAGGCGCAGGCCATGTTGAGCGAGATCCGAGCCACCGCATTGCTGGATGGAGTGCGCGGACGGCCGCCGGTTGACAAAGAGGCGCTGGTAGATGCGCTGCTGCGAATCGGACAGCTGGTTACCGATTTCCCGGAAATCGACGAAATCGACATCAATCCGTTTGTGGTTTATGAGGCAGGGCAAGGGGGAATCGCCCTGGACATGCGGCTGGTGCTCTCTGCGGCCGGTCGCCCAAGGAGCTAGCCATGGGTGCACTGTATGTGACCTCTACTGAGCCTTTCGCCGGCAAGACCGCAGTCTGCCTTGCGCTGGCCAAGCAGGTGCAAGCCAGCGGTCGCACGGTCGGATATTTGAAACCATTGAGCACCCAACCTTGGCGCACGCCGGAGGGTCAGCTGGCAGACGAGGACACCAACTTCGTGCGCCGCGTGCTCGGCTTAGACGCCGATCGAGTGCCCGAATCGCCGGTGATTGTTACTCCGGAGGTGCTGCGCGCGCGCCTGGAGCGCAACGGCACGGAGGAACTGCTCGAGACTGTGGTGGAAGCTGCCCAAGCGATCGCCAGCGAAGTTGATCTGCTCATGCTGGAAGGGGGCGCCTCGCTGCGTGAGGGCTACGCCATGGGTCTCTCCAACCTGAAAATCGCTGAGGGCGTGGGCGCGCCGGTGCTGGTGCTGGTGCGCTGCTACGGCGAAATGCAGGTGCTTGACGATGCGTTGGCGGCACGCTACCGGCTGGGCGAACAGCTGCTGGGTGTCGTGTTGAATCACGCCACGCAAGAATTGGAGCGGTTTCTGGAGGAAAGCGGCGCTGCCTATCTCCAGTCACACGGGATCAAGGTGCTGGGCACGTTGCCACGCCGCCAGCGGCTGTCGGCGCTGAGCGTGGGCGAGGTTGCCGAGCTGCTGGATGCCAAGGTCAAAACGGAAAGTTTTGATCCGGAGCTGCTGATCGAGACCTTCACCGTCGGGGCAATGAACGCGGAAGCCGCTTTAGCGCGCTTCCGGCGCCAGCAGAACAAGGCGGTCATCACCGGCGGCGACCGGGCCGACATCCAGCTTGCGGCGTTGGAGACCTCGACCACCGCCTTGATTCTGACCGGCAACCTGCAGCCCAGCCCGATTGTGGTGCAGCAGGCCGACGCGCTGGGAATCCCGATCCTGCTGGTCGAAGCCAACACCATCGAGGCGGTTGAACAGATCGAGCAAACCTACAGCCGTACCCGGCTGGGCCAGCCTGAGAAGCTGGACGCCTTCTTGCAGTTGATGGAACAGCACGTCGATTCGGAGGCCATCTTTGAAGCGCTCGGGCTCAGCTGAGGGGCGCTGACGCCGCCCGGCAGCCATCGGTTATACTCGCTTAGCGCCCCCAATCCTGGACGCAAACAAGCCATGAACAACCAATTCGGAACGCTCGATACGCTTGAAACCAGTGCAGGCGCGGTCAAATTCCACCGCCTGTCGGCGCTGGATTCGGTGGAGCTGACCCGGCTGCCTTTCTCAATCCGCATCCTGCTCGAGTCGGTACTAAGGCAGGTCAACGACCGGGAGATCACCCCCGACGACGTGCAGGCGCTTGCAGGCTGGGAGCCGAACGCCGCAGAGCAGCCCAACGTGCCGTTCCTACCGGCGCGGGTGATCATGCAAGACTTCACCGGCGTCCCGGCGATCGTCGATCTGGCCGCTATGCGATCGGCGCTGCACCGGCTGGGCGGCGACCCGGCCAGAATCAATCCGCAGGTTCCGGTCGATCTAGTGATCGACCACTCGGTGCAGGTGGACTTCTTCGCCTCACCCGAGGCGCTGCGCCGCAACGCCGAGATTGAGTTTCAGCGCAATCGTGAGCGCTACGAGTTCCTACGGTGTGGCCAGGAGGCCTTCGATAGGTTCCGGGTGGTGCCGCCTGCTACCGGCATCGTGCACCAGGTCAATTTGGAATACCTGGCAAGCGTGGTCGGCAGCAAAACCGAAAACGGTGACACGATCGCCTTCCCGGACACGCTGGTCGGCACTGACTCGCACACCACCATGATCAACGGCCTGGGCGTTTTAGGCTGGGGCGTGGGCGGTATCGAAGCCGAGGCCAACATTCTGGGGCAGCCGTTGGTGATGATCGCCCCCGAGGTGGTCGGCTTCCGCCTAACCGGCGCGCTGACCGAGGGCGTGACCGCCACCGATCTGGTGCTGGTGGTCACCCAGATGCTGCGTGAGCACGGCGTGGTGGGTAAATTCGTCGAGTTCTTCGGTCCCGGCCTGAGCAGCATGTCGCTGCCCGATCGGGCCACCATTGCCAACATGTCGCCGGAGTACGGCGCCACCGTGGGCTTCTTTCCGGTTGACGATGAGACGCTTCGCTACCTGCGGCTGACCGGTCGTGACGAGCAATTGATCGACCTGGTCGAACGCTACTGCAAGGAGCAAGGTCTGTTCCGCGCCAACGGTACGCCCGAGCCGACTTTCAGCGACGTGTTGGAGCTGGAAATGTCCACGGTCGAGACCAGTCTGGCCGGCCCCAAGCGTCCGCAGGACCGTATTCCGCTCTCGACCATGAAGCAGGCTTTCCGCGAAACGCTCACAGAGCCGGTTTCCGAGGGCGGCTTCGGGCTGGATCCGAAGGCAATTGACGTTACCGCCGGCGTGCGCTCCAACGCGCACGTCGACGACATCGGGCACGGCGCGCTGGTGATTGCCGCCATCACTTCCTGCACCAACACCTCCAATCCGTCGGTGATGGTCGGCGCCGGGTTGCTGGCGCAGAAAGCGGTCGAACGCGGGCTGCACGTGCCGCACTACGTCAAGACCAGCATGGCGCCCGGTTCGCGGGTGGTGACCGAGTACCTGCAAGAAGCCGGGCTGATCGAGCCCTTGGCCGAGCTCGGGTTCAATGTCGTCGGTTACGGCTGCACTACCTGCATCGGCAACAGCGGTCCGCTATCAGGCGAGGTGGTGAAGGCGGTGGGCGATGCCGATCTGGTGGCGGCGGCGGTGCTCTCCGGCAATCGTAATTTCGAGGGCCGCATCAACCCTCACGTGCGGGCTAACTATCTGGCGTCCCCTCCGCTGGTGGTGGCTTTCGCGCTGGCCGGGCGGGCCGACATCGACATGCTGAATGACCCCCTGGGCACCGACCCCTCCGGCCAGCCCGTCTATCTGAAGGACATCTGGCCGACCCAGGAGGAAATCCGGGTGATGATTGAGCGCTCGCTCAGCGCCGAGATGTTCAAGCGCCGCTACGCCGACGTATTCACCGGCAACCAGACCTGGAACGAGATTCCGGTCAGCGGCGGCGACATCTACGAATGGTCGGACGAATCGACCTACATCAAGGAACCGCCGTTCTTCACCACGCTAATTCCGGAGGTCCCGCCGCTGCGCGACATCGAGTCGGCCCGGGTGCTTGTACTGCTGGGCCAATCCGTAACGACCGACCACATCTCGCCCGCTGGCGCTATTCCGGCCTCCGGGCCGGCAGGCCGCTACCTGATCGAGCGGGGGGTGCAACCCAAGGACTTCAATTCCTTCGGTTCGCGCCGCGGCAACGACCGGGTGATGACCCGCGGCACCTTCGGCAACATCCGCATCAAGAACCTGCTGCTGCCTGGGGTGGAGGGCGGCGAAACGCTGCACTTCCCGGACGGTGAGCGCATGAGCATCTTCGCGGCCGCTATGCGCTATCAAGAGGAAGACGTGCCGCTGGTGGTGCTGGCCGGCCGCGAATACGGCGCTGGTTCGTCACGCGATTGGGCCGCCAAGGGCACCTCGCTGCTGGGCGTGCGGGCTGTGATCGCCGAGTCCTACGAGCGGATCCATCGCTCCAACCTGGTCGGCATGGGCGTGCTGCCGCTGGAATTCATGCCCGGCGAAGGCGCGGAAGCGCTGGGTCTGACCGGGCACGAGCAGTACGATGTCCGTGGGATTGCAGAGGGGCTGGATCCGGGCGGGACGGTACAGGTGCGGGCCGTGGACGACCAAGGGCAAACCACCGAGTTCCAGGCCAAGGTGCGCATCGATACCCCGATCGAGCTGGACTACTACCGCAACGGCGGCATCCTGCATACCGTGCTGCGGCAGATGCTGTAGAACCATAGGCCGTAGATGGCGAAACGACCAAGCGCCCCGAGTTCGGGGCGCTATTGCTTGTCGCGCCTTTCCCAAAAAAGCTGAAAAGCGAGGCGGCGGCAGCAGGCCTCGCTTTCCCTGGCAAGAGACTGGCGAACGCCAAATGGAGCTCGCCAGGCTGTTTCGTGAGGCGGGGGATGTTGCCCGCCTTGTTCGCATTATAGGGAAAGCGAAGGGGAAGTGACCGGGCTGTAAGCCGTCTGTAAGGGGGATTCGAGGCTCCCAGGGACTACGCGTTTGGCGGGCGGGATGCTGGTCGGTGCGCCGATTAGCGCCGACCGGAGCGCACCGCGAAGTAGCCCAGCGCGCCGGCCGCACCGAGCATCACCAGGCCGACCACTCCCAGCAACGAGGACCCACCGCTACTTGGGCCGGCGTCGTTGGGAACCGTGCCGCTCGGCTGTCCGCCGAACTGCACAAACTTGATATCGCCCGGGTTCAGCCGGACCGGCACGTTCATGGCGGTGGTGGGATTGTGATCGGGCGGCACGGCCGCGCTCACGTTGTAGTCGCCGTCGTCCAGGTCGGTGAAACAGTAGCCTTCCAGATTGTCGTCGGTGGTGTGTTCGCCGGCCAAACGACCGTCCCGGTCGGCCACGCTGACCTGTCCGTTTTCCAGCGGCAGCTCGTCCGCGTCCAATCGGGCGTTGCCATTGGCATCCAGGAACAGCATGACGCAGATCTCTCCGCTACCAGTCACCGGAGTGGGCACGATGGTCGGTTCGGCGGTCGGTTGTGGAGCGGCGGTCGGCTGCACTGAGCCGAGCAGAAGTTGGGTGCCCGGCGCCAGGATGTCATCGGCTTGCGCCCCATTTAACGCCAGCAGCTGCTCCAACGTAATACCGGCGACTGCCGCGATCCGCCACCACGAATCGTCTTGTTGCACAGTGTAGATGATGGCGCCTTCAGCGTTGGGTGTCGGCGTCGGGAAGTCGGTCGGCTGCAATAGC
>CAZJUE010000113.1:0-8759 GCA_964549025.1 uncultured Anaerolineaceae bacterium | reverse complement strand
GGCGGAATAGGCGCCTTGTTCGGCCCGGTCGTCGGGGCGGTCACTTTCAGCGTCGTCGATGAGGTTCTGATCGAATTCGGTCAGCTGCGCCTGGTCGTCTACGGCGCGCTCATCCTGGTCCTGTTTCTGTTTTTCCCTCGCGGCTTGATCCCCAGCGCAGGCGCCTTATGGCGCCGCCTGCGCGGGCTGGAGGGCTCAGCCGTTTCCGAGTCAACCCCGGCGGCTACGGAATCGCCGGAGGCAGTCTCGGCAGAATCGCAATCTTCCGACTAACTGCGCAATCGTTCGGTTGGCCGGCCTAGCCGTTGCCCCAGACGTCGCGAGCTGTGTTCACCACCAGCTCCAGCTTGGCCCACTGTTCGCCTTCGGTCAGTTTGTTGCCGTGCACTGTGCTGGAGAACCCGCACTGTGGGCTGAGCGCCATGTTCTCGATCTCCATGTATTGGGCAGCCTCGTCGATGCGGCGTTTCAAGTCGTCGGCGGATTCGAGCCTGGGCTCCTTGGTGGTCACCAGGCCGAGCACCGCGACTTTGTCGTCTGGCATGAACCGCAGCGGCGAGAAGTCTCCTGATCGCTCGTCGTCGTATTCGAGAAACAATGCGTCCACGTTCAGCTCGTTGAACAGCACCTCAGCGACCGGCTCGTAGCCTCCCTCGGCGACCCAGGCGCTCTGGAAATTCCCCCGGCAGAGATGTACTGCCATGGTCAGATCGTCCGGCCGTCCATCGACCACCGCATTGATCAGCTCGGCATACATGCGGGGCAACTCGTCCGGATCATCGCCGCGCTGACGGGCACCGTCTCGCAGCTTCGGATCGCAGAGATAAGCCAGGTTGGTGTCGTCCATCTGGATGTAGCGGGCACCCGACTGATAGAGCGAATCGATCTCCTCCCGGTAGACCTGAGCCAGATCTTCAAAGAATTCATCCAAATCTGGATAGGCCTCGATGTCGATCGCGGCCCGGCCGCCGCGGAAATGGGTCATGGTGGGGGAGGGGATGGTGACTTTGGGAGTCTGGCTGGTCTTCGAGTTCAGGAATTCGAAGTCAGCCTTTTGAATGTCCTCCTTGTGGCGGAGCTTTCCGGTCACCGCCAGGCGCGGAGGGGCGAAGTTGACCTCCCCTTCCTTGCTGTGAAACTTGACCTCGATCCCCCCGCTGGTGGTCACGCCCTCCAGGCGCTCGAGGAAATCCACGTGGAAGTAGGTGCGGCGGAACTCGCCATCCGTAACGCTTTTCAGGCCGACCGATTCCTCCTTCTTGACGACGTCGTCGATCGCCTCATCTTCGACCTGGCGCAGCTCTTCGGCAGAGATCTCGCCGTCTTGAAATTGGCCTCGAGCTTTCAGCAGCTCCGCTGGTCGCAGCAGGCTGCCCACCTGATCGGCCCGGAAGGGTGGATTGTGTTTGGTCATCGGCTGTCTCCTTGATTCCTATGACGCTCATTCAAGTTCGTGCAACTCTCCGTTGATCTCAGCCTGTAGCCGGCTGCGGACTTCGGATCGCATTGCGGCGTGCAGAAAGCAGGTGCGTTCGCCCATGTACAGCAACCGCTGCGCGGCCTGTTCTGACTCTTTTGAATTCACGTAGAGCTGGGTGTCTACCGGCTTGGCTTTGGCGGCCAGCGCTTGCCGCGCATCGCGCACCAATTCGAAACGGTTCTGCTGGACGATGCGATAGGAGGGCAGATCCTGCTTGACGATTTGAGCGTAGCGTCCGAGTTGGGTCATGTAGCAGAATCCAACTCCAGCAGCCAGGTATCCGAGCGACGGCGGGGCAACTTCACCCGCCTCATCGCTAACGAACTGGAAGGTGCTTCCGATCGGTTTCAACAGTCGCACCCTGGCCTCACGCAGTCGGTCAGCCCGCAGCTCGGCAGTGGTGTGAACGTGCAGGGTCCGTTTCTGCTCCGACTTCAGGCTCGAGCCGGCGCCGCCCTCCACCCCCGAAAGCGTTTCGGCGGTTTCCAGCTTGCTGATGATGTCCGGCAGAAAGGCCTCGGCATCGTCGGGCTGTGCTCGGTCGAAGTGTCGATCAGGGTCGCGCTGGCGACCTGCCGGAGAAGGATGCACACCCTCCACCGGGACCGGTATCCCGTTGGACTCCAGCGAGAAGGTGTTGGCCAGCACATGCCGCATGTAGGCTTGTGGCGGCGAGCTGGCCTCGGCTCGGCGGACCACGTCGACTAGCCGGTCGCCGGCGGCCTCGGACTTGACCTTGACCAGCAACTCGCTGGGCTTGGCCCCACCCAACATATCGCCGCGAATTGCCGAGCCCTGCATGGTGTAGAAGTTGTGCTGTTCGAGCGAAAGCGCCGAGATCGAGACCCTGAGGTCGGCCGCGTGCCGTTCGATTTCTGAAAGCATGGAGAACGCCATACCTGCGGCATAGAAGGCCAATGGAAAAGGCGCCAGGTCGGTGCCATTCAGGTACGGTCCCTCGTCGCTGACCATCCTCCAGGTCGTCGCGGTCGGGCCGCAATAGACCAGCGCCTCCTTCTGCATCCCTTCCAAGGCGCGCGCCTCCAGCCGGATCGCCAGCTCATCGCCTCGACCTGGCATTGAATCTGATTCGAAGCTGTCGCCGCGGACTCGGAATGCAAGCGGGTGACCGATGCTTTCAATCGAGGGCATTTTCACCGCAGATTCGCCGGCAGCCAACGCTTAACTCCCGGATGGCAACCACTATACTCCATCCCTCCGGTCGCTCAGGCGCTATACGCTTTCCAGGACCCGGTCAATGAACCACTGACAGGCACCCAGGTGTGCTGACTCGTCGCTCAGGCGTTCCCAGTCGAGTTGCAGGTCCGTCCGTTCACGCACGATCTCGAGCAGGTGGCGCTTTTCGATTTGGGCTGCCCGACTGGCTTCCCGCACCAGGGCTTCGGCCTCGGCGGCAGCCAGCTTGCTCGACAGTGCCGTGCGCACCGCCTCAGCCAGCACCACCCCTTGTGAGGCCTGCAGGTTCTCGGACATTCGATCTTGATTGACCACCAGGCGCTCGCCGAGCGACACGGCTTTGTGCAGCGCGGCGGCGGTCAGCGCGATCATCTGCGGCAGCGTCAGCCACTCCAGTTGTGAGCCGTGCGTGCCGCGTTCGTGTTCTTGCACCAGAGCGCGGTGCATGGCCGACAACGCCGCGGCATTGCTCTGTGCCGCCGCCAGGATGACTTCGCTGGCGATCGGGTTGTGCTTATGCGGCATGCTGCTGGAACCGCCCCGTTCCTGCTCGGCGGTTTCGCTCAGTTCGCCGACCTCGGTTTGCGATAGCAGCACCACGTCGCCGGCCAGCTTGGCCAGGCTGCCGGTCGTCAAGGAGAGCCAGTTGGCAAACTCCACCAGCCGATCGCGCTGGGCGTGCCAGGGCGCGACCGGCGGACGCAACTTGAGCCGGCGGCCCAGCGCCTGATACAGTTCCGGGCCGCGCTGGCCGTAAACTGCCAGCGTGCCGGCCGCGCCGCCAAACTGCAGCACCAACAAGCGCGGCTTCAGTTCGTCCAAACGAGCCCGTTGGCGAATCAACGGGGAAAGCCAGGTGGCCACTTTGTAGCCGAAAGTGATGGGCACAGCCTGCTGATTATGGGTCCGCCCAGCCATCAACTGATCCCGGTGCGCTTGCGCCATTTCCGCCAGCTTCGAGATCACGGCGGCCAGGTCGGCCTCCATGACGGGCAGCACTTCCGCGATCTGCAATATCCGGGCGGTGTCCATGATGTCCTGCGTGGTTGTCCCCCAGTGGACCCACGGTCGACTGGCATCGTCCAGCTGCTGGCGAAGTTGCCGGACCAATTCAATCACCGGGAAGCCGGCCTGCTCGATTCCCTCACGCAGCCGGTCGATGTCCAGTTTCAGGTTCGGCGCCAGTTCCGCGATTCGTTCGCCGGCTTCGGCCGGAATGATCTCTAGCTCGGCCATCGCCCTGGCCAGCTCGGCCTCGACCAACAGCATCTGCTGTATGAAGCGCTCGTCCGAAAACGCCTCGGCCACCGCCGGGTGGTTGAAGGACGCACCGAACAGGCGCGAATCAGGGGGCAGCATCACATCCACTCCGTGCCCATTGGCGGAAGAGCAGGCAGCGATCGGAAGGAGGCCTGCAGGTCAGACAATCGAGGTCCTGAGGATCACGGATCGAAGAACACCGTCTCCCGGTCGCCCTGCAGTCGAACGTCGAAGCCATAGGTCGGCAAGTCTTCACCGACCGCGGCCGAGGCGACCAGACTGGCTCGCCGCTGCTCGTCAACGGCGCTCAAGACCGGATCGGCTTGATTGGCAGGCTCGTCCGGGAAATAAATGCGGGTGTAGGCATGCATCAGCATACCTCGCGCAAACACTCGCAGGCTGAGGTGCGGAGCTTGCGGCGGCTCGCCCGGCCGCTGGGACTGCCCGGGCTTGATGGTCTTGAACAGGTATTCTCCTTGCTCGTCGGTGGCGGTGCGGCCGAATCCGTGGAAGTGCGGGTCAGCATCTTCGAAGCGCGGATCGGCTGGATGTGGGTAGATTCCGTCGGCGTCGGCCTGCCAGATCTCGAGCATGGCATCCGACACCGGCTCTCCGTCGCCGTCGATCACCCGGCCGCGGATCAGGATGCGCTGGCCGCGGGTCTGATTTTGCAGCAGGTCATTTTGGCCGCCGTGGATCAACCCGATGTGGAAGAACGGACCAACAGTTTGGCTGGGCGTCTGGTTGGACATCATCGGCTCTCAAAGGGGGTCATCCGCTCCCCGCACAGCACAATGTCGAAACGGAAGCCGAGCGCCCAGATCGGCTCGGTGACGTCATGGGCGTAGCTGGAGACCAACCGCTGACGTCCCTTCTCGTCCGGAACGCTGTTGAAGATCGGGTCCAAGGCCAGCAGCGGGTCGCCCGGAAAGTACATCTGGGTGACCAGCCGAGAAACAAACTGGTGCCCGAAAATTGAGAAGTGGATGTGCGGCGGCCGCCAGGCGTTGTCGTGGTTCTTCCAGGGATAGGCGCCCGGGCGGATCGAGGTGAAGCGGTATTCGCCCTGCTGGTTGGTCAGCAGCCGGCCGGCACCGGTGAAATTCGGGTCGAGCGGGGCGTCGTGCTGATCCTTCCCATGCCGATAGCGGCCGGCGGCGTTGGCCTGCCAGATCTCGACCAGCGCGTTCTCCACCGGGCGGCCAGAGTCGTCCAGCACCCGACCGACAACAATGATTCTTTCCCCCAGCGGCTCCCCGTTCACCACTGCGTTGCGGGTCAGGTCATTGTCCAGCGGACGGATGGCATCCTCTCCGTAGACCGGACCGGTGAGCTCGGAAAGCGATTCGGGCAACGGAATCAGCGGCTGCTTCGGTGCGCGCGCAACGGTGCTGCGGTACGGCTCATGCAGGTATGGCGGTTGCACGCTCCAATCGATCTTCCGTTTGGTCTGGGTATCGGTCATTCGTCCTCCTTCCCGGGCTCAAGCACCTGCTTGGCGATCGCAAACGCGCGGTGGGCAGCCGGGATGCCTGCATAGATCGCAAGTTGAAAAAACAGTTCGCGCAGTTCGTCCAGTGAGACGCCGGTATTGGGTGTGGCGCGCAGGTGCATTGCCAGTTCCTGTTCTCTGCTCAGCGCCGCCAGCATCGCCAGCGTGATCAGGTGACGGGTCCTGCGATCCAGCCCGTCGCGGGCCCAGGCGCCGCCCCAGGCGGTCTCAGTGATGAACTCCTGGAATTCGCGATCGAAGTCGGTGGCGGCGGCCAGGGCCTGGTCGACGTGTGCATCTCCCAGCACCTCGCGTCGGATCTGCAAACCGCGGCGATAGACCGTGTCAGGCATAGCCATGCTCCTTTAGGAAGCCGGTCAGTTGCCGGGCCACCTGGTTTGGACGCTCAACGCTCGGCAGGTGGCCGGCACCTTCGATCAGGCTGAAACGCCCGGCTGGCAGCGACTCGGCCAATTGGCGGCATTGGTCGGGCGTTGTCGATCGATCGTACTCGCCGGCCATCACCAGCGTCGGGCTCTGAACCGCGCCGAGCCGGTCGCTGAGATCTGCATCGCGCAACGCGGCGCAGCTGGCAGTGTAACCCTCCGCGGGAGACCGAACGAGCATATTTCGGAAACCGCCCGCTACCTCCGGCCGCCGGCCGGCGAACTGCTCTGAGAACCAGATCTTCATGACCTGCGGGGCGAGCCGCGGCAGGCCCTGTTGCTGTACGGCTTCGATGCGCTGGTCCCAGCCTTCGGCCGATCCGATGCGGGCTTGGGTGTCGAGTAGGATCAGGGCGTCGATCAGGTCCGGACGGCGAGCTGCGAACTCGAGCGCAATCATGCCGCCGATCGAACTGCCGACCAGCGCCAGTTCGTCCAGCTCCAAAGCCGCCACCAGCCCCTCCAGGTCGTCCGCGAAGTCATCGATCGCATACGGTCCGGCCGGGCAGTCGGTCAGGCCATGTCCACGCAGGTCGTAGCGTACGATGGCGAAGTGAGCTGCCAGTTCCGGCATCAACTCGTCCCACAAACGCAGATCCGTTCCCAGGGAATTGACAAACACCAGCACCCGATCTCCGCCGCGGCCCTCGAAGGTGTAGTGCGTAGTGAGGCCGGCAACCGTCGTGAAACTCACCGCGCCGACACCACGCTCCTGCTGGCGGATTCAGCCATCGTCATTTGTGTTCTGGGGCGCGGCCTGAATTGCGCTGACGATCGTATCGATCACCCGCCGCAAATGCCGCTCGACTTCGGTCCGCGCACGTTGCGCATCCCGTTCGAAGCAAGCCTGGTAGATCCGCCGATGGTCCTCCCAGGCGGCCTCGCGGCTGCCTGCGGAGTCCATGTAGAGCCGGTTGTAGGGGGCGGCCATGTTGCGCAGCTGCTGGATGTAATCGATGAGGAAGGTCTGCGGGTAGGCGCCATAGGCCAGCATGTGGAAATCGTTGTTGAGCATCAGCAGTTCGCCGTGGTCATTCGTGCGGTCGGCGGTCTCCAGTATTCCCGCCAGCTTGGCCATTCGATTGGAGTCGATATGCGGGGTTGCGCGTTCGATGGCGGTGCCCTCCAGAATGCTGCGGGTGGCGTACAGCTCCTGCAGTTCGGCCAGCGAGCGCTCGGTGACCACCGCGCCCCGATTGGGGATCAATGTGATCAGACCTTCCGCATCAAGGGCACGCAGCGCCTCGCGAACCGGGCTGCGGCTGACCTGCAGTTCGTCCGCCACCTGCTGCTGGTCCAGTTTGTCCCCCGGTTTGAATTTGCCGCGCAGGATCGAGTCGCGGATGGCGTGCGCCACCACGTCCTTGCGCGTGTGCAGCGCAAAGCTCTCAGCCATAACGGCTCAGGCCTGTGGGGTGTGTGGATTTCTGTTGACGTATTGCACGAGTCTGTTACTATTGTATACGTGTATACAATCCTTGTGAAGGGTCGGGCGGCCAAGCGGTGCCAGATCTGCGGCCAAAGCCCGGCGGTGGGGGCAGCTTCTCAAGGATTCGACCGCGGGCCGATCGATCCGGCATGAGGCAGGTTCCACAAATCACGGCCGCCGCGGCCGCCCAGATGGTCGGGCCTGGAACGACTCTGATGGTGGGGGGATTCGGCATGACCGGTAACCCCGTGCAACTGTTGCACGCGCTGGCCGAGACCGACACCGGCGACCTCACCTACATCGGAAACAATGTGGGTGAGCCGGGGCTGGGGGGCGGACGCCTGCTGCGCCGCGGTCAGATCAAGAAGGCCATCGGATCGTTCTTCACCTCCAACCCCGAGGCGGTGACGGCCGCCCAGGAAGGTCGGATCGAGGTCGAGTTGATGCCGCAGGGCTCTCTGGCAGAGGCGATCCGCGCTGGCGGAGCCGGGCTGGGCGGGTTCCTAACCCCGACCGGGGCGGGGACCGTCATGGAAGCTGGCGCTGAGACCAACGTCATCGGTGGACAAACCTACCTCTTCGTCTCCGCCTTGCGGGCCGACGTGGCATTCATTCACGCTTGGCAGGCGGACGCCGCGGGAAACCTGGTGTTTCGGATGACCGAGCGCAACTTCAACAAGGTTATGGCCACCGCCGCGGATTTGGTGATCGTCGAAGTGGAACACATCGTGCCGGTTGGCGACCTGGACCCAGAGCATGTGCACACGCCGGGGAACTACGTGGACTACCTGGTCAAAGTCAGGACTGCAACCGAGGATCTTGGCTCCTCGGGTTCAGTCAGCGTCGGGAACCCGACGGCCGACGATCATCGAACGAAGATCGCCGAGCGAGCCTTGCAGGAACTGAAACCTGGAGACGTGGTGAATCTGGGGGTTGGGATCCCGACCCTGGTCGCCGATCTCATCACCCCCGAACACGGTGTGACGCTACATACCGAGAACGGAATGCTCGGGGTAGGACCTTCGCCCGACGAGGGTGGGGCACTGGAGTACCCGGTCAATGCGGGCAAGCTCCCGGTGACCGCGCTGCCGGGCAGCAGCTATTTCGACAGTTCTGACTCGTTTGCGCTGATCCGCGGCGGACACGTCGATGTGGCGGTCATGGGTGGGCTTCAGGTCGATCAGCGCGCCAACCTGGCCAACTGGGCTGCGCCGGGCCGTCCGCTGCTTGGGGTTGGCGGCGCCATGGACCTGGCCCAGGGCGCCAAGCGATTGATCGTCACCATGGTCCATCGTCACAAGGACGGCTCTCCCAAGCTTGTGCCTCAATGCGATCTGCCGCTGACGGCTCAAGCCGCGGTTGACCTGGTGATTACCGAGTTGGCGGTCTTTGAATTCATCGACGGTCGGATGACGCTGACTGAGATCATGCCCGGTTCATCGCTGGAGGAAATCC
>CAZJUE010000112.1:8382-8770 GCA_964549025.1 uncultured Anaerolineaceae bacterium | reverse complement strand
CCACATGAGCCTCTCCGAGGTGTCGAGCACGACGACCAGGTCGTGGCGCGCCTTCGAGGACTCGGATACGTGGAGTAGCGGGCATTTCGTCCTTCTGCGGGACTTCCACTCATCCTTTCCGAATAACTCCTGATCGTTGAGATTGCTCCATTGACCGCAACGGTGCCCAAGCCGCTTCGCATACTCTTCATTACCGCCTATTACCCACCGAGTGACCGGGGTTGGGGGTACATGCACTTGTGTGAGCAAGTAGCCGATGGACTCCACGGCCGTGGTCACAGCGTTGAACTGCTCACGAGCACTCACGGGAGTGGCCCCGTGAACAAGCCCTACCCGGTGCATCGAAGGTTGCATCTTGATCCAGACTGGGACGACTGGCGGCCGATTC
>CAZJUE010000112.1:4049-8372 GCA_964549025.1 uncultured Anaerolineaceae bacterium | reverse complement strand
CTACGATTCTTCGTAGGCAGGCTCGCGCGTGAGGCCCATGACAAGCAAGAGCTTGTGCAAATTCTAAAGAGGTTTCGCCCACAAGTAATCTTTGTCTGGCACGCCAACTGCTTGTCCCGGAACATGTTGCGGCGCGCAGAGAGTGAGCTCGATGCCTCAACTGTCTACTTCTTCGCAAATTACCTCCCAGAAACGCCTGATGAATACCTTGAATACTGGCAAGGGTCTCCGAAGTTTCTGCCTTTCCGGCCACTCAAACAGCTGATCGCAGGCGTGGCCCTCAGCCAGTTGGCGAGGGAAGGCAAACCCATTAGGCTCCAGTACGCGCACTCCATTAGTGTCAGCACCTATGTCCGCAACAGATTGAAGGGTGGGGGGCTGATCGGGGAGGATGCGGTCGTTGTTCCGATCGGCATAGACCTGGACCGCTTCGATAGGAAGGGAACAAGGGCGGGTGACGCCCCCCCTGTCAAAGGGCTTGTAGCCGGTCGCTTCGTTCCGGAAAAGGGGATCCATACGCTGCTGCACGGGCTCGGCCGCCTACAATCCTCCGGCGCAGTCAACGGCTTCAAAATGACTCTGATAGGAGATGGCCCGGCTCGCTATCTGAGGCAACTTGATGAAATCATCACCGAAAGCAAGTTGGGATCCGTGGTGGAGCTCAAGGCCGCGGTTTCACACGAACAGTTCCCTCAGGTACTGGCCGATCATGACATGCTCATTCTTCCATCTGAATGGGATGAGCCCCTGGCAACCGTTCTCCTTGAGGCCATGGCTTGCGGATTACTCGTCTTGGGAACGCCTACCGGGGGGAGCCCGGAGGTGCTCACCCACATGAAAACTGGCCTCGTATTCTCCTCAGGGGAGCCTGATGACCTGGCTGCCAAACTTGGCCTAGCACTGGCAAATCCGGAGCTATCCGCAAGCCTCGCAGCCCGCGGCAGAGAGTATGTCCGTGAAAAGTTTTCACTCCAATCGTCGATCGTCCGAATTGAGGAGCAGCTGGAGCGAGTGGTTACTGCGGCGAATGGCTGGCAATGAATACGTCGACCGAGCTTAGTGTCATCATCCCTACCTTCAAACGCACGCGCTCAGTTCGCAGGACGCTGGAGAGCCTCGTAGATCAGTCTCTTAGCGCCGCGAAGTATGAAGTGGTGGTGGTAGATGATGGCTCTCCCTCACCTCCAGACGATCTTCCAGGGATAGATTGGCCATTCAAGTTCCACTATTTTGGGATCGCGAATGGGGGCGCGACACAGGCTCGGAATCATGGAGTTGACCACAGTAGCGGACAGGTGATCGTATTCATCGATGATGATGTGACCGTATCCCGCCCGACGCTTGAGTCCCTTCTGGCGGCGGTGCGTGAAGCCCGAAATCGATTGGCCACGGGAGTGCTTGTTGAACGTGCGGAGTCTCCTCGCTCGGTCTTTGCGCGTATCAATTCGGCATTTGATCATCATCAGAATGTGGATCAGCTGGCCGTCCTTCCGTTTACGCAGTGCAATACACAGCTCCTCGCTGTCAATCGTACAGACTACTTCGCGCTAGGGAAACTGAGCGACCCAACAGGTGGTTGGCCCAATTGGGATGATGTGGCCTTCGGATACCGGGCTCATCAAGCGGGGTTCGACTTGGTTCGATGCCCGGGGGCAGTGGGCGTTCACTGGGACCACGCACTCAAAGACCTTGCAACAGCGAGTGTGCGATGGGAGAAGGCCGCCCGCTCCGCTGCTCGGCTCTTTTCTTGCTATCCCGAGCTTAAGCACTATCTGCCGATGTTTCGCGACAAGCTGCCAGTGAAGTTGAAGGAAGATTCCCCCTCTTTGATACTCCGCAAATCAATTCGGCAGCTTGCCAGTGGCGGAGCAATCCTAGGGATCCTGCAAACGACCGCTCGCCTATTGGAGGCGACACTTGCATCGCCACGCATGCTTCGGCCCATATACAGGTGGACCATCGGTGGATACATCTACCGAGGGTATTGGCAGGGATTGCGGGACCTGAGACGCAAATGAGCAGTACCCGTCCGGATTGTGCGGAATGTTCCTCAACGAGATGAGGGACGACACCGTGCTGCGGTTTGACTACAAGTGGGTTCAAACCGTACTGCTACCGCGGGCTGTGGTCGCAACCACGCTATTGCTGAGCGCGGGTGTGGCGATGGTCGCGACCGACGCCACCAGGATTGTGATTTTGACTGGTCTACTTGGGCTCGCGGGTCTCCGCATCCTGTCCGGCAATTTGGAGTTCGGAGTGATGCTGATCGTTCCGGTCAGTGTGTTCGTCGGATATCGGCTTTCGGCTGGCGGAAGTGCATCGGTCGGCGCGAATCTGATCCTGATCGGGGTCCTGTCTGTGATCTGGCTCGCAGACGGGATACTCCGTCGCAGGCGCCTGCTAATTCCGCGGTCCAGTCCAATGATGTTGCTAGTGCTCCTGTGCCTGATCGCCTCGCTGGCATTGGCATTGGGTCAGCTGCCGTGGATCTCGTTCGCCGGTCAGGCACCATTGAATGCACAGATAGCTGGGCTTGCGACATTCTTCATCTCAGCAGCCACGTTCATGTTGGCTGCCACTCAGATCAGAACCGCGGCCAGACTCCGCTGGCTGACGTGGAGCTTTCTGATCATCGCGGGATTGGTAGTGGCGGCGTCAATCGCTCGAGAAACCCGCTCGATTATTCAAGGGATCGTGGCACATGGCGCCACCGGAAGTTTGTTGTGGGCGTGGTTCGCAGCGATGGGCTTCGCTCAGGTAGTGGGCAATCCCGGCCTGCGCAAGGCGGTCAAGTTGGCGCTCGCCGCGCTCGTGGTGGCAGTCTTTCAGATCAACTTTTTCGCGGGAGCGAGCTGGGTATCCGGGTGGCTTCCAGCGTTGGTCGCCCTCGTCGTCATCACATGGGTGAGAGCGCCCAAGCTGGGGGCCGCGCTCACTGTTGCCAGCGTGGTGACAATAGCCGGCGCCTTGCCGAACCTGATCAGCAACCTCGTGCAGACCAACGAGTACAGCCTGCTCACGCGGCTCGAGGCCTGGCGAATTGTTGGCGAAATCGTTCAGGTGAATCCGATTCTGGGCCTCGGCCCGGCGAACTATTATTGGTATGCGCCGATGTTCCCCATACTAGGTTTCTCCGTGAATTTCAACTCGCATAACAACTACGTCGATCTCATTGCACAAACAGGGCTGCTTGGGCTACTCGCGTTTATCGGGTTCGCGGTGGCGATGCTCGTGTTGGCGCGACGCGTGTTGAGATCGACTGATCCAGGCTTCGAGCAAGCCTACGTTCTCGGCGTGATTGGCGGCCTCTCCGGAACACTCGTGGCCGGAATGCTGGGAGATTGGGTGATTCCATTCGTCTATAACGTCGGACTTGACGGCCTGCGCGCAAGCCTGCTCGGGTGGCTCTTCCTGGGGGGGCTGGTTGCGCTCGATCAAATACGCGCCTCCGCCCACCAGGGAGGCTGAGAAGCGGTAGGCCGTCCCCAGCGAAACGTCCGAGCCCCGACGTACCAGTAGTAGAACGCCTTCCACGAGTGCACAGCGCAAATTACCTTTTAGAGGAGCTCTCTTATATCAGGGCCTCCATTTCTCTGGCGATTCGGACGCGTCATGCTGCGCGACGGAAGGTATTGGTAAACGGATGCCCGAAATCTGGGACCACTTGGATGGTGCGACTTCTGACCAGCATTCCGGGTTATCGCGCCGTTGGGAACTTCCATGGGGACGTTGATCGATACCGGACGATCAGCCGCGGAAGTGTCGTTCACGGTCACGATCCGTACGAACCCGAGCTGTGGCAGCTGCTCCAGAGTGAGGATGTGCGAGTGGTGCTGCTCACCCGCGATCCTCGAGACCAGGCAGTCTCTCGCTTCCATCACGCTCGCCGCGACGAATCTCATCCGTATCACGTCGAGATGCGCAAGCTCAGTCGGGACGACGGCTTGATGGCCAGCATCGAGGGCCGCGCCCAGATTCGAGGGGTTGTTGGTTCGATCTGGTTCAGCAAGAAGTGGACAGAGGTCGGAGACGAAGTGTGTGTTGTGCGCTATGAGGACCTGTGGGCGGATACTGTGGGCGAGCTTCGTAGAGCGCTGGGCATTGTCGGAATTGAGGCGACCGAGCGATTAGTGCGTGCCGTTGTTGACCGCAATCGCTTTGAGCGACTGAGCGTAGGCCGCCATCTGTGGAGACGAGGGCGAGAGCCTGGAAATGAGGATGTCAAGTCACACTTTCGGAAGGGTATCGTCGGCGACTGGAAGAATTACTTCAGCCGTGCCCACATCGACAGATTCAAGGAACTCGCCGGTGATGAGCTGGTTA
>CAZJUE010000112.1:3292-4039 GCA_964549025.1 uncultured Anaerolineaceae bacterium | reverse complement strand
AGAAGGATCAGAATTGGTAGCTGCCGACGCTGAGAGTGAATCCAGAGCGGAAGTGGCCGCTACGCTCAGCAATTCGATGGGCGTCGATGTCTCCATCGTCATCGTGAGTTGGAATACGCGTGAGTTGCTTGCCGCGTGCCTCGAGTCGGTCAACGCGCGATCGTCCGAACTCGACATCGAGATCTGGGTCGTAGATAACGCATCGGACGATGGCACCGCCGAGATGGTGCGGAAGCGGTTTCCCGAGGTTCGTTTCATTCCCTCTACGGTGAACCGAGGCTTTGCCGCGGCCAACAATCTCGCCCTCTCTCACTGCTGCGGGCGCTACATCCTGCTTCTCAATCCCGACACCGAAGTGGGCGAAGGTTCGATCGCGAAGATGATTGAGTTTCTGGAACGCAAGCCTGCTGCCGGGGCCGTTGGCCCGAAGCTGGAGGGATCGGACGGCAAGATGCAGATCTCGTCGAGCCCGGAACCGACCCTGGTCACCGAGCTCTCACGTCTGATGCACCTCGAATCGGTGCTCCCTCGCGCGCAGTACCGAATGGATCGCTGGGCCACAGACTGGGCGCCCCAAGTCGATGTCTTGCAAGGCGCATGTCTGATGATCCGCCGCGAAGCGCTCGATGAGGTCGGGCTGCTCGACGAAGACTTCTTCATATACACGGAAGAGGTGGACCTGTGCTACCGGATTCGAAGGGCGGGGTGGGCGCTTTATTGGTTGCCAACAGCGACAGTCATTCACTA
>CAZJUE010000112.1:0-3282 GCA_964549025.1 uncultured Anaerolineaceae bacterium | reverse complement strand
ATGGTGGTGAGAGTTCCAAGCAGGTGCCCACGGAGTCATTCCTAAACCTCTATGAGAGCAAAGTCATCTACTTCCGCAAGCACCATGGAACCGCCGGTGCGATCGCATACAAGCTTATCTTGGTCCTTGCGAGCGTGGTCCGATTGGCGGTGAGCCCGCTTGCACTGCTTGAGAAACACGACCGGCGCCAACACCACCTATCATTGGCGGCACGCTACAGCCGCCTGTTGATCAAGGTTCCAGGGCTCTAGGACTTGCGAATACTGTTTCTCACTCAAGTCCTCCCATTTCCTCCCGACGCCGGGCCACGGGTTAAAACCGGTAACGTGCTGCGCTCCCTGGTGCGAAGCGGTCACGAAGTGCACCTGGCCAGTTTCATGCGTCCGGAGGAGCGCCCGCACCTAAACGAAGTGCGCCGGTTGTGTGCTTCTGTGTCCGCGGTCCCGATGAAGCGTTCATGGCCAAGGGATGCGTTCGCTTGGGCGCGCAGCAATCTCACAGGGCGACCGTTCCTCGTCGAACGGGACGATGTGCGGGCGATGAGGCAGCAGGTGCGGGAGATCGTTGAGGCGAGGCGGATCGAAGCTGTTCACGCCGACCAATTGTCGATGGCCCAGTTCGCGGTTGATGCCCGTGAACTGCCATCGGACTCACCGCTGCTCGTTTTCGATGCCCACAACGCCGTGTGGAAGGTTGTGGAGAGAATGAAGAGCCAACTGCCTCCATTGCTGCGCCGCGTGATCGAGTTGGAAGCGCGCCGAACAAAGGTGTACGAGGGTCAGATCGTTCGAAAGTTCGACTGGACGCTCGCAGTGTCTGGGCCTGACCGTGCGGCGCTTCTCGAGGCCGGCCAGGAAGGCGTGAACGGTTCAACGCGAAGCGACTTGCGCGAGCGCATCGTCGTGGTTCCGATTGGTGTCGACACAAATGGCAGGCCGCCGGTTGCAACGAACCCGCGCTCCCACAAGATCCTGGCGCTAGGCACGCTGCACTATCCGCCTAACGCAGACGGCGTGCGCTGGTTTGCGCGGTCGATCTATCCACACATCCGAGCGGCGGATGCCAGTGCAACGCTCACGATCGTCGGAAAGAATCCGCCGGCCGACATCGTGGATCTCGGGAACGGTCCATCGATCGAGGTCACAGGCTATGTGGCCGATCTCACCGAAATCCTTGAATCGGCGGCGCTGATGGTCGTGCCGGTTCGGGCCGGCGGCGGTATGAGGGTGCGGATCTTGGAGGGTTTTGCTTGGGGGATTCCGATGGTGACGACGACCCTCGGCCTGGAAGGAATCGACGCCCGACCCGGTCGCGACGTCCTTGTTGCAGACAGTGCGGACGAGTTTGCTCACTCTGTAGTGCAGGTGCTGCGCGATCCAGAACTCCGGGCCGATCTGGTGTACAACGGTCGGCTGCTAGTGGAGCAAAGGTACGACTGGAAGGTCGCCTTGCGAACTCTCAGCCAGGTCTACTCGCCCGAGCAGGTGGCAGCACATGCGCCGTAATTCGATCCTAATCGCGATCGTTGCATTTTCGGTCGGCGCTCGCGTGATCGCGGCGGTCGCCCTTGGTAATGAGGTGCAGAGCCTCCCCGGAACCGCAGATCAAGTCTCCTATCATGCCCTCGCGCAGCGAGTTGGCGCGGGCGAGGGGTTCAGTTTCGCAACCGCGTGGTGGCCAGCTACGGCTGCTCAGGCCGACACCGCCCATTGGAGCTATCTATACACCTACTTCCTGGCGGCCGTGTACGCGCTTTTCGGATCGAACGCCTTGGCCGCTCGCCTCATCCAGTCCGTGATAGTCGGAGTCATCCAACCGCTGCTTGCCTACGCGATAGGCCGCAGGGTTTTCGGGGAAACTCCCGGGCTGCTTGCGGCGGGGATCACCTCCATATATGCCTACTTCGTTTACTACAGTGCCACGCTCATGACGGAGCCCCTGTACATCACATCGATCCTGGCCGGGATGTTACTCACGATCGAGTTGGTTGAACGCGCACGCGAGGGTGCGCCGGTCTTGGCTGCAGCCGCCGCGCTTGGCGTGATATTGGGAGCGACGGTGCTGCTACGGCAAGTGTTCCTCTTGTTTATCCCGTTCGCGTTGGGGTGGGCCTGGTGGGCGAGCGAACGTCGGCTCAGGTGGGTGGCCGTGACTCCGGCCGCGATTGTCGCCTTGATGGTGCTGCCTTTCACACTCTTCAATGCGGGCCGCTTCGACAGCTTCGTCCTGCTCAATACCAATGCCGGCTACGCGTTCTTTTGGTCCAACCACCCGATCTACGGCACAGAGTTCGAACCGATCCTGCCGCCCGAGATGGGCACCTACGGTGATTTGATCCCGAACGAATTACGTGGCCTCGATGAGGCCGCCTTGGATCGCGAGTTGCTTGCGCGAGGGATAGGATTTGTCGTTGACGATCCGGCGCGCTATGTTGCCCTCTCTCTCAGCCGCATTCCGGATTTCTTCAAGTTCTGGCCTTCGGCTCAGTCCAGCACGATCAGCAACCTCTCGCGTGTGCTCAGCTTCGGCCTGTTTCTCCCGTTCATGCTGTATGGGTTGATCAGGGCTTGGCTCGACGGCGGTCGTGCCGCCCTGGCCGGGCCGGTCGGACTGAGCACGCTTTTCATGATGAGCTACTCCGCAATCCACCTGCTCTCTTGGTCACTGATCCGCTACCGGCTACCGGTGGATGCAGTGTTGGTGGTTTTCGCCGGGATGGCGCTGGCCGGACTGGCGCGGAAGCTGGGGTTTGTTTCGCGAGCGGTTGCCCAGCCTGCACCGCGTGTTCCACCCATTATCCCATCGTCATGAATATCCTTTACGTTGTGCCCTACGTCCCCAGCTTGGTGCGTGTGCGCCCTTTCAACATCATTCGCGAGCTGACCGCCCGTGGTCATCAAGTGCGAGTCATGACGCTGTGGTCGAGCCAATCGGAGCGGGAGGAGCTCGAAACGTTGTCGGCCACTGGATCAGAGGTGACGGCGGAGCCGCTGACCGGCGTGCGGCCGTACTGGAACACGCTGCGAGCCGTCCCAACCACCGAGCCGCTGCAAGCCGCCTACTGCTGGCAGCCGGCCTTGGCTAGCCAGGTCGAACGGTCGGCGGCTAAGGCGGATATTGTGCACGTCGAGCACCTGCGCGGCGCCCGTTACGGCCTCAGTCTCATGAACGGCGGGGGGACACGCCCTCCGATCGTATGGGACAGCGTGGACTGCATCAGTGAGCTGTTTGAGCAGGCTTCGGCCAACGGTGCCAGCACCTTTAGCCGGCTGATCACCCGAT
>CAZJUE010000111.1:0-8835 GCA_964549025.1 uncultured Anaerolineaceae bacterium | reverse complement strand
CCTCGTGTAAGAAGGCCTCGGCGCCCTGGCGCAAAGCCTCGGCGAAGTACCTCCTTGTGAGCTCGTGTGATTCGGTAGAGCCAACAAGCGAGTCTAGGTCTTCCTGTGCCATTTGAAGTTCCAGCATCCGGATCAGGATCTCCGGTTTGAGCAACACCCGGCCCAACGTGCGAGCGCTGAGCTGGAACCAGGCGGGTGCATGGGCAGCCAGAAAACTGGCGGCTCTGTTCCCAAACATCATGCCGCGTTTCGCACCCGGCGCCTGCAAATCCGACATGCCCGAAAGGATGAAGCCGACTGCCACCCGGTCGGTCAGGGCATGCACCGTCCCCATCACATGCGGGCCTCCAGCGCTGACCCCTGCCACAGCAAACCTCGCAATGCCCAGGTGGTCCAACAGCTCTTCCAAGTCTGATGCATATTCGGGGATGGTCTTTGGAGAGCTGGCGAATGGACTGCTTAAGCCATATCCTGGCCGATCGACCTTGATCACTCGAAGACCGGCCTCTACGGCGATACGGGACTCGTTCTGTATGTCCAGTCGGCAACCAGGAAGTCCGTGCAGGTAGACCAACACGGGAGCGGACGGATCACCGACATCACGGTAGGCATATTGCCGTCCGTCCGAGAGCCGAAAGAGTCTGGTCTCGCTATCGATCGCCGATGCAGGGTCATCGATTGCGCTCACACAGGCCTCCACAGTCGCTGCCCATGGCAGGCAGCGAACGCCTGAATTCGATGACTGAACTGTGACAGTCAATTGTGGAGCAAATGTGGGCGGCGAGTGGCTAGTCGATGGTGAGCTAACTATCCCCGACGTAGTGGGTCCGGTCATCGGCGCTGCCGGCGTACGGGCCCATTCCCTCCGGGCTGGCGTAGTTGAAGCGAAGTTTGACCCCGCGACGCGCCAGGTCGCCCATCACGATCTCATCCCCGTCGGCCAGGTCCACTGGAGTGTCAGGCTGGATCTTGCGGCCGTTGAGCCGGGTGCCGGCGCTGGAGTTGTTATCGGTCAGCTGAAACATGTTCTCGCTGAGCTCGATGGTGCAGTGAATGCGGCTGACCGAGCTTGGCTCATCGGCGTAGAACGATAGATCGGTCAGGGAGGGGTGCCGTCCCAGCGTTGTCTTCTCGCTGATGATGTTCAACGGTTCGTCGATCAGCCCCTTGGGTCCCTCGATCACGGTCAATGTGGCCAGCGCCAGGCCTCCGACCGCATCCGGTCCCATCACAGTAGCGCCGATCTCTTCCGGAGCCTCGTCGGCGGCGACTACGCCCGGTCCCGAGCGACGGCGGACGATGTAGATTGCGCCGCCGATCAACCCGGCGGCCAAAACTCCCAACACGCATAGCAGCGGCGTTCCAACCAAAAAGAAGGTCGGCGTGATCTGGATGCCGGTCGGTTCCGGGGTGGGGGGCAGGATGACCTCAACATTCACGTTGAAATCGGTGCTTCCTTCCAGCCCAAGCTCGTCGGTGACCAGCACCTCCAACTCGATGGCGTTCGGCCCGACGGTGGTGACATCGGAGAGGTCCCAGCTGAATTCGAGCTGGGTCTGGTCGACGGCGACCTCAATGCTGTCTTCGACCGCACCGTTGACCAGCAGCTGCGCACCTTCGACCTGCCGCGGGAATCCGTCGGGCCAACTGATGTCGGCCGCCACCCGAATGCGCGTGGTCTCGAAAACCAGCGTCTCGCCGTCCGGGCCGTAGGTCGGCTCGTTGCGCACGGTGCTGCCCGGCACGGGCTCGACGATGCTGATCGCCGGCGGCTCGAGCTCGACGCTGTAGAGACCGATCACGCCTTCGCTCGGGCGCTCCGGCGTGTTGATCGTGATCTGGTGCTCGCCCGAATCCGGCACCGGGCTGCGATAGGACACCGAATAGTAGGTGCGCTGCGAGTCGATCGCCTCGTACATTGCGGTCGCGGCGCTCAGATAAGTGCTGCTGCGAATGCCAGCGTAGGAGCCGTTGCTCGCCTCCGCCAGGATCTCCAGCGCGTCGGATCGCAGCTGGCTGGGGTCGGTCTGCAGCACATGCACCGAGACGAAGCTGTTGCGCGCCAGCGCGGCGGTATTCTGGGCGGCGGTCTCGGCTACGTTGGGCGTTGGATCCTCGATGTAGCGGGTCACATAGATGATGGCGGTGGTCTGGCTGCCCGACACCGGTACCAACTCATTGACCCTGCCGATCGCGTCCTCCACTCCAAGCAGCCCTTTGGTGGCAGCGCTGCCGCGAGCGAAGTTGAAGTTGGCGGCCCAGGTGGTCAGATCTGAGCTGGCCTGAGTAGCGGGAAGCAGCTCAACGGTTTGATCGCCGCTGACGTTTTGCCGCCCGAGCACCAGTACCGTATCGCGCCCGTCGTGGAAATAACCGCCGCTGACCAGGGTGGTGATGGTCGAGCGGATGTTGTTCAACCCGAAGTTCGTGTAATTGGCCACCCGGCCCTGGTCGATCACGAACACATAGGTAATCGGTCCGTCTGCATGCGGTGTGATCTCGATGCCTTGCACCTGCTGGCCGTTCTCGTACACCGCCAGGTTGGAGGCGTTCAATCCCGCGACCGTCTGGTTGGCTAAGTCGATAGCCCGCAATGCAAAGCTGACCTGCGGAAAGCCGCTGGAGTCGACCTCGGTAATGAAGTAGGTTTGGCCGGTCTGCGCGGCGGCCGGCAATGCGATTGCTGCCAGCAGCACGGCCAGGAAGAGCGCGGTCCGCAGTGAGGGTTTCATGAGATTGCGCTTCACTTTACCTTCCTACTCCAGCCACTCGTCGAGCAGCTGCTCCAGCCGTTGGGCATCCAGGCTGGAGATTTCGAATTCATCGGCATCGGCGCTGGGACGCAGCACCAGCCATTGGCCGCCGACGACAGTTGCCCGCCGGCCGCTCTCGATCTGGCCCTGGCTGGGTTCAACCACGTACAGCTGTCCGCCGCCGGGCTGAGCAAAGGCGGCGAAGAAGGTATCGGCGTGTTCCCCGGCGTCCTGCAGCAGTTCCTCCGCCTTGTCGCTCTTTCCGTTTTCTGCGAACTTGACTACTTTCTGAAAGGCGGCTTCGGGCAAGCGGAAATCGGCCGGCTCGGATTGCTCCGGCACGTGCAGTACCTCGCTGATTCGGGTCAGCAGGCCGGCGCGGTCTTCGACCAATCCCAACAGGTACGTTTTCTCCGGCGTCGCCCACAGCTCGACGATCCGGTTGCCGAACAGATAGTGAATCGTCGCTTTCCGGTCCCTGTCGGCCTCCGAACCAACCGTGGCGACCACGCGTTCGGGGCCGGCAATCACGGCCACCATCTGAACCAGGGCTGGGTCGAGCGAGTACTCGTCATCGTGATCGGCCAATGGCTCGATCCACTGGTGCTCTTCGAGTTGTTTGCGGCCTCTGCCGTAAACAGCTTTCTCGGACTTGGCGTCGCTGGGAAACAGCTTGGGATCGTCCACGCCAACCACCGCCGGCGCATGAACCACCGCCAGCAGGTATGCAAATTCCTCGGGGCTGAGCTCTACACCGTCCATCGCTAGAAGACGCCGGCCGCCTGCTCAAACATCCAGCTGCCGACATCCGCCGCCCGCTGTAGATTGTCCATGGCGTTGCGTCCGGCCTGCCGCAGCGGTTCGATGACTTCGGTAGTGGCGGTCCAATAAGCTACTCCAGCTGCCTGACCGGAGAGCGGGTTGCTGGTGGGGATCGGATCGACTCCCAGGTAATCGTAGCCCGGGCCAACGCCATGGTAGGTCTGCAGGTATCCGGCGGCGTCGTGCACCACGCCGTGATAGCCGACCGGCGTTTCATCGCCGGCAATGGCCCAGTTGCCCGGTCCGACCAGCCCGCCGGTCGGATTGAGCATCGCGCCGAACACCGGATCGATTCCAAAAGCGTCGCCGACCACGCTGCCGTAGCGCATCTGGGTATTCGAACCCATGAAAGACGGATGGGCGCTGCTGAGCCCCGGCACCGGATCGGCCCCGGCAGCGTCGCGCTCCTCCATGATTTCCTGGAACTTGCCGTACTCCGATTTGATTTCATCGAGCGGCCGGCCACGTAGGTCGGCGATCACGACCAGGATGCCTTCGACCTCGTCCGCCGGCCGGGTGAGGTCGGAGAACAGGTCGTTCAAGGCATTGCCCAGCGCCTCGCCGGCGCCGGTGAACCGCGAGCCGATCAGCCCGCGCATGTAGCCGTCGGCAAAGATTTGCGCCGGATCGAGTACCACGAACGGGTTGCCGCTAATAAGATCGGCCGCCGCTCCGCCCAGTGCCTCACCCAAGGCCCCCGCCAAACCTCCGGCTCCCACCACTCCCGCGCCGGCCAGGATCGCGCCCAGGATGCGGGCAGCCTCCTCCTCGGCTTCCTGCAGAATCGCGCTGATCTGCCGGGTGACCTGATCTGCGCGCTCCAGCGCGTTTTGCAGTCGCTCCACCGCCGGCAGCACATCAGATTCCATTTCCTTATAGAAGGCACTTGCACCCTTGCCGATCCAATCGCCGCCCTGCAAGGTATCCATCGACTGCTTCATCTTGCGCAGCGCACGTTGGGTGTTGGACGCTTCGCGGGCGAACCCTTTCGCAATCACCTTCAAAGAGTCGTGGTCGGCCCTGATTCTTGGAGCTGGCATGGCTGTCCTCTCTGGCTTGGGCTAGCTGGTTTGGCTCTCGGTGGATTCCGCGGAACCGATTCGGAACTCGACCTCCAACTCGGGACCGAGCCCCAGGACGTCGCCGTCACGCAGCGGAGCGGATCCGCCCTTGTCCAGCTGCTTGCCGCCCAAACGGGTTCCGTAAGTGCTGTTCTCATCTTGCACGAAAAACAGTCCATTTTCAAATCGAATCGAGAGGTGTTTGCCCGATACGCCACTCGCGCTGTCAACCGGCAGCACCGCGTCGTTGAACGGCTGGCGCCCGACATGGAACGGCGAATGGGTCACTTTGGCGCTGAATTCCAGCTCGGCAGGTTTGCGCGCCACCAGCTGCGCTGAGGGCATCGGAACCTCCTCTGCGGCCGCCGGGGGTTGGGGCACGCCTTGCGGAGGAGTCGCCCGCTCGACGCCGCGGGCCTTCTGCGGTAGCACCAATTCGACCGTGGCTGCCTTGGTGCCCCGCCGCGGCAGCACAAACCACAGCAGCGCCGCAATCCCAACCGCCGTAAGGCAAAGCAGGCCGGTGATGCCGGCGATGGCCAGCGGGCTGTCGGCGACGAACCGCCGCAGGCTCTCGAATGCACTGGGGCGCTCATAGCTGGTGCGTTGTGGTGCCGATTCGGCTAGCACAACATCGCCGCTGTCCAGTGCCTGCACCACCACCGCGTATTCTCCGCTCGATAGACCCTCTGCGGAGATGGCCAGCGGTTCCCCGACCGGAACGGTGTGCTCGGTGCCCGAGATCGGTACCCCCGATTCCACATCCGCCAACCAGGCGGTGTACTTGACCACGCCGCGAAGGTTTTGCGAGGCTACCGTAAGGACGAATTCGGGCTGCTCAGCGGTGGGGCTCTGCACTTCGGTGATCGAGAGGCTGGCCTGCGGTGGTTCGTACTCGAAGTCGGCTTGATCTTCTGAGATCGGTTGTCCGGAATTGTTGATGGCGGTGACTACCAGCGTGTACTCCAGCCCGGGTGAAAGGCTGACCGCTGGCACGGTGTTGACTTCCGAGAAACTCAGCAAGCTCTGCGCCAGCACCGATTGACCGGTGTCTTTGCTGATGATCGAGACGTTCAGCTGTCGAATCTGTTCCGGCTGTACCAGGTCCAGGTTAAACAGGATCCCGTCGCCCACCGACTGAACCGTACCGCGCAAACGCGCCTCGGCCGGCGGGATGTAATCCTGAGAGGAAACGAATTCGATGGGGCTGGAGGTCAGGCTGACCTCGTCCTGCAGGTTGATGGTCAGGTTGGCTGACTGCTGGCCGGCCGAAGGGTACACGGTGGCTCGGGCGGTCCACTGATTGCTCAAGACCGCCATGATGTTCGACAGGCCGAAACCGAGCGTCCCCTCGTCGCGGAACTCGACCACTCCGCCAGTCGGCCCGGCCAGCGCCTGCATGGCGGATGGGTTGATGGTGTAGCCTTCCAGGCCGATCAGGTAAACCTGCACCCGGTTCTGGTTGGCGATCCCGATCACTTCATCGACCAGACGGGTGGCGCAGTTGTCGGCGCTGGCGGTGAGCACGATCACGCCGCGCCGCCCGGGCGCGCCGCCCAGCTTATTAGCGGCCTGATAGATGCCCTCGTTCAAGCACGAGTTGCCAAAGGTGTCGGCCGGGATGCTGCGCAGTGAGTTCGACAATCGATCCTTGTCTGCGGTGAACTCCTCGATGGTCGGGGTTTCGTCGTTGAAGGCCATCAATGCCAGGGTGGTGCCTTCGGGCGTGCCGCCCAGCGCCTCGGCCAGCGCGGCCTTGGCGGCTTTAAAGGTGGCGCTGGTGGCAAAGGTGCCCAGAGTGCTGCTGGAGTCCATCAGCACCACCAACGACCAGGGAGTCTCGAGTTCCGATATCTGTGCAGCATAGCTTTCGCCCTCGAGTTCAAAGCTGGCGTCACTGATTTCGAAGGACCGCAGCACCTGTTGCTCCGAATCGAGCAGCGAGAACGACGCCTGCAGCGACAGGCCGGTCGATCCGCTGGAGGTGGTTACCGGCTGCGGTACCGGCGCGTCGTGGATGTGGATGCTGGCGCCGGATGCCTGGGCCAGGGGGAGCGCAAAGAGCAGGGATACGGCCAGGGTTCGCAATGGTGACTTGGTGCTCATGTGGAGGGGGCTCGGACGTCTGGAACGCCTATTATATGCGCGTTCAATCGCGGCCCCGTTCGGTGAAGGGGCAGGCGCCAATTGGCTCGGCGCTGGGCCCGGCGTGCCCCATCTAACACCACTCAGGCCAAGCGCAGATCGCGCAGGATCTCGAGGGCCGCTAACTTCCCGGGCGCTCCGGTGATCCCTCCACCTGGGTGAGCTGCCGAACCACACTGGTAGTAGCCCCGCAGCGGCGTGCGGTAATCCGCGTAGCCGGGCGCAGGTCGCAAGAAGAACAGCTGAGATAGGCTGAGCTCCCCCTGAAAGATGTTTCCCTCGGACAACCCGATGATCCGCTCGATGTCCAGCGGCGTCAGCACCTGGCGGTGGAGGATCAGCTGCTTGAGATTGGGGATGTACTCGGCCAGCGTGTCGACCACTGCATCGCCGAAGGCTTCCCGCTGCTGCTCCCAATTGCCCTTGCGTAGATGGTACGGCGCGTACTGCACGAAGCACGACATCACGTGCTTGCCGGGGGGCGCCATATCCGGATCGATCATCGAAGGGATCACGATGTCAATGAACGGCCGACGAGAGAACTGGCCGTACTTGGCCTGGTCGTAGGCGGTTTCCAGGTAGTCCACCGACGGGCTGATGGAGATGGCACCTCGAAGGTGAGGGCCTGCTCCGGGCCAGCAAGCGAATTCTGGCGCTCCGTCCAGCGCCAGGTTTACTTTGCCCGAAGAACCGATGAAACGGAAACGCTCGAGCTCCTCCCGCAGCTGCTGGGGGAGCAGCTCAGGATCGGCCAGCTCGAGGAAGGTGCGACGGGGGTCCAGGCTGGAGACAACCACCGGCGCTCGGATCTCGCTGCCGTCGCTCAATGCCACCCCGACCACCCGGCTACCTTGCATGATCAACTGTTCGGCCGCGGCCTCGGTTCGGATCTCAGCGCCCAACGCCCGCGCCGCGGCGGCGAGGGCTTGCGCCAAGCCGCCGGTTCCCCCTTTGGCGAAACCCCAGGCGCGGAAGACGCCATCGATCTCGCCCATGTAATGGTGCAGCAGCACGTAGGCGGTGCCAGGCCAGCGGGGTCCGAGGTAGGTCCCGATGATCCCGCTGGAAGACATGGTAGCCACCAGCGGGTCGAACTCGAACCACTCCTCCAAGAAGTCGGCGGCGCTCATGGTCATCAGCTTCACGAGAGTGTGAAAGTTGTCGCGGCCGATTCCCAACAGATGTCCGGCCAGTCGGGCTAAGCGCAGCAACTCGGCAGGATTTCGGCTGGCCGGGTCGGGCGGCACCAGGGCCAGGACGGGCTTGACCGCCTTGGCCATAAAGTGCATCTTGCGCCCGTACAGTTCGTAGGCATCCGCATCGCGCGGCGCGTGGCGCCGGATCTCACGCAGAGTGTGGTAGTGGTCGTCGCCTCGATAGAGGAAATCTCCGTTTGGAAGCGGGGTGAAGGTGCTGGGCAGCGGCAGCAGCTTCAGACCGTAGGCGGTCAGGTTGAGCTCTTGGATGATCTCCGGCCGCAGTATGCTGACCACGTAGGAGAACACGCTGTATTTGTATCCGGGGTAGGGCTCCTCGGTGACGGTGGCGCCGCCGACCAGATGCCGGCGCTCCAACACCAACACCCGCAGGCCGGCCCGCGCCAGGTAGGCAGCGTTGACCAGCCCATTATGGCCGCCGCCGATCACAATCGCGTCATACTCAGCACTCATGGTCCTGCCAAATCGCGCTTTTCCTCTGCTCAACTAGATGGTTTGGCAAGCCGGAGGGCCTCAATTCCGCTTGTGCGGCGGGTCGTAGAACGGCTTGCGAACCACCTGGGCGGCCGCCTCAACGTGCTGGTATTCGATCGTCAATTCGATGTTTAACGCGGTCCCAAGGGCGGCGTATTCAGCCTGCACACTGCCCAGCGCCAGGTAACGCTTGAGCAGCGGCGAAAACGCCAGGCTGGTCGCCTGGCCGACCTGGCGGCCGCCCGAGTAGAGCGGTGCCGCTAGCCGCGATGCTCTACCTGCGACTTGCGGTGCCAGATCGAACGCGCCGTACAGACGATCGAGCTCTGACCACTCAATCTCAAGACCCACCAAAGCCCACGG
>CAZJUE010000110.1:0-9051 GCA_964549025.1 uncultured Anaerolineaceae bacterium | reverse complement strand
GGTTCGAGCTCTCCGCTTTCAGACTCGTAATACCAATGCTGCCAGCCGTTGCAAGGACTGCCATCGCTGAGCTTGCGGCCCAGCTGGTGGATCGATCCCTGGTTGCCGTTTGACTTCAGGGTGCCGTCGGCGCGCACCCGGGCCGCTTGCGACCGATCGCCGCGGAAATACAACCGCTGACCCGGCCGCACGTAGCCATTCTCCAGCAGCGTACCGAATGGCACCCGGGGCGGCGGCACATGGCGGATGTCGAGCAGCGCCGGGTCAGCGGTATCCCGCTCGATTGCCGCAATTCGCTCGCGTGCGAGTGCCGCGTAGCGCTCCTGTTTCTCAATCCCGATCCATCTGCGGTTAAGCCGTTTGGCCACCGCACCGGTGGTGCCGGTGCCGAAGAATGGGTCGAGCACCAGGTCGCCCGGATCGGTGGAGGCCAGCAGCACGCGATACAGCAGCGCCTCCGGCTTCTGGGTAGCGTGGGCCTTGACGCCATCGATCTTGATCCGCTCGGCGCCGGTGCACAGCGGCAGGTACCAGTCGCTGCGCATTTGCTTGCCGCCGTTCAGCGACTTCATGCCGTGGTGGTGGAAGGTGTATTTCGAATCCTGCGACTTGCCGGCCCAGATCAGCACTTCGTGGGCGTTGGTGAAGCGCACCCCACGGAAGTTGGGCATTGGGTTGCTCTTGATCCACAACACTTCGTTGAGGATCCAGTAGCCCAGCTCCTGCAGGATGGCCCCGACCCGATGGATGCTGTGGTAGGTGCCGATCACCCACAAGGCGCCTTCGTCCTTGAGCACCCGCCGGCAGGCGCTCAGCCAGTCGCGGGTGAACTGATCGTAGTGGCGAAACCCGTCGAAGCGATCCCAGTCGTCATCGACCCCGTTCACCCGGGTGAGGTTGGGACGCCACAGTTCCCCGGAAAGCTGCAGGTTGTAGGGTGGATCGGCGAACACCAGGTCGACGCTGCGGTCAGGCAGCTCTTCCAGTAGCTCCAGGCAGTCGCCGACCAGAACCTGGCCTAGCGGTAATCGGGGATTCGCGTCGGTCGTCTCGGGGTCTGTCGACTCCCGATCGCCCCGGGGCGATGGCCCATTTGATTTGGATGACATATCGCCTTCCCTTGCGATAGTGGCGCGCTCAGTGGCGTTTGGCCTCCGGGCACGCGCCGTTTCCCGGAGCCGGTGTCGTCAGGGGTAGTTGGGACCTAGCCTCACCCAACCCTGTGCGCCGGCGCAATTGCCGGTTCAGTACCTAAGGTACTTCGCCTGCGGCTCAGCTAGCCGTCACAACTCCCTGCCCCGATCCAACTGTCATCGATGAGCTCCAGGCACTCACAGTACTCGATCGGCTGCCAGTCCTGCTCGGAGCGCAACATCAAGAAGCGCACGGTGGTTTCAACGCACGCTTGGCCTTCCGATTGTCCGCCGCTCACCACCCGGGTCGACGAGTAGCCGAAGCCCAGATTGGACTGCTCACGGATCAGCCACACTCGGCGTTCCGACAGCTCGCCGGCGGCCAAGCGCACCTCTCCGCGGAATGCGAAGCTCAGTACCACGAAGAAGATTCCGACCGCCACCAAGGCAACCAGCACGCTGAAAATGCAGCCCAGCGCCGGCGGCACCGGGAGCGAGTCCGATCGACCGGACTCCGATCCGGTCGCAGTCACGGAAATTCACCTCCGGCCTCGAGCGGCTAGTCTACACGGATGGCCGTAGCTGGCAAATCGGAGTGAGAATCCGCGGCCCTTGCAGGTGGTCCGGGTGCCGCCGCGATAGTCTGCCGGTGCGCTTGGCCGCCGCGCAATTCAGGCCACGCCTCGTTTCTTGACTTCACCCCACTCTCACGGTATGCTCGACGCGCTGCGGGTGTAGTTCAGTGGTAGAACGTCTCCTTGCCAAGGAGAAGGTCGTGGGTTCGAATCCCATCGCCCGCTCTGCGGATGACCACGGATCGTCCTGCCGGATGATGTCCTTGAGGGTGAGCGTGCCCGAAAGGCATGCGGCAGGCGATTTCGCGTAATCCGCATGGCGACGTAGCCAAGTGGTAAGGCAGGGGTCTGCAAAACCCTTATTCGCGGGTTCGATTCCCGCCGTCGCCTTCATGGCAATCGCCGATCGAGCGACACGGCCCGATCGGCGATTGGGTTTCCAGGCGCAGCGGTCTTGCGCTACTTCTCGTCCATCGAAGAGGCGCCGCTGAGTTCAATCCTCCCAAGCGTCGGATCTCCAGAGTACTCGACGTGCGACGCGCCGCTGGCGTCGACGTTCAGCGTGCCGCTTACATTGACGGCTACGTCGCTGGCGCCGGACAGGTGCACCGAGGCGTCGGCCGACGCAAAATCAATGAAATCGACATTGCTGCCTCCGGAGACGTCAAGATCCAGATCGGAGCTGGACCCGGAAAGCTCGACGCTGCTGGCCCCCGAAACATCAATTCGAACGTCGCCAGCGGCGAGCTCGCCCTCCAGATTGCTCGCGCCCGAGACGTTTGCCCGGAATGCGGCGTCCGAGCTGAAGCCGCTTATGCGCGCATTGCTTGCGCCGCTGGCATCGATCGCCGACAGCTCAGGCATCGTGACTTCCGCTTCGAGCGTGATGGATGTGAAGCCATAGTTCCGTCCACTTTCCATTCCGATGTTGAGCTCGCTACCGACCAGGCTCACTTCCAGATAGTCGACCAGGTTGTCGTCGATCCGAATGATCACACTGTATTCATTGCCCTGGCTGACCTCAACATCGAAGGCGTTGCTGATGTCCAGCGAATCGAATCCGGCAAGATCCCGATCGAGCTCGACCACGTCGCCGGAACCTGCAATTCGATCTCCGACGGAGATATCAAATCCAGAGATCGTGCATGCCAACGATGCCGTGAACAGCAAGATCAGCGGAAGCAACAGTGCTTTCTTCATTACAATCATCCTTTCAGAACGCGCTGTGAGTATCCCCTCCGCGATAGTCGCCCCATTACGCCAGCATGAGCGGAAGGCGGCTGCCTCCTCGGCTCATCGAAAGCGCAGTTTACGCACGAATATCGAGTACTCGCTAAGGGGGTCGGTTCGCTGCCGATTCTAGTTCGGGCCCCGCACACTCTGAATTGACAAATGTCATTGTCATGCGAGCCACCCTAGCCGATTTGCCGACCAGCGCGATGCGGGCAGTAATTGCGTCGATACCGCCCATGTCTACGGCTTTGGCAAAAGCGAGGCTGCCCTGGGCATTGGTTTGAGCAGCTTGGCACCAGCGGATATGAGGCATCTGGATTTCGAGGTTTGAGCACGGCATGGCGGGCATAGCTGACCACAGGAATCCTGTTGAACCGTCTTTGCCTTTCGCGTTCTGCACGCCCCGTGCGAAGCGAATGTGGATTCAGCCTACAGGCCGAGGTACGCCTTGCGAATCAGCTCGTGCTCCAGCAGCTGCCCGCTTTCACCTTCCATGACGATCCGCCCGTTCTCCAACACATAGGCGCGATCGGCGATCTCCAGGCTCTGGCGGACATTCTGCTCGATCAGCAGCACGGTGACCCCGTCTTCGCGGATCTGGCTGATGGCATAGAAAAAATCCTCGACCAATCGGGGGGCGAGGCCGATGGAGGGCTCATCGAAGGCGCATAGGGTCGGGCGTGACATCAGCGCTCGCCCGATCGCCAACATCTGCCGCTCGCCGCCGCTCAGCGTGCGCGCCAGTTCGTCTTCCCGATCTTCCAATCGCGGGAAGTATTGATAGACCCGCCGCAGGGTGTCCGCGCGGTGCTTCCAGGCAACCCGGTGGTAGGCTCCGAGCTCCAGGTTCTCGCGGACGGTCATGTCTCTGAACGGCTGCCCGCCCTCCGGCACGTAGGCGATCCCCATCTCACTGATTTCATGGGGATCACGGCCCTCGATGCGCCTCCCGGCAAACTTGATCATTCCGGTTTCCGGATCAATCAGTCCCATGATCGTGCGGAGCAGGGTCGTCTTTCCCGCGCCGTTGGCTCCCAGCACCGCAACGATCTCGCCGTCTTCGACATGGATCGACACGTCCCAAAGCGCCCGGACCCTGCCGTACCCGGCGTTAATCTTGTTGATCCTCAGCATTCGCTACGTGCCCAAGTAGATCTGGTGAACGGTCCGGTCATTCGCCACTTCCCCGGGAGATCCTTCGGCAACCACCTTCCCGTAGTAAAGCACCATGATGCGATCGCACACCCCCATGATGGCCCGCATCACGTGCTCGATCATGAAAACGGTGACGCCTCGTTCGCGGAGCTGGGTGATGAGCAGCATCGCCTGGTCCAGCTCACTTGGGGTGAGGCCGGCCATGACCTCGTCCAGCAGCAGAATCTCGGGGTTGGTGGCCAGCGCACGCGCGATCTCCACCCGTCGCTGAGTCGCCAGCGACAATTCCCTGACTGGCTTGTTTCGCTCTGAAAGCAGCCCCACCGAAGCCATCAGCTTGGTGACCTCGCGCTTGGCTTCCCTGCGGCGAATCGTTCGCTCAGGGTTTCCGTGCAACAATGCCAGCCGGACGTTTTCAAAGGCGGTCATGTCGGCGAAGAGCTTGGTAATCTGAAAGGTGCGTGCCAGGCCCATCCGGCAGATCTGGTGCGGCTTCAAGCGCGTGATGTCGTCGCCTTTCAGCGTGATCTTCCCCTCGTCGGGGGCGAGCGCGCCGGAGATCAGGTTGAATAAGGTCGTCTTGCCGGCCCCGTTGGGACCGATCAACCCCACGATCTCGCCGGGTTCGACGTGGAAGTCGGCTCCGGCCACCGCCATCAGCCCACCGAAACTGTGGGTAATGCCCTCACCGCGCAGCATGCTCAGGTATCTCGCCAGGCGCGTCGATCGCGCCACTCACGGTATTTCATGGTCAACCACATCTTGCGAAACAGGTACTTGCCTTTGAGCGTGTAGTACCACCGCTCCGCAAGCTCGGCCAGACCACCCGGCAAATAGGCGATCACGACCAGCAGGGTCAACCCAAAGAGCAGCAGGTACACATAGGGGTACCGGGTGATCAGCAGCTCCTGCAGCAGGGCGAAGATCACCGCGCCCAAGATTGGGCCCCACAAGCGAGCTGTCCCGCCGAAGATCGCCATCAATACCGGCAAGAACGAGATGAGTGGATTGAAGGCTATGGCCGGTTCGATGTAGCGAAAGCGGGAGGCCATGACCGCCCCGATCGCGCCCATGAAGATTGCGCTGCCAGCGAACGTCAGCACTTTGGCGCGGGTGACGTCGATACCGATGTGCTCCGCGGCGTCCTCGTTGTCGCCGATCCCGGTCAGCGCCATTCCAAGGCTGGTATCGCGCAGCAGAAAGGCGGCCAGCAAAGTAATCGCAAAGATCGCCACCGCATAATAGAAGAGTGTGTCGTTGGGAACGCCTGGAACGTGACGGCCGACCGTCAGCGAAACGCGAGCCTCCCAATACTGGACAACGTTGCGCATCAGCGCGGACGCCCCAAAAGTAAACAGAATGAAGTACACGCCGCGCAGTCGCAGCGTGAGCACGCCAATCAGCAAGGCCAGCGCGAAGCTGAGTACTGCTCCGATCGCAACGGTCACGGGTAGCGGCAGCGATCCCGCAAGCGCGGCCGATCCGTAGACGCCCACGCCGAACAACGCCGCCGTTGCCAGCGAGACGTAGCGGGTCGGGCCCGAGAATATCGCCCAACTGAGCGTCAGGATGGCGTACATCAAAACCGTAATGAGCGTGACGATCAGGCGGCCGGAGACGAACTGCGGGGCCAGCAGCAACATGAACACGGTGGCGGCGATGATGCCCATGGCGAACTTGCGCTTGGCGAAGATCGTGCTAATCAGCATGGATTTGTCGTCCGCGTATCCCCGAGGGCCGAATTAGAAGCAGCAGCATGAAAATCAGATAGAAAGTGATCAGTGCCAGGCTGGGGTCGAAGTAGTTGACCACGCTGGTCACCAGGCCCAAGACGAACCCGCCGATCAAGCTGCCGGTGATGCTTCCCAATCCTCCGAACACCACGACCACAATCGCCACGGTCGTAAGTTCGATGCCAGCGGCGGGCTGAAGCAGGAACATCATGCTGTACAGCACGCCGGCCAGGCCCGCCAGGGCCGCGCCCAGGCCGAACGAGATCGCCAGCACCCGGCGTTTGTCGATCCCCAGGACCGCCGCCATATCCGGAGCCTCGGCTGCTGCCCGGATCGCCATACCCAACTTGGTTCGCTTGATCACTATGTAGAGCAGGATGCTGAGTCCCACTGCCACCGCAAGCGCCAGCAAACGATTGGCGCCATACCGGTCGCCAAGGATGTCCACCGGGTTATTGAGGTAGGTGTATCCCCGCAACTCGCCCCCCCAGAAGAGCAACATCAGGTTCTGGATGACAAAGACCAGTCCGAAGGAAGCCAGCAGCGAGCGGCCCTCAAAGTGGTCCTCGTTTACCGAGCTCTCCCGCAGATCGTTGAACAGCCACCAGTCCACCAGGAAGCCAATGGCAAACAGGACCGGGGTAATCACTCCGAAAGCGATGACTGGGCTGATCCCCCATACCGTGAACAGCGACCAGGTGCTGAGGGCACCCACAAGGATGAATTCGCCGTGGGAGACGTTGAGCACTCTCCCCACTCCGTACTGCAGGCTGAGCCCGACGGCGACCAGCGCATACAGACCGCCGAGGATCAGCCCGGTGACGATGATTTCAAGCACAGTCGATAACATCGCTGTGTTAGCACGCGGTCGACCGTGCCCAACGGTTCGTGGTGGGGAAACCAGCCCACCGCGAACCGTCAGGCAACCCCGGCGAGCGTGCTAGCGGCTCACTCTCCGCCTGGCCACGCCGCCTTGGGGTAGATCGGATCGGCGGTACGGTTCGCCGTTGGGGAAACGATCTCGAATTCACCGTTCTGCCACTGCCCAATCTGACCCGGGTAGGTCGGATTGAGCTGGTTTTCGAAGGTGAACGTCCCCAGGATGGTGTCGAACTCGGTGCTGTCCATGGCCTCCTTGACCGCAACCGGGTCGAGCGTGCCGGCAGCCTCGATGGCCTGTTGCAGCACCTGTCCGGTGGCGTAGCAGGCAGCCGAGGCCCAGCGGTCTGGCTCGGCGCCGTGCAGGGCCACATGGCGATCGTAAAACCCCTGTGCGTCCGCAGTGTCGACGCCCGGGTTCCACGCGCCGGTCCCGACTATGCCGTCGGCCGCGGGCCCGAAGGCGTCCCGATAGGCCGGGAAGGCAACCCCGACCGCGGCCATGAACAGATCGGGGCTGAAACCAATCTCGATCGCCTGGCCGGTCATCAGGAACGTCTCATCCGGGTAGGAGAACGCCAGGAACGCATCCGGATCGGCATCCTGCGCGCCTCGCAGGGTCTGAGAGAGATCCTCAGGGGCCAACGGATAGCTCGCCTGGTAAACGATCTCAATTCCGGCATCGGCCAGCGCCGGAACCATGTATTCATTGAAATCGATCCCGAACAGGTCATCGTGATGGATGACGGCCACTGTGCTGACTCCCAGGTCTTCCAGCAGCTCCACCAGCGCGGCGCCCTGATCCAGGTACTGGTTCAGCAGCGTGTAGAAGTACGGATATTCGGAGGCGTTCTCGATCAATTGCTTGGAACCAACCGTGCAGCCGATCACCGGCATCTGGGCGTCGCTGATGATGGGGGCGATGGCGAAGTTGAACGCCGTCCCCCAGGGCGGGAAGATAAAGTGCACCTCGCCTTCTTCGATCATCTGCTGAGTCAATGCCACCGCGGTCGGGACATCGCTGGTATCGTCGACCCGCACAAACTCGACCGGGATCCGTTGGTCGAACTCGGCGACGTAGATGCCTCCCGCAGCATTGACGTCCGCAGCCCAGGTGTCGTAGCTGCTGATCTGGGTGGTCTGGGCCGGCCCCGCGACCGGGCCGGACAGCGCGATTGGATTGCCAATCAGGATCTTCTCCGGTGCCTCGGCGCTTGACGCTCCAGGAGCGGCCTCACCGCAACCCCCCAGCAGCAGCAAAGCTGCAATCGCCATCGGCAGAACAACGTAACGCAACCTTGTATTCATTTTGGATTCTCCTCCGTCACTTGGACTTCTCCGTTTGCTTCCCAGCTCGATTGCTGCTGGGCTACGCTCAGCTCCTTTGACTTACGCGATCGACAGCCTCCTTTGCGAGCCGGCCCCGGATCTCGGGGGGCCGATGGGGAAGCATGCGCTCCCATCCGGGCACATTGATCGGACCCGGAAAGTCCGCGGATGTATAATCCTCACCTGATCTGTCCGCCTGAGCTTTCCACCCAGCTACGCTTTGCGAACCGCAGCAATCGGGACGCTACTTGAGGTCGAGTATGCCTTTCCGACGCTCCGCGGTGGAGTGCACTGCTCCCTAGCCTCGTGAGGAGACCAGAATGATCGGCAAGAAGCAGAAGATGTACATCGGGGGCAAGTGGGTCGGCGCTTCCAATGGAGACACCTTTGAAGACTTCAATCCCTACACCGGAGAGGTCTACGCCCACGTGCCGGCCGGCACCCGCGAGGATGCTACCCGCGCCATTGAGGCGGCCCAGGAAGCTTTTCCCAAGTGGGCCCAGACACCACCCGGCAAGCGCCGCAAGATCTTCCTGAAAGCCGCGCAGGTGATGGAGGATCGCCAAGACGATCTGGTCAAAGCCATGATGGAGGAAGTTGGGGGTACGATCGGCATCTCGATGTTCCAGATGAATTTCGTGCCCGGGCTGTACCGGATGTCCGCCGCCGCGGCCTATGAGGTCAAGGGCGAAATCATTCCTGCCGATCACGAGAACTCTTTTTTCATGGCCATCCGCCAACCGGCGGGGGTGGTGGCGTGTTTCGCACCATTCAACGTTCCATACATCCTCGGCAGCCGTTCCTTTGCGCTCCCCATGGCTTACGGAAACACCATCGTCCTGAAGCCCTCGGAGGAGGCGCCGCTGACTGGCGGTCTCCTGTTGGCCGAGATCTTTGAGGAAGCCGGACTGCCGGAGGGGGTGCTCAACGTCATCACCTGCACCCGCGAAGAAGCAGCCGAGGTCGGCGACGAGATGATTGCGCATCCGGCGGTGAGGCGCATTTCCTTCACCG
>CAZJUE010000109.1:0-9478 GCA_964549025.1 uncultured Anaerolineaceae bacterium | reverse complement strand
CTTTCACAGCAGCGTCACCCGGCTGCTGGGGATGGAACAGGACTTCGGACGGGTTGCGGTAGACGACCGGGTGGTGCGGGTTGACACCTTTCCGCTGGGTGTAGACGTCGGCGGCTTTGCGGCGGCGATCGAGAAGCCGGAGGTCGAGGCCGAACTCGAGCGCCTGCGCACCGAGACCGCTGGCCGCAAGATCGTGGTGACTGTCGACCGGCTGGACTTCACCAAAGGCATCCTGGAGCGCTTGAAGGTCTTTGAGCGGTTTCTGGAGCGCAACCCGGAGTGGCACGAGAAAGTGACGCTGATCTCGCTGACCGTGCCCTCCCGCACTGGTGTACCCGAATATCAGGCGCTGAAGCGCGAGATCGACGAGCTGGTCGGACGGGTAAACGGACGTTTCGGCGAGCCGGGCTGGGTGCCGATCTGGTACCTGTACCGCATCCTGCCCTTCGACCGTCTGGTGGCGCTGTACCGCTCGGCCGACGTGGCGCTGGTCACCCCGCTGCGCGACGGGATGAACCTGGTGGCCAAGGAGTACCTGGTCTCCCACCCGGAGGGCACCGGGGTGCTGATCCTGAGCGAGACCGCCGGGGCGGCCGAGGAACTGGGCGAGGCGCTGATCGTCAATCCATACGACACCGACCAGATGATCGAGGCACTGGAACGCGCGCTTGAGATGACCGAGGAGGAGCAAAAGCGCCGCAACCAGATCATGCTGGCCCGGCAGCAGCGCTACGATGTGGCCCGCTGGGCGGAGGATTTTCTGACCCAGTTGGAGCCGGAGCCGGTCGCCGCCCAGGTGCAGCACAGCCTGACCGGGGAGCTGCGTGATCGATTGTTGCGTGCCTACCGCGAGAGCGAGCGCCGGCTGCTGTTCCTGGATTACGACGGCACCATGGTGCCCTTCGCCGCCCGGCCCGAACAAGCTGCGCCGGACAAGGGGCTACTGGAAGATCTCGAGGCGCTTGCGGCCGATCCGAAGAACACAGTGGTGGTCATCAGCGGACGCGATCGGGCGACGCTGGAGGCCTGGCTGGGAGGGGTGGGCGCCGCGCTGGTGGCCGAGCACGGGGCAGCGATCCGCCAGCCGTCGGACGGCGAATGGCGCGCCAGCAGCGGCGCCACCGAGGGGGGCTGGAAGCCCGATCTACGGCCACTGTTAGAGGTCTACGTCGACCGCACCCCCGGCGCTATCTTGGAGGAGAAACCCGGCTCGCTGGCCTGGCACTACAGGCAGGCCGAACCGGAGTTGGGCGACCTGCGCGCCAAGCAGCTACTGGAGAACCTGGAAAGCATGATCGCCAATACCCCACTGGTGGTCATGCAGGGCAACAAGGTGGTGGAGGTCAAAGAGAGCGGCGTGGGCAAAGGCCGCGCCGCCGAGCGCTGGCTAACGGCTGAGCCACCTCATGACTTCATCCTGGCCACCGGCGACGACGTCACCGACGAGGAGATGTTTGAGGCCATGCCTGAAGACGCCTGGACCATCCGGGTCGGCGACGACCGCAAGAGCGCCGCCCGCTACTTCCTGCGCGGCCCGGAGTCGGTGCGCCGGCTCCTGCAGGCGATGTTGTAAACCTTCCGCCCTGCCCACCACCGCGCTCATTCGATCGTCAACTAGGGTTTGCAACCGATCAGCTCCTGCTGCTGCAGCCAGGCGAATTGGGCTGGCGACCGAGCGGCGCGAGAGAGTAGGGCTTGGGGTGCACCTGGGCCGATCGCGTTGGCGCTGTCGACCACGATACCGTACGCATCCAGAAGCTGCAACGTTTCCCCATCGTCGCTCAGGCTGCCACTGTAGATCACGTCGGCGGCGACGTCGGCGACGGACTGGTCATCATCGCGTTCCAGCAGGAAGTATGCGTGCGGCGAGAGCGAGCCCTGCAGCAGCACGCCGAGGTCGTTTCCGTCCGTCAGCAGCCAGCCGTCGAGATCGATCGGCTGGTCGGTGGCATTAAGCAGCTCGATCCACTCATCGGCCGAAGAGGCGCGGCTGCCGCGCCAGGCGACCTCGTTGATCATCACCTGAGGCCAGGCATGTAGAGATGTTGATCGATCAGCAGCTGAATCGACGGATTCCGGAGGACCGAGCGCGGCAGGGAGGCGAGCGTCGAATGAGGAAGCCCCGGTCTGCATTGCGCTCATCCACGGCGCGTCTAGATCGACCGCGCGCCAAACGGAATTCGGCCCTCCCGGAGAGCCGGAGATCGGGTTCCCGTCTTCATCCCGACCTCGGTTCCACGGCCCGATGAACGACGCCCACCCGGATGGATCGTCCCGCGGGCCCAACCGCTCCATGCTGGCGCGCACGATTTGGCCGCCGGCTAACCATTCGCCGCCCGGACACACCCAGGGGTAGAACGGCCCCAGCGGGAGCTCCGGCAAAGGCTCCTCAAACAACAGATTGGACCGGCGCGGCGTCGGCCACAGCCCGTAGTGCAGGTTGTCGGAGCCGTCCGGCAGCCGGCCGAAGGAGAGGTTGTAGGCCCGCACCCGCAAATAGGAGAACTGATCGACTACCCGAGCATCCGGAGTCAGCAACCGGACGGTGTCGCCGCCGTCATTCAGGGCGATTTTGGTCTCGCTGCGGAAGAACACGTCGTAGCTTTTGGCGGCGATGGTGCCGTTTAGCTCGTACGGCTTCGAACCGGCGCCCGAACCGTCGTCCAGCAACCAACCGTCCAGAGAGACCGGGAGCGAGCCGGAGTTGTACAGCTCGATGAACTCGTCGGCAGTCGTGACGCCGCCGGTCCCCTCCCAATCGTGGCGTGGACGGATCAGCACTTCGTTGATCACCACCCGGCTGGGGAGACCGGTCGGCGTGGGTGTGGGTATGAAGAGTGAATTGCTGTGACGAGGGGTGCCGGGGATTGGATGTCCGTCGGCATCCACGCCGTTGCCGCCGAAACCGGTAAAGCTGGCCCAGTTTCCGCTGATATCCGATCCGCCACGCCGCTCCATACTGTAGCGGGATGGCGCATCTCCGGCTGGCCAGCCGCCGCCGTCGGCGTTGGCGCTGTCGATCAGCTCGCCGGCCGGACCGTACAGCTCCAGCCGCTCACCGCTATTGCGCAGCGAGCCGGTGTAGATCTGATCGGCCGCGATGTCCGAGACGGTCTCGTCATTGGTGCGCTCCAGCAAGAAGTAGCCGTAGGGGCCGATCGCGCCGCCCAGCGAGACCGAGATGTCGCCACCGTCGCTCAATACCCAGCCGTCCAGAACAAATTCGCTCGATCCAAGATTGTGCAGCTCGATCCACTCATCGCTGGAGGAGGCATGTGTGCCAGCCCAGGCGACCTCGTTGATCAGCACCGTCTGCGGCGCGAGCGGGGTGGGTGGCTCTGGAGTCGGGGAGGTGGTCGGTGTTGGGCTGGGGGTTCGAGTGGGCGCATCGGTCGCGGAAGCAGTTGCGCTTGGAGATGGCGTGGTGGAGGGCTCGCTGGTTGCAGTGGCAGTCGGGCTGGGCCAGGGGGTGGAGGTGCTTGCTGGCAATGGGGTAGCGGAGGGCGAAGGTGTCTCGCTTGCCGTTGGATCAGGGGTCGGGGTGCCAGCCGGTGGAGGCGTCGCGGTTGGAGTTGAGGTGGGTTCGACCGAGCCTGTCGGAGTGAGTGTCGACGAGGGCGCGGTGAGCGGCGTGGGGGTAGGAGTGTGGCTGGCGTCCGGAGTATTGGTGAGAGGGGCGGTCGGTGACGGGGAACCTGTCGCAGGCTGGGCGTCGCCTTGAGGGTGCACCGCAGGCGCGGCTGTCGCGTTGGCCCCGGCGGCCAGAATGCCGCATAGCGCAAGGATCCCGGTTTGTACGAGCCCGCCAGGTGGGCGAGAAAGGTGGACCGACAATTTATCCCCCACACACGGTCCAGTAGTACTAGAGTACCACAGCCCGTGGGAAGCTCGGCGTGTCTGGGCCACGCGGGGATTGGAGGACAGGCGGATCGGCCGGAGATCGGCCCGCAACGCAGCTCGATCGCCAACCTGTCGTCGGTGCGTCCGCGTCGTATGCGCTCGGCGGAAGTGCGGTTAAAATGGGGCCGCCGCGGCGTTGGCCAAGCCGGGCACATGGACCTCAAGGAGTGCACTGATGGATTTTGCGCTTTCGTTCTCGTTTCCGTTTCAGGATGAGGATTGGATCAAGAAGATCGCCATCGCCGGCGTGCTGTGCTTGACGATCATTGGCGCCATCCCGGTCTTCGGCTGGTCGCTGGTGGTGACCAGGCGGGTGATCACCGGTGAGACGCCGACGCTGCCGGATTGGAGCGAGTTCGCCGACTACATCGTGCTGGCGATTAAGGGCCTGCTGGTCGGGTTCGCCTTCTCGATCCCGGTCCTGATCGTAGTGGTGCCGGTGTCATTGGTCACCACGCTGATCACCGACGGCGAAGGGGTCAGAACCGCCCTGACGGTAATCAACCTGTGCTTGAGCTGTTTGGTGACCCTGTATTCGATCCTGCTGGCGTTCGTTGTGCCCGCCGCCCTCGGCCGGTTGGCAGCCACCGACAGCATCGGCGAAGCGCTCAACCCCGGCAAGCTGATCGGTATGATCCGGGCGGTACCCTCCGCATACCTCATGGCGGTGTTGGGGTACATCGTCGCTGGATTCGTCTCCGGGCTGGGCGTAATCTTGTGCATCGTCGGCATCTTCGCCACCGCCGCCTATGCGATGGCAGTGCAGGCGCACCTGTACGGCCAGGCCTACAAGGAAGCGGCGGCGGCAGGCGCAGTCTAGCTTCAGCCGGCGCCTGAACGTGCCGCGGCGCACCGATTGCGAGCGGGCCATCCACGGCCCGGCTTCGACTGAAGTCGGGCCGGCGTTTTATGCGCTCCACATCGGCACACGAGTTGCGGAGCTGCGGCGAATTCCACTCCCAGCTCGACTGATCGGGAGATCTACCCAATGTCGCTGATAAGCTCGCTGCGGGGGATCGGCACCGCGGTCCAGCAGCCCGGCCAGGATGGCCCGCTGTCCCCCAGCTTGCAGGCCATGTCTCAGAACAACCCCGCCGGGCAGCCAGTCAGCCCGATTGGCGCCGAAGTGGCGCGGCTGATTGGCGGCATGCCGATCCGGGTGGCTTTCCTGCCCACCGGCGGCAGCGGCATCACCCCCTGGCGGCGGCTGATCGTGCTGGACACCAGCTATCGCGGAGAGGGTCAGGCCAGCACACCCGGCCGCGTCGGCCTGGTGGCGCACGAACTCAGCCACCTGCTCCAGCGTGAGCTGGACGACCCCGAGTTGTGGCCCAGCGGGGGCCTGAGGCCGTCGCTTTCGCGCCGCTGGCTTGGGGATTCGACCAACTATATGGAGGCGCTGGCCTACGCGGTGGGCACCAGCGTGGAGCTCGACCTGCGCACCGCCGACGGCTCGCCCCCACCGCAGTCGCTGCGCGACAAACTGGCCACGCTGCTCGGCGACGACGCCGCCAATGCCACCCGCTACGTCATCAAGCTATTCCCCAAGAACCCGATCTACCGCCAGAACCACCGCATCGAGGCCGAATCGCCCAACCAGCGCGTCCCCGCCGAGGGCTGGCAGCACTGGCTAAAGGTGATGGGCTTCGGCCAAGGGTCTATTGATCAATTGGCGCAGCAGGCCGGTGGTGGACAGGCCAAAACGATCAGCGAAGACGATATTGACTGAACAGCCGCTCGAGCCGACCAGCGAACTGCTGCCCCGCGAACCGGCCAGGCCGGTCGGCTATCTCGAGCTGGTAGGCCGCAACCGCGACTTCCGCTACCTGTGGTTCGGCCAGATCATCAGCTTGTTCGGCGACTGGTTCAACTTGATCGCCTCGGCGGCGCTGATCGCCCAATTCACCGATTCCGGCCTGGCGGTCGGCGGGCTGTTCGTCATCCGCATGCTGGCGCAGTTTGTCGGCACGCAGGTCGGCGGCGTGGCGGCCGACCGCTACAATCGCAAGGCGCTGTTGATCGGGACCGACCTCAGCCGGGCCGCGGTGGTGCTGGGCTTCCTGCTGGTGCGCAGGCCGGATCAGGTCTGGCTGCTATACACGCTGACCGCGGTGCTGCTGGCCATCAGCGGGGTGTTCTTCCCCACCCGCACAGCCATGCTGGCCGACATCACCAGCAAACGCGAGATCGGCTCCGCCAACGCGCTGACCTCCACCACCTGGTCGGTGATGCTGGCGCTCGGCTCGGGGCTGGGAGGCATCGCCGCTGGAGAGTGGGGGATCTACCAGGCCTTCGCCATCGACGCCGCCAGCTTCCTGGCCTCTGCGGCGCTGATCAGCAGAGTGGGTTACCAACTCGTCCGGCCCGATCAGGGAGCTGACCTGCGGGCGGTGTTCGAAGACTACCTGGACGGATTCCGCTACCTGCGCAAGGAGATCGATGTGCTGTTCGTCACCCTGCATAAGGCCGCGCTCGGGCTGCTGATCTCGGGAAGCGCGATCAACGTGGTGATGGTCTCCATCTCGGAGCGGGTGTTCGTGATCGGCGAGGGCGGGGCCACCGGATTGGGAATCATCTTCGCCGTGGTCGGCGCCGGGACCGGACTGGGACCGATCATCTCCCGCTGGCTGACCCGCGATCAGCCGCTCCGCATGCGCTTGTCGCTTTCGCTGTTCTACCTGCTGGGGGCAGCGGGATTGCTGGTAGTCGCTCCGCTGACGAGCTTTGGCGGGGTGCTGCTGGGTATGTTCCTGCGCACCTTTGCCGTCGGAGGGATCTGGGTATTCACCACACAACTGCTGTACCAGCTGGTCCCCGAACGTCTTCAGGGCCGGGTGTTCTCGGTCGAGATCGCTAATTTCACCCTGGGAAGCGCCGCCAGCGGGGCGATCGGCGGGTGGCTGCTGGACAACACCTCCTTGGGATTGGGCGGCCTGATGCGGATGCTGGCGGCCTCAGCAGTGATCCCACTGGTGTGGTGGACTGCCTGGCTGCGGATGCGGCGGCCGAGAGGTACGGCGGAGCATGCTGCGGGCACCTGACTGATCGCCAATTCGACCGCTGCAATTGAGGCTCGGGCCATCGCTTCCGGCCCGGTTGTGGACCGGCGAAATTTAGCCGGATGTCATCGCGTGCCGGGACGGTGTGCAGAGGACCGCAAAGGGGCCACATGGTAGAATGCGGCCCCGCGCGAAAGGCGGATCATCGCATGTCTTCGCTGAGTCAAACCGTCCAGGGCGCTGTGCGCTACCGCGGAGGCGAGCAACAACTTGCCTTCATCGGACATCGAATCAGCGGGCTGGGCACCTTGTTCTTCCTGGCCATCCACATCCTCGATACCGCCACCGTCTACTTCTTCCCCGACCTGTACCCCCACGCCATCGACATCTATCGAGCCACCGGAATGATGCTGGGCGAGATGCTGCTGGTGGTGGCAGTGATCGCCCACGGCGTTAATGGCCTGCGGATTGCTTTCTCAGACCTGTTCCCGCACTGGTGGCAGGAACGGCCGCAGCGCACGGCTTTCTGGATCGTGGTCGGGTTCAGCACCCTGTTTTCCGCTCCGGCGGTGATACTGATGGGCCGATCACTGTACCTGCACAATATCTGCCAGTGCCCGCCGGAGGAAAGCGTCAGCATGGCGATCCCCGGCTGGGCGGAGTTGGGTATCACCGCGCTTTTTGTCGTCGCCCTGGTGATCCTGGCCCGCACCGGCGCGTTCCGGGCACTGTTTGCTCGCAGACAGCGCAACTTCGAGACCTGGATGTGGCTGTTCATGCGCTGGTCGGCCATCCTGTTGATTCCGCTGGTGTGGGTGCACGTGGCGATGGTGGACGTGTTGTTCGGTGTGCACCGTATCGACCTCAACTACGTACAGATGCGCTGGGCGACGCTCGGCTGGCGGGTGTACGACATCTCGCTGCTGGCGTTTGCTTTTGCCCACGGAATGAACGGGCTGCGCGGGGTGATGCAGGATTATGTGCACTCGGACCGCTGGCGGCTACGGTGGAAACGGGTGATCCTGGGCATGTGGGTGGTGTGGACCGCCATCGGCGCGGTAGCCATCGTCGGCGGGGTGCGAACCCCCTGAGCGGCAGCCGAGCGCTGGCGAGGTCCCTGTGGAGCGAAGCGCCCGCCCGTACCCCTCCTGGACGCAACATGATTTCCAGTCTGGCGCGTCGCGCCGTGCCGCGGCCTGAATCGGCAAGTCAAGGATACACACTATGGCAATTCGCCATCAACATGACGTCCTGATCGTTGGCGGCGGCGGCGCCGGCCTGATGGCCGCGCTGTACGCCTCCCGCAGCGCCGATACTGCGGTGCTCACCAAACTGTACCCGGTGCGCTCGCACACCGGCGCTGCGCAAGGCGGTGTGGGAGCAGCCCTGGGCAGCGAGGAAGAGGACCGGCCGGAGTGGCACACCTACGACACGGTCAAAGGCAGCGATTATCTAGGTGATCAGGACGCCATCGCCTTCATGTGTGAGAAGGCGGTGGAGACGGTGTACGAGCTGGAGCACATGGGGCTGCCGTTCAACCGCACCCCGGATGGCAAGATCGCCCAGCGCTACTTCGGTGGTCACACGAACAATGAGACCAACAAACCGGTACGTCGGGCTGCATACGCCGCCGACCGCACCGGACACATGATCCTGCAGACCCTGTACCAGCAGTGCGTCAAGAACGACGTGAATTTCATGGACGAGTTCCAGGTGCTGGACGTGCTGGTGGATGAGCACGGCGCTTCAGGCCTCGTTGCGGTCGAGCTGGCTACCGGTGAACTGCACATTTTTCACGCCAAAGCGGTGATCTTCACTACCGGAGGATGGGGGCGAGTGTGGGAGATCACATCCAACGCCCACTCGTACACCGGCGACGGAGTGGCAATTGCCCTACGCCGCGGCATTCCAGCCGAAGACATGGAATTCTTTCAATTTCATCCGACCGGGATCTATCGCATGGGGATCCTGATCACCGAGGGCGTACGTGGCGAGGGCGGGGTGCTGCTCAACAATGAGGGCGAGCGCTTTATGAACCGCTACGCGCCGACCATCAAAGATCTGGCCTCGCGGGATGTGGTCAGCCGCGCCATGTACCTGGAGATGCGCGACGGGCGCGGCATTGACGGCAAGCGCTTCCTGCACCTGGACGTGCGGCCAGAGACGGTGAACAAGTACGCCAAAGAGGACGGCCGCACCCGGCCGGACGGTTCACCCTACGTGGTGACCGGCGAGGAGATCCTGGCCAAGCTGCCGGACATCATTGACTTCAGCCGTACTTACATGGCGGTGGATCCGATCACCGAGCCGATGCCGGTTCAGCCGACCGCCCACTATGCCATGGGCGGCATCCCCACCAACCTGCGCGGGGAGGTGCTGCTCGATGAGAACGGCGCGACCATTCCCGGGTTCTACGCTGCCGGTGAAGTGGCCTGCGTCTCGGTTCACGGCTCCAATCGGCTGGGCACCAACTCGTTGCTGGATATCATCGTGTTCGGTAGGGAGAGCGGGCTACGGGCGGCCGAATACGCCAATCGCTGCGAATTCCTGCCGCTGCCCGACGATCCGGATGCTATGGT
>CAZJUE010000108.1:7558-9503 GCA_964549025.1 uncultured Anaerolineaceae bacterium | reverse complement strand
AAGGTCGTGACCACTGACGGCCCATTTGCGGAATCCAAGGAGCAGATTGGAGGCATCTACATCTTCGAAGCCCCGGACCTGGACGGTGCCCTGGAAATCGCCGCCAAAAACCCGGCGTCGGAGTCCGGCGCAATCGAGGTGCGCCCCATCATGGAAGCGCCGGCTGAGGAAGAGCTTATGGACGAGGAGATGTGAGGCTAGGGTACCAAATCTCCCAATTCCGGCCGCTTTGAAGATCGACCGCAGCGCACTGGACCTCGAAGAGATCTTCCGGGAGCATTCCGCCAGGGTGCTTGCCAATCTGATCGGGTACTTGGGGGACTTCGATCTGGCGGAGGACACGCTGCAGGAGGCTGTGCTCGAGGCGGTAGTGCGCTGGCCCAAAGACGGCGTGCCGCCCAATCCGGCCGGATGGCTGACCGTAACCGCCCGTAACAAAGCCATCGATCGATTGCGCAGGAGCCAACGGCTCAGAGGGAAACTGGAATCGATGGGAAGGCAGCTTGATCTGACGGGGGGTGAGCCCGAGTACAACGCACTCCCCGACGAAAGGTTGAAACTGATCTTCATGTGCTGCCATCCTGCGCTGTCGCAGCAGGCTCAGGTGGCGCTGACGCTGCGAGGGGTCGGCGGGCTGAAAACCGACGAAATCGCACGTGCATTCTTGGTGCCGCGTGCGACGATGGCCCAGCGGCTGGTGCGGGCGAAGACCAAGATCCGGGAAGCGAAGATTCCTTTTCGGGTCCCCGAGGAGGATCAGATGCAGCCGCGCCTGGCGGCTGTCCTGGCTGTGATTTACCTGATCTTCAATGAAGGTTACAAGGCGTCTGCCGGGGAGGAACTGCTCCGAGCGGATCTGAGCGGCGAGGCGATCCGACTCGGCCGGGTGCTGGTGGAGGTCCTGAAGCACGAGGGGCTGCTCACCCGCAACCCGGAAGCCCAAGGTTTGCTGGCGCTGATGCTATTACATGAGTCTCGGAGCGGGGCCAGGGTGACTGCTGATAACCAGCTGGTGTTGCTGGAGGACCAGGATCGGTCGCTCTGGGATCGGGCGCTGATCAAGGAAGGAACCAGGCTGCTGGATCAGACCCTGCCGGTTGGCGAAGTCGGACCGTACCAGATTCAGGCTGCCATCAGTGCACTGCACTCGCAGGCGGCGCGGTCGGAAGATACCGATTGGCAGCAGATCGCTGAGCTGTATCGGGCGCTGGAGCACTTGCAGCCCACGCCGGTCATCCGCTTGAATCGAGCGATCGCGATCGGCATGGCGGGTGACCTGGAGGCGGGATTGGAGCTGTTGGAAGGACTCGAACAAGGAGGCGAGCTTCAGGAGTATGTGCCGCTGTACGCAGCGCTGGCCGACCTGTTCCGTCGCGCGGGTAGGATGAACCAGGCCAAGCTCGCCTACCGAACCGCATCGCGTCTCTCGCAGAACCAAGTCGAGCGCGCCTATTTCGACCGCCGGCTTGCCGAGCTGGAGATGGCGTCAACGGCGTCGGCTGCGAGTGAGCTCAGCGAACCCACGCGCCGCGGGAGGAAACAGCGCTCCGACTGACAGTAATAGGTCGGACCGGATTCGTCCTCTCAACCAGTTCTCCAAACCCCGGGCCACTGTCAGCGGCCCATCGAATGCCATGTGCCACCGGCTGCGGTAGGCCTGCTTCCACTCTTCTTGCGTGAGTTTGCCTTCAAGGTAGTCGTGCACCAGTGGGGCGCACAGCTCGACCGAGCGCAGCGCGGCCGCGATGCCGTCGCCGGCCAGCGGCGGGATCATCGCCGCCGCGTCACCGACGCAGGGGATCGAGTCCCAGGGTTCGGCCCTGCGCCACAGGTCGACCGGCGCGGCGCTGATGGGGGATGGATGCACTACCGGTGCGCCGATGAGCCGGTCGCCGAGAGCGGGAATGCGATGTGCCAGCTGGTTAATCAGTTGCTCGGGATCTCG
>CAZJUE010000108.1:0-7458 GCA_964549025.1 uncultured Anaerolineaceae bacterium | reverse complement strand
GGAGAAGTCGGCCGCGATGCCCGAACGGGAGATCAGCCGGGCGCGGCCCAGGGTGATGGGGCCGGCAGCCCGGACGGCTTCATGCAAACCCAGAGTGCGCAGGATCCCCTGGGCTTCCCATGAGATGAACTCACCGCAGACCTTGTGGCCGAATGCCGGGCGCTGCTCCAGCACGCGCACGCGCCAACCGCGGTCCGCCAGCACCGCCGCCAGGCTGCTGCCGGCTGGTCCCGCTCCGATAATGACTGCGTCATACACTACGGGATGCCCCAATAAGGCGGCGAGTTAGGCCCGGCGGCGATGACTACCGCGTCGTAGATAGCTCCGCCTCAGCGACCGGTGCGACCTCACGGAGCGGCTGATAGCGCAGACGCGCCATCTCCAGCACCAGGCCAGGCCCGAAGCCCATGGCCACGCCCTCCAGCGCGTCGGCTCCCGCCGGATCCTGCGCAAGCTGCTCCAACAGCTCGGCCAGCACGAATACCATTGTCGCCGACGATAGGTTGCCGACCTGGCCCAGCGTGCGCAGCGACGGGGTGGTGTCCGTATCAGTCAGACTGAAGGTGTCTGCAAGTTGATCGACGATGGCCTTGCCGCCAGGGTGGATGGCCCAGAACGCCGGCCGCTGACCGTCGGGAAAAAGCCGAAGCAGCGCCGGCGGAGCCGCCCGCGCCAGGTGATCGGGGATGTCGGAAGACAGATACAGGGCGAAGCCGTGGTCGCCGATGTCCCAAGTCATCTCTCGCTCCGTGTCGGGCTGGACCCGGCTGAGGAATTCGAGCAGCCGGATCGTGCCCGGCGTTTCGGCCGAGGGTGCGCCGATCACGCAAGCGCCGGCGCCGTCGCCAAACAGCGAGGCCGAAATCAGGTGCTGGCGCTTCAGGCTCGGCTGCAGGTGGATCGAGCACACCTCCACGCACACGACCAGCACCCGCGCCTGTGGATTGCCGGCAACGATGCCGGCGGCGGTGCGCCAGGCGTTGAACAGCGCCGAGCAGCCCATGAAGCCGATCTGAATGCGCTCGACCGCCGGCGACAGACCGAGCTGTTGGCCGATGGCAATGTCCAGCCCTGGGGCGAAGAACCCGGTGCAGGTCACCAGGATCAGATGGGTGACTGAAGCCGTCTCCTCGCCGAGCGTGCGCCCTGAAATGCCGGCGAGTTGGAGCAGCGCGTTTCTTCCGGCCTCAACCGCCAGCGGCGGCGCCATGTTGCGAAACAGCTGCATGCGTTCGGCGGTGGTTGCCGAATCGGCCAGAGATCGATGGGGGGCGAAGCGGGATTGCTCCGGCGAGATCGTGCTGTCGGGGATGCAGAAGTAGCGGGTGTCAATGCCGGATCCGCGGCTGATCGACCGCAGCCAGCGGGCTTTGGCCGGGTGCTCGCGCAGGCTGCGCGCCAGCCAATCGGCGGCCTGATCCTGTGGCACCCGATACTGCGGCAGCGCGGTGCCAAGCGATAGGATGGCGGGCGGGTTATGATGGCTCACTTTGGCGGTCTCCTCCTGGAGGTACGTGATCAGAGCGGCGCTTGGATCGGTAGCCGCGTCCCGCACGATCGCTCCGCCATGCTACCATTCGATTAGCGTCAGCGGGATGCCGATGGCCGATTCACAGACATGTCGGCTGCACCGCAGTGTCAAAGGGAGCGTAAGCGCATAGAAAAGCCTACTGTCCTCCGTTCCACCTTCGCCCGCCTGATGGGTCCGTGGATTTTCGACGTCGGTGCCTGGCCGTACGACTGGATGACCGCCAATCCTATCTGGCAGCACAGCTGCGTTCAGCTGTTGAGCCGTTTGCCGGAGACCCCGGCCGGCAAGCTGGTGCTAGATCTGGGCATCGGGCCAGGCGTTTCGGCGATCAGCATGGGGCTAGCCAGGCCCGAGTTGGCATTCATAGGGGTGGATATCTCGCTGCCCATGCTGAAGGCAGCCGCCGACAATCGGCAGGGGGCGGGCTGGCCGTCTGGCCGACTGATGCTGGTGCAGGCCGACGTCGGCCGCCTGCCGTTTGCGCATGCAACGTTGGATATGGCGGTCGGCCATAGCTTTTTGTACCTGCTCCCCGACCACCACGCAGCATTGGCGCAAACCCAGCGGGTGTTGGTGCAAGGCGGTTTGGCTGGGTTCCTCGAGCCGAAAGACGGGCGTCCGAGCTGGGGCTGGCTGGTGCGCCAAGGATCGTTCCGGCTGTTGATTTCGCTCAGCCTGTGGCGCTTCTACAACTGGCTGCACGGTCGCTTTTCCCCGGTGAGCATGAGGGAATCCTTCGAGCGAGCCGGTTTCGATCAGGCCGAGACCCAGAGTGCACTAGGTGGATTTGGGATTTACGGTTGGGCGATCAAGCGGTGAACGCGCGCCGGGTTGCCGTAACGATTGTCGAACGCCCAATGGCTAGCCTCAGTGTGAGGAGCCTTTCTTTGGGAGACCGGTCTTGAACCCACGAACGATCCGCTGGCTGGTGTGGTCGGCGGTGGCAGTCAGCTTCATCCTGGTGGCGGGCGGGATGTGGCTGCAGGCGCTCACCGGCGTGACCGAATTCAACCTTGGCCTGCCCATCATGGTTGCGGTCGGCCTTTTCGTCCTCGCTCTGACCGTAATTGGGGCGGTAATCGCCACCTGGCACCCTCACAACCTGGTGGGCTGGTTGCTCTTCGCCAATGTATTCACCTCGGCGCCGCAATTGGTCTTTTTCGGGCTGATCGCCTACTGGCAACAGTTCGGGTCGGGCGCTTTTCCCGGCCTCAATGCGGCCCTGGTGTGGCTGTCCTGGACCGGAGAGCCGTTCATGCTGCTCATCCTGACCCTGCTGTTCCTGCACTTTCCCAACGGTCGGCTTCCGTCGCGGCGCTGGCGGTTCGTCGCCTGGGCTGCGATCGCTGGGCTGGTCGGCACGTTGATCCTGAATCCGTTCAAGCCGGGGGAGGTGGATCCCGCGCTCGGGATGGTTAGCCCATTCGCCGCCGACCCAACACAGTGGGAGGTCATCGAACCAGCCGTCGTATCCGTGACCGCGATTTCGCTGGCTTCATTGTTTGCGTCTGCGGCCTCGCTGATCCTGCGCTACCGTCGCTCCCGCGGTGTGGAGCGGCAGCAGTTGAAGTGGATTGCGTTCTCAGCCGTACCGGTCATCCTCACTTTTCCGTTGCCGGGGTATTTCGACGCCGACTTTGCGTCGCCGGAGCTGTTCTGGAGCGCGATTGCAGTGCTGATCAGTTTCTTCGGGATGGCGCTTGCGATTGCGCTGGCGATTTTCCGCTACCGGCTGTACGACATCGACCTGATTATCAACCGCAGCCTGGTCTACGGAGCTTTGAGCATCACGCTGGCCGCGGTTTACTTCATCAGCGTAGCGATTTTGCAGAACCTGATCCGCCTGCTGGTGGGGCAGCAATCGCCGATTGCCATCGTGGCCTCCACGCTTGTGGTGGCAGCGCTGTTTCACCCGTTGCGCCGGCGCCTGCAGCGGTTCATCGATCGGCGCTTCTACCGCGCCCGCTATGACGGGGCCCAGATGCTCGAGCACTATGCGAGAACGCTGAGTGGTGCGGTGGAAGTCGACTCGCAGGCCGAATTACTGCTCTTCGTGGTGGGCGACGCGCTCCAGCCGCAGCACACCTCAATGTGGATCCGCACCGCGGCCGATGGCGGATCAGCTCGTGGTCAACGCGCCCTGACCTGATTCCGTGGAGACATTGAGCAGTCTGTTGGCGCATCTGCGTCTGCATTACCAACTGCTGCTGGCGCCGGTTTTCCTGTGGGGGTATCTGCTCAGCGGTTCGCGACTTGGCGCGGTCGCCGGCCAACTCCGGATCGACGGAACGTGGGATTTCTGGATCGCGTTCGCCGCCTTTCACATTTTTCTCTATGGCGGCGCGACGGCCTTCAATTCGTACTATGACCGCGATGAGGGTCCGATCGGCGGGATGCGAGTGCCGCCGCCGGTTATCGAGCCGCTGCTGCCGTTTTCGCTGGTGGTGCTGGGCATCGGCGCGGGATTGGCCGCGCTGGTCAATCCAACCTTCCTGGCGATCTACCTGGCGATGCTGTTGATGGGTCTGGCCTACTCGCATCCATCGGTACGCCTGAAGGCGCGCCCGTTCATCGGGCTGGCGACGGTAGCGCTGGGGCAGGGGGTGTTAGCTTGCCTGGGAGGCTGGGCGGTGGACAGGCCAAACCTTGGAACGGTGGACCCCATTGGGTGGGTGGGGATCGCAGCGGCGACGCTGGTGACCGTCGGCTTCTACCCCGTCACCCAGGCTTATCAAGTCGAGGATGACCGGGCCCGCGGCGACATTACCTTTGCGGTGCGGGCCGGCCCGCGTCGGGCGCTGGCGTTCTCGATCGCAGTACAAGCGGTGGGGGCTGTGCTGCTGGCCGTGGCGATCGCCGATCGAATGGACGTGTTGCGGGCGGCGTTGGTGGTCGGCTTTTATGCGGCGATCCTGGCGATGATCGCGCTTCGGGCGGAGGCTTTTGGGCGCTTGGGGGTGATCGAGCAATACCGGAGGGTGATGGCGCTCAATACGTTGATGTCGGGGGGCTTCCTGATTTTTGTTCTGGCGCATCTATTTCTCATTCGCTAAAGGCGCACGCCACGAGGCCCTGACGCGGCCGATCCAACGATTCCATTTGCGTTCCGGCCATTATCATTGATGGGCCCGCCGAGGAATCCCATGAGCATCGAATTCGAAGTTGACGATCTGATTCCGGCCGCGCCGGAAACGGTCTATGCGGCGTGGCTCGATTCGAGCGCGCATACGCAGATGACTGGCAGTTCGGCTGAAGTGTCCGCTGAGGTTGGTGGTGAATTCCAAGCCTGGGGCGGATACATTCGGGGGAAGAACATCGAACTCGAGCCGCCCAGCCGCATACTTCAGCACTGGCGCACAACTGAGTTCGACGATGGCGATGCCGACTCGCTGCTAGAGATCATGCTGATGCCCGAGGCCAGTGGGACGCGTGTGACCATACGCCACAGCAATCTTCCGGACCACGGGATGCAATATCAACAGGGCTGGCGGGACTCTTATTTCGAACCGATGAAGCAATACTTCGGCGGCTAGGCTCGGCGCCGATGGAAGTGGCGTGACGCAATCCGGCATGAGCGACGCCGGATTCGACTTCGCTCTGTTCGCAATGCTGGTGGCTGCTGCGATCCCCGGGGTGGCGATCGCCATTCCGCGCCAGGTCCGCCGCACCCTGGAACGGATCGGGCGCCGGCCCGGCCCCGGCGGCAGGACCCCGTCGCAGGCTGCACTGTCCGCGATCGGAATCGCCCAGTATCTGGGCATGATCGCGATCGCGGCGGCAGTGGGCACCGCCCTGGCGCCGCGCGCCGGACTGACCGCCCCGGCCTTTGAGTCACTCGTCTCGGGCCAGCCGTTGCCCGTCGGATATTCAGCGCAGCTGGTGAGATCCGGCGTGATCAGCGCGGCAGCCGCAATCCCGTTTCTGGTGCTCTACTATGGGATCGTCCGACCTCGACTTGACCCGCAGGTGGTCCGCATCACCGAGGGCGACCGCCTGGGCCTTGGATTCGCGGGCAGGATCCTGTACGGGGGAATTGTGGAGGAGATCCTCTTCCGCTGGGGGGTAATGTCGCCGCTGGTCTGGATCGGCGGCTCGCTATTCGGCCGGCCCTCGTCGACCGCATTCTGGATCGCAATCATCGTCTCGGGGCTGCTCTTCGGGCTGGGCCATTTGCCGTCCCTATCGAACTCCGGCGTCCAGCTGAACCGCCGCCTGGTAGCCTCCTCACTCTCGCTAAACTTGTATGGGGCGGTGGTTTTCGGTTGGCTCTTCTGGCAGTACGGATTGCTGGCGGCAATGCTCAGTCACGCGCTGTTTCATGTCATTTGGTTCCCGTTCGACCGGCTGGCCTACCAGCGGGCGTGGCCGACTTGAGCGGCTGCTGGCTGCATCATCGACCAGCTCGCAGCTGACCATCGCGGTCACGCGATTCGGACCCTGATTCGGGTTCATTGGTCGTGAACTCGGTGACTTTCATCGAAGACCAGCCCGAACTTGGCGATATAGAATGCGATGCGAAACGCGTGCGTGCGATCTTCGTTCGCCGCCTCGCGCAAGCAAAAGGGAGCACACCATGAATGTTGAAGTCCTCTATCGGCCGTCCTACTCGGCCGCCCAGGTGACCTTGGAGGGGGGCGAAATGATCCAGGTCGAAAGCGGCGCCATGGTGGGCATGTCGCCGGACCTGCAGATGGAAACCGAGGCCCGCGGCGGCTTGCTCAAATCGATCGCCCGGTCGATGTTCGCCCAGGAAAGCTTCTTTATGAACACCTACACCGCAAAGAAAGCAGGCGACAGCATCCTGCTTGCGCCGCCGTTGCCGGGCGATATCGCGGTAGTCGAGCTGCAAAACGACTCGCTGTTGGTGCAATCCGGATCGTACCTGGCGTCATCCGAGGGGATCGAGGTCAACACCAAATGGACCGGCGCCAAGACCTTCTTCGGCAGCGAGGGATTGATCATGTTGAAGCTCACCGGCACCGGCACGCTGATCCTGTCCAGCTATGGGGCGATCCACCCGATGGAGCTCGGAGCGGGTGAGAGCTACGTGGTCGACACCGGTCACCTGGTGAGCTTCGACGAAGCGATCGATTACCAGGTGCGCAAGGTAGCCGGCTGGAAGAGCACGCTCTTCAGCGGCGAAGGGTTGGTGGCCGAGCTCACCGGACCTGGAAGCCTGAATCTCCAGACCCGCAGCCAGGACTCATTCCTGTCTTGGCTGATCCCGCGCCTGCCCAAGCAAACCACCCACATACACACCAGCAACTAGCATTTGCGACCGAGCGGCGCTCGTCGGACTGGACCCGTCTCGGCCCGCGCGCTCACCCATCCTGGAAAGCAGATGAAGACGAAGGTTTTTACGGAGATCGAGATCGACCGGCCACCTGAAGCGGTGGCGGCCGTCCTCCTGGACCCAGATCGGGCAGTGCTCTGGACGACCGACCTAGAGCGGTTCGAGGTCATCTCAAGGCCCCCGGGCCTGGTCGGCTCGAGGGCCATGCTTCATTACGTGCAGGACGGCAAGCCATATGTGATGGAAGACGAGTTGCTGGAAGTTGAGCCCAATCGCAGGTATCTCTCCCGGGTGACGGGAGAGGCGATTGAAGCTCAGGTGGAGACATTGCTTACTGGTACGAATGGCGGCACCCGAATGGAGGTGCGCTGGATCGGACGGGGCAAGCCGCTGGTCCTAAGATTCATCTTGCCCCTGATGCGCCGGTCAATCGCGCGGCAGGCAATGGCCGATCTGAGGAAGCTCAAGGATCTGGTCGAGTCGGCCCAGATCGAATCCATTTCGGCTTCGGACGAGTCGCATCCGGCAAACGGGCAGTCCGGCTGATACCCCCCGACCAATGAAGGCAATCATCCGCACCCGGTCTGGCCCGCCGGAGGTGCTCGAGCTGCGAGAGGTCGACAAACCGACTCCC
>CAZJUE010000107.1:0-9550 GCA_964549025.1 uncultured Anaerolineaceae bacterium | reverse complement strand
CCTGACGGTGGGAGCCGGGGTCATCACCGAGATCATCGAGTAGCAGGCGAATGGCGAAGAAAGATACCCGGCCGTTGGTGACGCTCGAGTGCACCGAGTGCAACGAGCGCAACTATCTGACCGAGAAGAATCGGCGTAACGATCCGGGTCGCATTGAACTGATGAAGTACTGCCCGCGGCAGCGCAAGCACACGCTGCACCGGGAGACGAAGTAGACGAGGCAACTGAAGCCTGCGGCAGCCAGCTAGGTCGCTGCGGCAGCGGACGAGGTAAACCGTAGGCCAGTAGCTCAATTTGGCAGAGCACCGGTCTCCAAAACCGGGGGTTGAGGGTTCGAGTCCTTCCTGGCCTGCCTGAGGAGCTTTCTGAGGAGGAACAATTGGCGAAGGCGCAAGTTGCCAGGCGACGCTCGCGCAGCAATCCGATTACCCGGCTGGTCCGTGAGACCACCGGCGAGCTGCGCAAGGTCACCTGGCCGACCCGCCAGGACGCGACACAGCTGACCATCTTGGTGCTGGTGGTGGTGATCTTGTCAAGCTTGTTTTTGGGCCTGTTGGATTTCCTGTTTAGAGAGCTGATGGCGTTCATTATCACGCTGGGATAAAACCGTGGAAGAAGCGCAAGAGCGCATCGAATCGGAAGTGGAGCTGGAGCAGCAGTCCGAGGCAGAAGCGGAAGAGCAGCCTGTGGCAGAAGCGCCGGCTGGGACCGAGGCGGAAGCTGAAGAGCAGGCTGTTGCTGAGGCGGAAGCTGAAGTGGAAGCCGAGGCTGAGGTAGAGGCGCAGGCCGAGCCCGATGCCGAACACGAGGTAGAGGCGGAAGCCGACGACGATTCCGCGTCGGAACCCATGCCCGAAGCCGAATCGGAAACTGCCGCGCAGCCTGAGCCCGCGCCTCCGATCGATACCGCGGAAGGCGCGCCGCAAACCGCTGCCGAGGAGCCGGGTGCGGCCAACGGGTTGGAAGCCGAGCCGGCGCCGGAGTCGGATGACGAGGAGACTGTGGCCGAAGCGCAGGCCACCGAAGAACCGGACATGGTAGCCATGCCGGCCGACGAAGCGATCGCCGAGCTCGAAGACGAGGCAGAAGCACAAGCCGAGGAAGAGCCCGAGCCAGAAGCACAAGCCGAGGAAGAGCCTGAGCCAGAAGCTGATGTGGAGGTTGAGCCCGAACCGGAAGCTGACGCGGAGGAAGCGCCAGCCGATGAGGCAGAAGCAGCCGCGGCGGTCGAGCCAATAGCACAAGCCGAGGTTGAGCCTGAGCCGGAAGCCGAAGCGGAGCCAGAAGTCGAGCTACAGGAAGAGGTTGAGCTTGAGCCAGAATCCGAATCCGAGGCGGCGATGGCGCTCGATGAGCCCGACGACGGGCGCCTGTGGTACGTGGTGCACTGCTACTCGGGTTACGAGAACAAGGTGCGCCACAACCTCGAGCAGCGTATCGAAACCATGAATATGAAGGGCAAGATCTTCGACGTGGTGGTGCCCACCGAAGAAGAAATGGAAGTCAAAGAGGGCAAACGCCGCACGGTCGAGCGCCGGGTGTTCCCCGGCTACATCCTGGTACAGATGCTGATGGACGAGGATTCCTGGTACGTGGTGCGCAACACGCCGGGAGTGACCGGATTTGTCGGCATGGGCAACGAACCCACGCCGCTGCGGCCGGAAGAGGTATCCCAGATTATCAAGCGGATGGAGGCTGAAGCCCCGCGCATCAAGGTGACCTATAAGATCGGACAGAAAGTGCGCATCATCGATGGGCCATTCAACGACTTCATCGGTACGGTCGACGATATCGACATGGATAAGGCCAAAGTGCGAGTGATGGTGTCGTTCTTCGGCCGTGAAACGCCGGTGGAGCTGGACTTCCTGCAGGTGGAGAAGGCCTAGCGAGCCAGGCGACGGAGCAACGAGTTGGCGAAGAAACTGAAGTCAGTGGTGAAAGTAGTGCTGGAGGCTGGGAAGGCCAGCCCGGCGCCGCCGGTGGGTCCGGCGTTGGCGCCGCACGGTATCAATCTCATGGCCTTCTGCAAGGAGTACAACGCCCGTACCTCCGGACAGCCGGGCGAAATCATTCCGGCCGAATTGTCGATTTACACCGATGGCAGCTTCACCTTTGTATTGAAGACCCCGCCGGCGGCGGTGTTGCTGCGCAGGGCGGCGGGGGTGGAGAAAGGCTCGGCCGAACCCAACAAGGAGACGGTCGGCAGCGTCACCCGCGATCAGGTGCGTGAGATCGCGGAGACCAAAATGAAGGACCTGAACGCTATCGATCTGGAAGGCGCCATGCGACAGATCGAGGGCACCGCCCGCAACATGGGCATCACGGTTACCGAGTGAGCGATGGGTAAACGAGGCAAGAATTACCGCAACGCAGTAGCTATGGTCGATCGGGAGGTCTTCTACGAGCCGCGCCAGGCGCTGGAGCTGGCCCGTGAGACCGCCTACACCAAATTCGACAGCACCATCGAGGTGCACATCCGCCTGGGAGTAGATCCGCGTCAGGCAGAGGAGCAGGTGCGCGAGACGGTGATGTTCCCGCATGGGCTGGGCAAGACGGTGCGGATTATCGCCTTCGCCGAAGGCGACGACGCTCGGCTGGCTGAGCAAGCTGGCGCCGACCACATCGTCGACGATGAGCTGATCGCCAAGATCCAAGGGGGGTGGACGGATTTCGACGCGGCGGTGGCGACCCCGTCGATGATGGGCAAGGTCGGTCGTCTGGGCAAGGTGCTTGGCCCGCGCGGTCTGATGCCGAATCCCAAGGCCGGCACCGTGGTGCCGGGGGAGGACCTGCCGCGGGTGATCGAGGAGCTGAAAGCCGGGCGAGTGGAGTTCCGGCTGGACCGGACCGCCAATCTGCACGTGCCAATCGGCAAGGCTTCCTTCGACACTGACCAGCTGTATGACAACATGGCGGCGCTCATGGAGGTGGTCAAGCGAGCGAAACCGGCCTCCTCCAAGGGCACCTACATCCGAAAAGTGGTGCTGAGCAACACCATGGGACCAGGAGTGAAAGTCGACGCCAACTCCGCACAAGCGATGTAACGCGAACTGATCTCTGATTCGCCAGAGACAGCAGGTGCTCCAATTGGGGCTTAATCTCCTGCCGAGGTGAAGGCAGCTGGATGAACTCGGGCCTTTGCCGCGGTTGGGCAAAGGTTTTTCTTTTTTCGACGGAGGTGCAGTGGCATTATCAAAGGAACGTAAAGAGGCCCTGGTGGCCGAGTACCAGGATTTGGCAAAGCGCTCACGAGCGCTGATCCTGACTTCGTACTCCGGGCTGACGGTCAAAGATCTGCAGGGTTTGCGCAATCGGATCCGCGAAGAGGGCGGCGAGTTCCACATCGTCAAGAACACGCTGATGGAACTGGCTTTCAAGGAGCTGGATCTGCCGATGCCCGAAGGGGCCGCCGACGGAACCACCGCCATCGGCTACGCCATGGAGGACATTCCGCCGGTGGCTAAAGCGATCGTCGACCTGGGACGGGAGGGACGGCAGCTGTCGGTCAAGGGCGGGGTGGTGGAAGGCTTGCTGTACGATGCCGCCCAGATCGAGCAATTGGCGGATCTGCCTCCACTGCCGGTGGTACGGGCCCAGCTGATCGGATTGATCGGCACGCCTGCCACCCAGGTGGCCGCGGCCGTAGCTGGGGCGCTGCGCCAGGTGGCCAGCGTGATGCAAGCCTATTCGCAGCGCGAGAGCGCTGAAACCGCATAAATCAGGAGGAGATGAACAATGGCAACCGATTTGAAAAAATTGGCTGATCAGCTGGGCAAGTTGACCTTGCTGGAAGCGGCCGAACTCACCAAGATGCTCGAAGAGGAGTGGGGAGTGTCAGCGGCCGCGCCGATGGCAGTAGCCGCCGCTCCCGCAGCCGGCGCCGGTGAGGCGGAAGCCGCCGACGAACAGACCGAGTTCGACGTGGTCATCAAGGACGTTGGCCCTAAGAAGATCGATGTCATCAAGGCCATCCGTCAGATCACCAATCTAGGTCTGAAGGACGCCAAGGAGCTTGCCGAAACCGCTGATGCCAAAGTGATGGAAGCGGCTGGAAAAGAAGCGGCCCAGGACGCCAAGGGCAAGTTGGAAGGCGCCGGCGCCACCGTCGCGCTGGTCTAATCCGCGCAGCCGATTGCCGGCGTCGCCGGAGCCTGGAGAGCCGGCTGCGGTTGCACCCACATATGCCGGGATTGCCGAATTGGGCCGCTCTGAAAGGCGGCCCGTTGGCGTTTCCCGTGCGGTAGGATATTCGCGATGCGCGAACATGTCCTGGTGATCGAAGATGATTCGCGGATCCAGCAATTGCTGCGCCGGGGCCTGACCTACGAGGGCTATACGGTGGACGCCGCCACCGATGGTCCGGAAGGCCTGGCGCTGGCACGCGAGCGGCCCCCCGATCTGGTAGTGCTGGATTGGATGCTGCCCGGGCTGGATGGGTTGGAGGTCTGCAGACGACTGCGAGCCGCCGGAACCGTACCCATTCTGATCCTTACTGCCAGGGATGCCATCGCCGACCGGGTCGCCGGACTGGACGCCGGCGCCGACGATTACCTGGTCAAGCCGTTTGAATTCGACGAACTGCTGGCCCGCATCCGAGCCCTGTTGCGGCGGGCCAAGCCGATCGAAGGTCCGGAGGTGCTTAGTTTCTCGGATCTGCGGCTGGATACCGGGACCCACCAAGGTTACCGTGGCGATCGTGAGATCGAGCTGACCGCCAAGGAATACGAGCTGCTGGAGCTATTCTTGCGCCACCCTCGTCAGGTGCTGACCCGGGACGTGATCTACGACCGGGTGTGGGGCTACGACTTTGGGGGCGAAAGCAACATCATCGAGGTCTACGTGCGCTACCTGCGACAAAAGACCGAGGCGGCCGACGAGCCGCGGCTGATCCACACCGTGCGTGGCGTCGGTTATGTGCTGCGAGAAGAATCCTGATCGTGGCTGAATTCGCCGGCGGGCGACGTGTCAAGAGATCGTCCTCAACCCCCCAAACCGATTTCTGCCTATGACCCTGCGAACCCGATTGACGCTGTGGTACAGCGGCCTGCTGGCTGGCGTGCTGCTGCTGTTCGGCACCGCAGTCTACCTGCTGCTCTCCTTCCTGCTTACCGAGCAGCTGGACGATACGCTGCTCTCTACTGCCGAAGACATCCGCAGCGCGGCGATTCGGTCGGTAGATGGGCGCATCGCCTTCCCCGACCTTGCGCTCAGCCTGACCGCTGAGGTGGCGGTCCAGCTCTGGCAGGCAGATGGCGAGGATCAGGCGCGGTTGGTGGCCGGAGAGCCGTCGCTGAGCGACCTGGAGCTGGACCCCGACAGCTTGGGCAATCAGTCTGCCGAGTTGCGGTCAGTCATGCTGGGCGGGGTTGAGTACCGGGCGCTGACCTATCCGCTGCTTGCCCAACCGGACAACCGGGTGGTCGGCTACCTACAGCTGGCCAGCTCATTGGAGACCGTCGATGGTGCCCTGCGCAACTTGCTGACGGTGATGGTGATCGGAGGAATCGTGGCGGTGCTGGCGGCCGCGGCGGTCGGGTGGTCAACTGCCAGTGCGGCATTGCGGCCGATCGATCAGGTCACCGATACCGCTTTGCAAATCACGCGCGCCGATGACCTTTCCCGGCGGATCCCGCTGAGCGGACCGCCGCGCGGTGAGGTCGGCCGGCTGACGGAGGCCTTCAACGAAACGCTGGAGCGGTTGGAGACGCTGTTTGAGACGCAGCGTCGTTTCCTGGCCGACGTATCGCACGAACTGCGCACCCCGCTGACCTCCATCCGTGGCAACGTGGATTTAATTCGTCGGATGGGCGATCCGGACCCAGAATCGCTTGAAGCAATCCGCTCGGAGGTCGATCGCATGACGCGCATGGTCAATGATCTGCTGCTGCTGGCGCAGGCCGAATCAGGACGGCTGCCGCTGGCGCAGGAGGAGATCGAGCTGGATACGCTGCTGTTGGAAGTGTTCAAGCAGGCCAAGGTGCTGGCCAGCGACAGCGTGCAGGTGGAACTCGGCCGGGAAGACCAGGTGCGGGTAATCGGCGATCACGATCGATTGCTCCAGGTGCTGCTCAACCTGATAGCTAATGCGTTGGATCACACTCCGCGCGGCGGCAAGGTCACGCTGGCATTAGCTTGCGTTGACGATTGGGCCCGGTTGACCGTGTCGGATACTGGACCTGGTATCCCGAAGGAGGACCTGCCGCACATCTTCGAACGTTTCTATCGGGTCGATCGGTCCCGCGTGCGCAAGGTCAGCGGCGGTGCCGGATTAGGCCTGTCGATTGCCTATTGGATCACTCGCAGCCACGATGGCAAGATTGAGGTCGCCTCGGAGCAAGGGCGTGGGACGACCTTCTCGGTGTGGTTGCCGCGGGTGAGAGACAAATCCGCGGAGCTGCCCAAGCGCAAACCGATTCAAGCTGAAGTGGCCAGCTAGGATTGCCATAGCCGCCGCGGCCGAACGCCGCACTCTGCAGTTGGCGGCCGACAATTGCTAGCTCAACTCCAAATACTCAGTCGCCCGTCGGCACAGCACAGCCCCACCGGCATCCAGCCAGGCTTGTAGAGCGGGGCTGGCCTGCAGCCCCTGGTCAACATCGTCAAGGATTCGGCCTCCCCACTCGACGTATCGCCGCGTTTCCGCTGGCCAGCTTTCGCTCGGGCGGCCGATGATCGCGTGTCCGCCGTTGTACCCGGCGAGTGCTAGGCGGCGGTCTCCCTGGGCCAGTTCGAGCGCACGCGCCAGATAAGCCAACCCGCGCTGGGCGTTGACCTCCGGTTCGAACGGCGACTCACCCGCCGCGAAGTGAAAAGGCATCACCTGGAAAAGACCCAAAGCCCCCGCGCTGGATGAAACCGTCGGATGGCCGCACGATTCGATCTGCATCACGGTGGCGATCAGCTCGGCGGGAAGCTGGTGCTCGACCGCCCAACGCTGGATCTGCAGCGTCCAGTGCTGGATCTCCGGTGAAAACAACGCTGGCAGCGCAAGCCGCTCGGTGGCGGAGGCCTGCACCGGCAATTGCTCTGAGGCCCGGTGATCGCTACCCCACCTTATGGCAATCAGGGGAAAACTGGCCGCCAGCAGTACTGGCAGCCAGTATGCCCCCCTGTGCGCCGGCCTCGCGCCGCCTTCGCGCACCGGGCTGAGCGCGCTAGCCAGAGTCCCCGCGTGGTTGGGCGACCAGCGTGCGCCTGCTGGCCCCGGAGCGCCCTGCAGGGGTTCGGGAATGGGCGGCGTTCCGGGTGCTGCTTTGCGGCGCTTGTGCGCCTCCCGAGTGGGCACGGCCGTTGCGGGTGGAGAACTCATTGCCGCTCATCGGGGTCTGAACCGACCGGCGGCCGGCCAGAGTAAAGCTGCCGATCAGCAGTACCCGCAATAACAGAACCAGTCCGGCAACGAACACCGGCGCCCCGCTCAGCAGCGCCTCGCGAGCAATGATCTCGTTTCCCAGCACCGGGTGGTTCAGCAGCGCCAGCGATACCGACCACCAGGTCAGCATGGCGTTCATCATTGCCGCCAGCGCCCAGGCGCCAATCAGGTACCAGACCTCGACCGGCACCCGCTTCTTGGGTGAGAACAGCCAGGCCACCCCGGCGAAGTCCATGGCGCTGAAAGCCAGCGCCAGGATGGTTGCCCAGCGGGCGAAGCCCAAACGCAGGTCTCCCAGCAGATCGGTCAGGGCGTATTCGGTAGTACTGAAATTGAAGAGCTCGAATGCGGTCAGGGCGCCCAGCATGATCAGCGCAAACACTCGATCGCGCTCGATCTGCAGGCCCTCGGCCCAGGACTGTAGCCCGGCGAGGAGTTTACCCCTCGGCTCGGCGAACCTTGCGTGCACGGACATGCTCCACCTCCAGCAGAACAGATGTTCGGATGCACACTATAGAACAAAAGTGCTAGTAGAGTCAAGTCCCAATTCTGTGGAGAGCGTTGTCAGGGTGAGGGAGGTGGAGCGTCGGCGCTGTCAGCGTAGGCCGGCTTTCGGTCGCTGCGGTCCCGGGTGTACAGCCAGATCATCCCGCTGCCGAGTGCCATGATCGGGATCACGATGAGGCCGGCCTCCGGTCCGAATGCCCCACCGGTGATCAACTGCGGACCGTTGACCGTGTGTTCGATCAGCGTGGGCGTCGCAGTGCCGCTGACCGCGAAGCCGAATACCGGACCTTGGAAGAAGTTCCAGCCGATGTGGACGCCGATCGGCAGCCAGAGCGAACCGCCCCGGTACCAGGCATAGGCCAGGAAGAAGCCTGCCATCACGATTCCCAGCGTGGAAGCCCAGGAGGCTCCGAAGTTGCTCAGGTGGGCGACTCCGAACGCGCTGGAGCTAATCAGCAGCGCCGCCGGCAGGTTGATTCCTTCGATCAGATTCCGCAGATAGTAGCCGCGGAACAGCGGCTCCTCGTAAAACCCGACCGCTACGAAAGCTACCCCGATCACGAACAGATTCAGCAAAGCGGATGGGAGCTCGCTTGGTCCCCAGGTCCAGCTGTCGAACTGCAGCCAGCCGGCGGCGGTGAACAGCAGGAAGATCAATCCGAATAGCGGGCCCGGCAGCAGAAAACCTACCAGTAGGTCAAGTCCGGTACGCGGCCCAAGCTCCAGCCCCAGGGATTGAAACGAACGGCGGTCGAGCACCCGCCGCGCCAGCCAAGTGGCGGCGGTGATGGCCGGCAAGGCCGCAATTGCGGTCAGCGGCAGCGCTAGCTCAGCCAGGTTTCCCAGCTTGGCCAGCCCCAGCAGCGCCACCGGAATCGCCAGCACCAGGGAGGTCGCCGTAACCAGGAAGAGCATCAACAACCCATGGGCGATCAGCCTCCAGCCGGCGCGCAGCCGGGACTCGTCGGGCGAGATCAGGATGCGGCGAAGCAGGCCGCGCTCAGCCGGCTCGGTCTGGGCTGCCAGGACTACTCCTCCATCTGCTCGTCGACCCGCCAGCCCAGCAACCGGCGCACGGTATGGAATCGGGTGGAGCGCTGCTTAGCCCTGGAGGCCGCCCGCCGCCGTAGGAGCAAGCCGATCAGGCTGATCATCAGGCCGACCAGCAACAGCAGCGGATCATCATGCTCGACAGCGAAATTGAGCAGGTACACGGTCAGCACAATCAGCCCAATCAGGATGAATGCCGATCCCAACCGAAAGCCCAGCATACCGGCGCAGTGTGGTTGATGTGGGCCGAACGCGCAAGGAGCACCAGGCATCGGCTTGGCCACGGCGCAGCGGCCCGGGCCTGCAGGTTGTTCAGGTGATCAGTGTGTGGATCTGCTCGTGCATGTACAGCTGCAGGTAGTAGTGTCCGCCGGCGTTCTTGCCCGATGAGCCGGAGGCCTTCCAGCCGCCGAAGGGCTGAAACCCGGGCCAGGCGCCGGTGGTGGCGCCCTGCGGCCGGTTGGCATAGGTCACGCCGGCCTCGATATTGTCAAAGAACCACTCCGCCTCCCGCTCGCTGCCGTAGAAGCCGGCGGTAAGCCCGTAGCTGCTCTGGTTGGCCAGCTGCATAGCCTGTTCCAGGCTGTCAACCGGATGCACCATGGTGATCGGCAGGAACAT
>CAZJUE010000106.1:0-9752 GCA_964549025.1 uncultured Anaerolineaceae bacterium | reverse complement strand
CCCAACCCCGGGTGCGCGCGATCACCCAGCCCTAGTGCCATCAGCCGCGCACCCCAAACCCAATCGCCTGCCCGGCTGGCTCAGGTAGTATCATTCCCCGTGCTCGACCGGAAACCTGGGAGCAACCTATGGGTGGCCTCAACTCGCCGCGTGAACCTGAGATCAGGCCAGCCGCGCCTCGATTCGCGCCGGACCTAAGCCAGGAGTCTGTGATTTGGCCAAACCGGTAATTCTGACCGTTGACGACGAGCAGCAAGTGCTCAACGCCGTAGAGCGCGACCTGCGCCAGCACTATCGCGGCGACTACCGGATCATCAAGGCCGGCTCAGGCGGCGAAGCCTTGGAGGCCGTGCGCGAGCTGAAAGTGCGCGATGAGCCGGTGGCTCTGCTGCTGGTCGATCAGCGCATGCCGGAGATGAACGGCACCGAGTTCCTCGGCCAAGCCCGAGAGCTCTATCCCCAGGCCCGCAAGGTACTGCTGACTGCCTACGCCGACACAGAGGCGGCCATCGATAGCATTAACACGATCGGACTGGATCATTACTTGATGAAGCCCTGGGATCCGCCCGAAGAGCACCTATATCCGGTGCTCGACGACTTGTTGACCGATTGGCATGCCACCGTCGAACTGCCTTACGACGGCATTCGGGTGGCTGGCACGCTCTGGTCGCCGGCCAGCCACGAGGTCAAAGACTTCCTGGCCCGCAATCAGATCCCCTACCAGTGGCTGGACGTGGATTCGCAGGCCGAAGCCCGGCGGCTGATCGAGGCCACCGACGACGGTAAGCACCGCCTGCCGGTGGTGTTCTTCCCCGACGGCACCGTTATGGTCGAGCCTGACAACCGCACGCTGGCCGAGAAGATCGGGCTGCAGACCGAGGCTAAACGCGACTTCTACGACTTGGTCATCATCGGCGGCGGCCCGGCCGGCCTCGGGGCAGCGGTATACGGCGCCTCGGAAGGCTTGCGCACCGCTATGATCGAGCGACAGGCCCCCGGCGGCCAAGCCGGCACCAGCTCGCGCATCGAGAATTACCTGGGGTTTCCCAAGGGCCTCTCGGGTGCCGACCTGGCCCGCCGCGCTACCGCGCAGGCCAAGCGATTTGGCGCCGAGATCCTGACCGCAGTGGAGGCCGAACAGGTGCGGGTGGAAGGTCCCTACCGCTATGTGAAGTGCTCAGGGCAGGCAGAATTGGTCTGCCACGCGCTGTTGATTGCGACCGGCGTCACCGTCCGCGAATTGGATCTGCCAGGGATCGAGCAGCTGACCGGCCGCGGCGTGTACTACGGCGCCTCACTGACCGAAGCCGCCTACTATAAAGGTCAGCACGTATACGTGGTCGGCGGCGCCAACTCGGCCGGCCAGGGTGCGATGTTCTTCGCCCGCTATGCCAGCCAGGTCACGGTGCTGGTACGCGGAACTTCGATGGCGATCAGCATGTCGCAGTACCTGGTCGATCAGATCGAGACGGAACCCAACATCGAGGTGCGGCCCAATACGGTGGTCAAGCGGGCGCTGGGGGAAGATAAGCTGGAGAGCTTGGAGATCGAGGATCTGGAGAGCGGTGAGGTCGAGACCGTGCCGGCCGCGGCGCTGTTTGTGTTCATTGGCGCCCGCCCACATACCGATCTGGTGAAAGGGGTGGTTGAGCGCGATTCGGCCGGCTTCATCCCCACCGGCCAAGATCTGTCCGACGGAGAAGGCGGATATCGCGGCTGGCCGCTGAAACGCGACCCTTTCCTGCTGGAGACAAACGTGCCCGGCATCTTCGCTGCCGGCGACGTACGCCACGGCTCGGTCCGAAGGGTGGCCTCGGCGGTCGGCGAAGGAGCCATCGCGGTCAGCCTGGTTCACCGATATCTGAGAACCGTGTAGATGTTGCGGATGCTTCGCCGAATCGTCAGCCTCGCTTTTACCGGCAATCGAGCCCTCCAGGCGCTGTGATGCTGGACTTTCTACGCCGCCTGGACCTGTTTGCCGACCTGGATCCCGCCGATCTGGAGCGCATTTGTGACGGCGCGCGGGAACTGAACCTGGCCGACGGCCAGCAGCTCTTCGCCGAGGGCAGCGAAGGCAACCGGGCGTTCGTGATCAAAGAAGGTCAGCTTGAAGTGCTCAAAGCCTCCAGCGGACGCGAGGTCCAAATCGCGGTGCGCAATCCCGGGGAAGTGATCGGCGAGATGGCGCTGCTGGAAGAAGCGCCGCGCATGGCCAGCGTACGAGCGCGCGGCGACAGCGTGGTGATCGAGATCAGCAAGGCGCAGTTTGACCAGCTGACCGAGAATCCGACCGCGCTGCGCACCATGCTGGTCACCGTCACCCGCCGGCTGCGCGAAACCGAGGCCATGCTGCGGCAGAGCGAGCGCATGGCCCAATTGGGCACCATGACCGCCGGCGTAGCGCACGAGCTGAACAACCCGGCTGCCGCGGTGCGCCGGTCTGCCGACCAGCTGGCGGACGAGCTGCGCCGCTACGACGTGACCCGCATCCAACTCGGCGATCTCGGCTTCAACAGTGAGCAAGCGCAGATTCTGGTGCGAACCCTGAGCGAGGCCTCCGAGCGGGCGGCCGATCCGCCGGAGCTGGAAGGACTGGCCCGCAGCGATCGGGAGCAGGCACTCGAACGCCGTCTGGAGCAGCAAGGACTCGAGGAGGCCTGGGAATTGGCTCCGCGGCTGGTCGACCTTGAGCTGGATCTGGATGCGCTTTGCGAGCATTTCAACGCCCACGAGCTGACGGTGGTGCTCAGTGCTGCCGCCAGCAACTACGCCATTCTCAGCCTGACTAGCGAGATCAGCCAAGCGGCAGGACGCTTGTCCGGCATTGTGAAGGCATTGAAGACCTATTCCTTTTTGGACCAGGCGCCGGTGCAGCAGGTCGACCTGCATGAAGGCCTGCGCGACACCTTGCTGATCCTGCGCGGCAAAATCAAAGAGGGGGTGTCGGTACGGCGTGAGTTTGCCGACGATCTCCCGAAGATTAGCGGCTACGGTAGCGAACTGAACCAGGTGTGGACCAACCTGATCGACAACGCGCTGGACGCCGTGGATGGCGATGGCGAGATCGTCTTGCGCACCCATCAGGAGGGGGATTGGGTTGTAGTAGAAGTGGAGGATAATGGTCCCGGAATCCCGGATGACATCCAGGAAAAGATCTTTGATCCCTTCTTCACCACCAAAGCGCCGGGGGCCGGCACCGGATTGGGCCTGGATATCAGCTACCGCATCGTGGCCAACAAGCACCGCGGCGACATCGAGCTCGAGTCGCGACCCGGACGCACCGTCTTCTCTGTCCGCCTGCCGCGCAACTTTGACGCAGTCTAGCCGAAATGCACTCGGTCGGATTGCCGGATAAGCGGCAGATCTTAGAACAGGTCGAGACCATCGCGGTGGTCGGCTTGTCGCGCCGCGAAAGCCGACCGGGATACTACGTGCCAGCCTACATGCAGGCCGCCGGCTACCGCATCATTCCGGTCAATCCGCACCTGGACGAAGCATTGGGCGAACGCGCCTATCCGGATCTGAGCTCCATCCCCGAGCCGGTCGATATGGTGGTGATTTTTCGCCGCAGCGAAGATGTGCCTCCGGTGGTGGAAGAGGCGATCCGAATCGGCGCCAAGGTGATTTGGATGCAGCTTGGAATCGTCAACCAGCAAGCCGCTGAAGCCGCCCGTGCAGCTGGGCTGCAAGTGGTGATGGACTCCTGCGTAAAGATCGACCACCAGCGGTTGATCGGGATGCGGCAGTGATCTGGAACCTGTTACTGGCGCACCTGCTGGCCGACTTCCCGCTGCAACCATTGTGGTTGGTGCGCTCGAAGGAGCGTACCTGGGGACTGGTAGTCCACGCCGCCGTACACTTTTTGACCACCCTGCTAATGGTCGGGGCGGCGCGGGCTGCGGTATGGCCACAGGTTCTGGCCTTGGTGGTTTTCCACTTCACCGTCGACGTCATCAAGTATCGCTTCGGGTTCAATCGGCCGCTGGCGGTGGCGGTCTCATATTTCGTCGACCAGGCGGTGCATATCAGCTCTTTGATCGTGGTGGCTGGATGGATCAGCAGCGTCGCTCCCGGCTCTGAGGGACTGATCGCGCCCGCGCTGGCAGTGTACGGCTGCGGATATCTGCTGGCCACCCACGTCTGGTACGTTACCGAGAAGACCATCGCCCATGGACAGGCCGCCTACCGCGACGAGCTGCAGCTTACGCAGTGGCCGCGCATGCTGGCGCGCGCCGGGCTGCTCACGGTCGTGCTGTACCTCGGATCGCTCGGCGGTGGAAGCACCGTGGCCCTGGCGGCGCCGCTCCTGAGGCGCCCTGCGGTGGAGCGGATGCTGTGGCTTCCGCTGGCGGCCACCTTCCAGCTCCCCTACCAGAAGGACCGACAATGGCGGCGGGCGCTGCTCACCGATCTGATCGTAGCAATCGTCACTGCCGCGCTGGTTCGGTTGGCATTTAACTCGATCTAGCTCCGCGGTTGGTCGCCACCGTCCACGTCGGGCTCTGCGACCGGCTCGGCATCCCGGCCCCGCAGGTCGCCGGCTTGTTCCCCCTGGCTTGGTACAGAGCGACTATGGTTGATGCCAAAGCCGCCAGTTGATAATCTCTATAAGCGCTCAAGCCAAATGGAGGAGATCACCCGACCGAGCCCGGCGCGTCCACTGTCCCGGTCGGCTTCGCGGCCCCGGCGACACCCGCTGCGCGCCACGATGCTGCTTGGCATGGTCTTGGTGCCGGTTGTGTGCGCACTGACTTTCGTGGCGGCGGCATACGCCTCCACCGCCACCATCCGACTTCCGCCGGTCGATAGCCGAACGCTGGGCCAGATCGCCTCCTCCTTGCTGCCCACGCAGCCCAGCCCGATCCCGCCGCCCACCGCAACCCCGCTGCCGACCTTCCAGCCCCAACCAACCCAATTCTCGTTTCCGACCGCCGCATTCGCCTCGCCGTCGCCGATCGCCAGCGCCAGCCCTTCGCCGACACCGACCGAGAGCGAAACCCCTACTCCTTCGTTGACGCCGACCTTCACGATCACGCCCACCTTCACCTCCACCCACACCCCTACGGCTACAGCCACCGCTACGGCAACCGGCACGCTGACGCCCACCCAGACTCATACGCCGACCCGTACCCCTACCAACACCAAAACTAGCCCCCCGCCGACCGTCACCGACCCTCCGGCGCCGACCGCCACCAATCCGCCAACAAATACGCCGACGCCCAGCGGCACCCCGCCGCCGACAAATACGCCCGACCCCAGCTGCTCACCCGGCGGCAATTCCAGCTATGAGAGCACGCTGCTGTCGTTGATCAATCAGGAGCGCAACGGCCAGGGACTGCCCAGCTACAGCTCTGACAGCCGGCTGGTGGCCGCCGCCCGCGGTCACAGCGCCGATATGGCCTGCAACGAATTCTTCTCACACACTGGATCGGACGGATCGAGTTCCGGCGACCGGGCGACCGCCCAGGGTTACAGCTGGTCATGGGTCGGCGAGAACATCTTCGCCGGCAGCAGCGCCACGCCGCAAGACGCCTTCGACTGGTGGATGAACAGCGGCCCTCACCGGGCCAACCTGCTGAACAGCAACTACCAGGACATCGGGATCGGCTACGTGTATCTGGCCGGCAGCCCTTACGGCGGCTACTTCACTGCCGTGTTTGCCCGGCCTTAGCCTGCCCACCGCCAAGCACGCGCATTCGATAGAGTCCGCAACCCAACCCGCTGGCCAATCGGGACCGAAACTCGGTCCCACTGCTACAATGGCGGCATGCGGCGGGCCGCCTTTATCACCTCACCACAACTTTGGCAGCACGGTCACGGACCGCAGCATCCGATGAAGCCGGAGCGATTGCGGCGCACGTTCGAGCTGCTGGGCGAGTTGGGTGCGTTGGAAGCCGACAACGTGCAGGTGATCGAAGCCCGCATGGCCACCCCGGACGAGCTGGCGCTTTTCCACAGCGATGACTACATCGAGGTCACCCGCAAGCTGAGTGAGGAGGCGACCGTCATCAGCGAGCGCTCACCTGCCGGTAAGGCGCCTCCGCCCACCAGCGAATTCAGCCTGCCGGCCGGCCGCTACGGCTTCGGGCCGGGAGACAACCCGGTGTTCGCAGGAATGTACGAGAGCGAGGCGATGAAGACCGGCAGCTCGCTGCAAGCCGCTGAACTGCTTTACGGCGACCAGTGTGACGTAGCGTTCAGCTACAGCGGCGGCCTGCACCACGGCGGCCGCGAATTCGCTTCCGGCTTCTGCGTGTTCAACGATTGCGCGGTGGCCATCGAGTGGCTGTTGGAGCGCGGCCAACGGGTAGCCTACGTCGACATCGACGTACACCACGGAGACGGGGTGCAAAGCGCCTTCTACGACACGGACCAGGTGCTCACGATCTCAATCCACCAGGATGGCCGTACGCTGTTTCCCGGGACCGGGTTTGTCGAGGAGACCGGCGAGGGTGCCGGCGAAGGCTACAGCATGAATGTCCCGCTGCCGCCGCTGACCTACGATGAGCCGTACTTGCGGGCTTTCTCTGAGATTGTGCCCCCCGCGCTCGAGCGCTTCGGCGCCGACGTGGTGGTCACGCAGCTCGGGGTAGATACCCACCACACGGACCCATTGGCCAGCATGGCGCTTACCACCGACGCGCACGAACTGCTCTATCGCGCCCTCGAGGGGCTGGCACCGCGCTGGCTAGCGCTGGGCGGCGGCGGCTACGCCATCGACTTGGTGCCGCGCTCCTGGGCGCTGGCTTTTGGGGTGATGTCTGGGCAGAGGCTGCAGAAAACGCTCCCGAAGGATTACCAGCAACGCTACGGGGGCCGTTACCTACGCGACCAGGAACAGCCCAAGCTTAGCGAGGCGATCCGGATGCGGGTGGACGAAGTGGTGGATGAGACTATCAAACAGGTGAAGTCGGTACACTCCTTGGCTTAAACCTCCGCACGGCGCTTCCTCAATCGGGGCAGCGTCGTCCGGCTCTGCGTGTCAGACTGGCCGCCGATGATGTGATGCGCACACACAAACGCCTCCGCATGGAGGCGTTGTGCTGCATGCCCCAGCCCCGATTCGAACGGGGAACCTAGGCTTTAGGAGAGCCTTGCTCTGTCCTAATTGAGCTACTGGGGCTCGCGTCCCGCGTGCTGTCGCGGGGCAGAGGGATTATATCGCCGGGGCTGCGCCATAACACTTGCAGGGCGGGCGGTCTCGCCGCCGGCCCCGCACCAATGCTCGGGCGGTGGCCGCCGTCGTCGACGGCGGTTGCCCTGCACATCGGCCCGGTGGCGAAGGTTTGACTTTATGGGGTGCCGATCAAATAGGGAGTGACGCTCTCCTGCCGGCCAGGCAGCTGCACCGCCTCCAGGCCGGCGGCCTCCACACCTTCGAGTTCGGCATAGGTCTGCTCGGACAGCAGCACCTGACCGCTCTCGGCGTGCTCCTGCAGTCGCTTGGCGACGTTGACCACATCTCCTACCACGGTGTAGTCCATCAGGCGCTCCGAGCCGATATTGCCGACGATCGCCTCCCCGGAGTGCAGACCGATGCCCAAGCCCAGGCCGTCCAGATCGTAATCCGGATCGCTGCGCAGTTCGGCGAACAGTCGCTGCATCTCGACCGCGGTCGCCACCGCCCTCTGCGCGTCGTCTTCGCCAGCTACCGGCGCACCATAGAAGGCCATGAAGCCGTCGCCCAGGTACTTGTCGAAGGTGCCCTTGTGTGAGAACACCACCTCGCTCAGGTGCTGGTAGATGTGATTCAGGGTGCGGATGACTTCAGGTCCGCTGTGCTGCTCAGTGAAGTGTACGAAGCCGCGCAAGTCGGCAAATAGCACCGTCACCGGCCGCACCTCCCCGCCCAGTTGGAGGTGCCGCTCAGGATCGGTCAGGATCACGTCGGTCACGTCTTCGGCCACGTAGCGATTGAGCACCTTGCGCAGCAGTTGATTGCGCAGCTCCACTTCATCGTGGAGCTTCTTGATACGCAGCAGCGAGCGCACCCGCGCCAGCAAGACGATCGAGCTGTAGGGTTTGGTAATGAAGTCGTCGGCGCCGACCTCAAAGGCGTTGAGCTTCTCGTCCTCGCTATCCAGAGCAGTGATGATCACCACCGGCACGAAACGGGTGCTGGCGGTGTTCTTCATCCGCCGGCACAGCTCGAGGCCGTCCATCTTGGGCATCTGCACGTCGATCAGCGCCAGGTCCGGGGGCGTCCCCATTGCCAGCTTCAGTGCGCTCTCCCCATCGGCGGCGGTGACCACCTCGCAGCCCGACGAGCTCAGGTAGGCCTGCAGCAGATCGCGGTTCAACCAGTCGTCATCGGCCACCAGGATGCGGGGCTGACGGTCGAAGATCGAGCTGAGATCCATGGACGGATCGGTGGTCAAGGTCAGCGATTCCCTCATTTTGGTCATGATGAGCCGGTTCTTCGGGCGTCCCAGCCAGATTTCAGGCACGCCTCAGCGCAGCTCCACTCCCCCGCTGCGTTCTTCGCTCCGCTCAGCTCAGATCACCAGTAGCGATCGCCTGCTTGAGCTCGCCGATCGCCTGGGTGACCTTGATATCCCGGGGACAGGCGTTGGTGCAGTTGAAAACCGTCCGACAACGCCACACGCCCATCTGTTCACCCAGGATCTCCAGCCTACGGTCGGCGGCTTGATCGCGGCTGTCGTACACGAAACGGTGCGCTTGCACGATCGCCGCCGGACCCACGTATTCGTCGTCTGCCCAAAACGACGGGCAGGAGGTGGTGCAGGCTGCGCACAGGATGCATTTGGTCGTGTCGTCGAATCGTTCTCGCTGCTCCGGGCTCTGCAGACGCTCCTTTTCGGGTTCCGGATCGTCGTTGATGAAGTAAGGCATCACCGAGCGATAGTGATCCCAGAACGGATCCATATCGACGATCAGATCCTTGATCACCGGCAATCCCATGATCGGTTCGACGGTGATTTTTTCCCCCACATCCTTCACCAGGACCTTACAGGCCAGCCGGTTTGCCCCATTGATCCGCACCGCATCCGAACCGCAGACGCCGTGAGCACACGAGCGCCGATAAGCCAGCGTCCCGTCCTGGTACCACTTGACCTGATTGAGCAGATCCAACACCTGGTCCTTCGGATCCGCCTCCACCATGTAGGTTTCCAGGTGCGGCTGCTCATCCACTTCCGGATTGTAGCGTCGGATGCGGAGCTCTACCTCCATGAAGATTCTCCTGTTTCGGCTCGCATGGTTCTGCGGACCTAGTAGGTCCGAGCCTTGGGCTGGTACTCGGTGATGGTAACCGGTTTGTAGGCCAGCCGCACCCCGTCATCCGTTTGATAGGCGAAGCTGTGCTTCAGCCAATTCTCGTCGTCGCGGTCGGGGTAATCCTCCCGGGCGTGCGCCCCGCGGCTCTCGGTGCGGGCCAGCGCCGAGGCCGTGGTCACTTCGGCGATATCGAGCATGCAGCCAAGCTCCCAGGCTTCCAGGATATCGGTGTTGAACACCTTCCCCGGATCGTCGCTTTTGACCTTGGTGTAGCGCGCCTTGAGTTCGTCGATCTTTTCCGCTGCCTGGCGCATTCCATCCTCGGTGCGGAACACGCTGACGTGATCGAACATGACCTCCTGCATTTCCCGTCGAATGGTGGCAACCTTCTCAGTCCCCGCTCCGGTGCGCAGCGCCTCCAACTGCGCACGCACCATAGCATCCGGATCGTCGGGCAGCGGCAGGAATTCGGAGCGATTGGCGTATTCGGCCGCCCGCAGCCCGCTCTCCCTACC
>CAZJUE010000105.1:0-9785 GCA_964549025.1 uncultured Anaerolineaceae bacterium | reverse complement strand
GGCCCGTGGATCCAGCGGGTGTGGAGCATGCTCGAGCTGCCGCCGCGGATCGACATTCAGATGCCGGACGGCGATCTGGTGCGCGATCGTCCGATGTGGACCTTCTGGCGACTGCAAGAGGGAGAGATCCGCATCGATCCAGAGGAATACGTGACCGCCGACGGCGCTTATCCCCCGGTGATTCACATCGACTCCAGTGAACCGCTGATCTCCGACCGCAGCGGCCAGCTGATCACCGACGACCTGTGGGGCATCTACTTCAAGCGCGACAAGCGCGGCGTGCAGGGAGGGGCGGTGCCGGACGAGATCGGACCGGAAGCCCAGGTTGATCCCTACCCGTTCAGCCCGGATTCCCAGCTGTATGTGGTGGGCGAGGATTTCGTCGATTATTGGACCGCCGGGCTGGCGCACTGCATGGAGCGCTTCGAGGGCGGGCATTTGGCCTACCACCGGGCGCCTTCAGGCGGGATCGGTGCCTTCTCAGCCGACAGTTTCCCGGTATTTGACCGCATGCTGGACAACGTGTACGTGATCGCCGACAGCAACCACGGTTACAAGATGATCGGCGTCGGAAAGGAAGTGGCCCGCGAACTGATAGGGGAGCACAGCAGCGTATTGCACCCATTTCGTTTTGACCGTTTCGAGACCGGCGAGCTGCATCCGGTGTCGAGCAGCCCCTACCCGTGGAGCTGATTCAGGCGTGAGCGATGATCGCACCTTGCAGTCGACTCCAACCGGGTTGGCCAATGGAGCTGACCGCGCCGTGACTCTCCCACGCTGGCTCCAGGACCACCCCACGCTGTTGGAGGCAGCCTACGTGCTGACCGACCGGCTTGTCCAGGCGTTCGAACCGGCCGTGCGGCGCATCGGCCGCCAGCCGATAGAGCCGTTCTTCGTTGCCGGCGAGCGGATCAGCAAGGGTTTGCTATTCGATTGCCGGATGTGCGGCGTGTGCACCTTACACGACACCGGCATGACCTGCCCGATGACCTGCCCCAAGCAAATGCGCAACGGTCCCTGCGGCGGGGTGAGGCCGGACGGCAAGTGCGAAGTCATTCCCGAGATGGACTGCGTGTGGGGGCTGGCCTGGGAGCGGAGCGAGCGCATGCCGCGCTTCGGAGAGGGAATTCAAGTCATCCAGCCGCCGGTAGACCGCCAGCTGGAGGGCAGCTCCTCCTGGCTCAACACGCTGGACGGTAGCGATCGGGTTGCGCCCGCGGATTGGAACGGTCGGTGAGTGAGCCGCTGCGAGAGCAGAACGCTCTGGGCCACGAACCAGTGGACTCCAGCCCGGCTGGCGAGGGCCCGGACGGGCAGCGGATGGATGCTTCCGCGATGCGGGCCGATAGCCGACTGGAACGCGTGCTGCGCAGCGGGCGCTTTGCGGTTACCGCCGAGCTGGCGCCGGCCGACTCGAGCGAGCCCAAAGCCATCACCCAGAGCGCGCTGGTGCTGGCCGAGGTGGCCGACGCCATCAACGTTACCGACGCCAGCGGGGCCAACGTCCACATCTCTAGCCTGGCGGCTTGCGCGCTGCTGCGCCAGTCGGGCTACGAGGCGGTGCTGCAGCTCAGCTGCCGCGACCGAAACCGGATCGCCCTTCAGGGCATGCTGCTGGGCGCGGCCGCGCTGGATGTGCGCAACGTGCTGTGCCTGACCGGAGACGGGGTGCAGGTTGGCGACCAGCCGGAAGCCAAACCGGTGTTCGACATGGACAGCATCCAGCTGCTCCAAACTGCCCGGATCATGCGCGACCAGGGCCATTACCTGAGCGGCCGCCAGATCGACGTGCCGCCTCGACTGTTCCTGGGCGCGGCGGCCAATCCGTTCGCGCCGCCCTTCCGCTTCCGGCCCAAGCGCTTGGCGAAAAAGGTTCAGGCGGGAGCGGATTTCATTCAAACCCAGTTTTGCTTTGACCTCGACCGATTCCAGATGTTTATGCGCCGGGTGCGTGAGCTCGGGCTGCATGAGCAGGTGTTCATCCTGGTGGGAGTCGGGCCGCTGCGCTCTGCCAGGGCCGCCGAGTGGCTGCGCAACAACGTGCCCGGCGTGGTGGTCCCCGACGCGCTGGTGCAACGGCTGCGCGGCGCGCAGGACCAGCGGGAAGAAGGAATCCAGATTTGCATCGAGATCATTGGGCAGCTACGGCAGATCGAGGGCGTAGCCGGCGTGCACCTGATGGCCTACCGCCAGGAGGAGCTGGTGGCCGAGATCGTCGAGCGGGCCGGGCTGTTGCCGCGCCGTGGGCCGCGCAAGGCCCGCAGGCGACGGTCGCAGGAGGTCGGAGAACCGCCAGCCAGCAAGTCTGCGGAGGATGACGCTGAGGTGGAGGGGACCTCCCAGTCGCAGGGCGAGCAGTCTGATCCCGGAGAACACAGTAAGGTGAGCGCCTGATGGCAGATGGTGCAGGCAGCCACCAGCTGATCCTGATGCCCTCCGGCCGGCGTGGCCAGGTACGGAGCGGCACTTCGCTGCTGGACGCCGCCGGGGCGCTGGGGGTTGAGCTCGAATCGATCTGTGGTGCTCGCCAAACCTGCGGCAAGTGCCTGGTCGAGCCCGAATTCGGACAATTCGCCAAGCACGGAATTCGCTCCGAGGCTGATCATTTGTCGGCGCCAGATGCGGTCGAGCGGGCCTACGCCGAAGCCAACGATCTCGACCTGCAAGTCCAACGTTTGGGGTGCGCGGCGCGTCTGCTGGGCGATGTGCTGATCCACGTGCCGGACAGCAGCCTGGCGCGCAAACAGGTGGTTCGCAAGGCCGCCGGCGAGCTGAAGCTGGAGGTTGATCCGGCGGTGCGCCAGTATTACGTGGAGCTGGAGCCTCGCAGCATGGGTGGGCTGGGAGATTGGGAGCGGCTGCAGTACGGTTTGGCAGACCAATGGGATCTAAGCGGGCTTACGCTCGACCCGGCGCTGCTGCCCGTTCTTTCGGGCGCGTTGTGGGAAAACGCGGCAACCGTCACTGTTTGGCAAGACGAGGCGGTGATCCGCATCGAGCCCGACTACGCCGAGGGCCTGTACGGGCTGGCGGTCGATATCGGCTCTACCACCATCGCGGCCTATCTGTGTGATCTGCGCACCGGCGAGCTGCTAGCGACCGAGGCCGCCATGAACCCGCAGGTGCGCTATGGCGAAGATCTGATGAGCCGCATCTCATACGCCGCCACCGCGCCGCAAGGGCTGGAACGCTTGCACCGATCGCTGCTTGGTGCGTTTGACGAGCTGGCCGGCCGCGCCGCTGAGGCAGCCGGTATCACGCCGTTGGATATCACCGATGCGGTTGTTGTTGGCAACAGCGTCATGCACCACATCTTCCTTGGAATCGACCCGGCCTCGTTGGGTGAGGCGCCGTTCAGCCTGGCGGTCCAGTCGGCGGTGGATCTGCGCGCCGGCGAGCTCGGACTCCAATCGCTGCCGCCGGCGGCCAGGCTGCACCTGCTGCCGTGCGTCGCCGGCCACGTAGGCGCCGACAATGCCGGCGTGCTGCTGGCCGAGCAGCCAGCGCTGGACGATCGGATCAGCTTGATCGTGGACATTGGCACCAACGCCGAGATCCTGCTGGGCGACCGCAGCCACATGCTGTCGGCCTCCAGCCCCACCGGCCCTGCCTTCGAGGGCGCACAGATCCGGCACGGGCAACGGGCCGCGCCGGGTGCCATTGAGCGGGTACGCCTCGGCCCCTACGGCGTGCGCTACCGGGTGGTCGGCGATCCGCGTTGGAGCGACGAACTCGAGCCGGGAGAATCGCTTCGCCCGACCGGGATCTGCGGCTCGGGAATCATCGAGACGGTCGGTGAGCTGTTGCTGGCCGGTCTGATCGATTCCGGCGGCTTGTACCTGGCGGATGCCGCCCGGTGCTGTCCGGCGGTCCGCCCGGCCGGTCGCACGGCTGAGCTGGTGCTGGCCACCGCCGACGAGAGCGCCACGCAAGCTGAGATCATCGTCACCCAACAGGACATCCGCGCCATCCAGCTGGCCAAGGGCGCGTTGTACGCCGGGGTGCGGCTGCTGATGGATCGCATGGACATCGAGCAGGTCGAGCGCATCAAGCTGGCCGGAGCCTTCGGCAGCTACATCGACCCCAAGTACGCCATGACCATCGGCATGATCCCGGATTGCGATCTGGATCGGGTGGAAGCCATCGGCAACGCCGCCGGCGATGGGGCGCGCATCGCGCTGCTCAACCGCAGCCAGCGGCAGGCCGCGCAGCGCTACGTGGCCGAGCTTGAGTACGTCGAGACCGCACTGGAGCCGCGTTTTCAGGACCACTTCGTGGCGGCAATGGCGCTGCCACACGCATCGGATCCCTTCCCGCACCTGGATGGCAAATTGCCCGCAGCTCGCACCTCGCAGCGCGGGCGGCCACGGCGAATAGCCGCCAAACCTGCCCCGGATCGAAAGGCCGACCCCAGATGACCGAAGAATTGACCCAGATGGAAACCCCGGAACTGCTCGAGCTGATGATGGACGATCTCTACGACGGCCTGGCAGACGAAGTGGTGGCCGAAGTCGAGGAGTGCCTGCGGCGCGAGATGCCCGCCTACGAGGTGATGACCAAAGGCTTGGTGGCCGGGATGGAGATCGTGGGGGTCGACTTTCGGGACGGCGTGTTGTTCGTGCCGGAGGTGCTGATGGCGGCCAAAGCGATGAAGGCCGGGATGGCGATCCTACGGCCGCTGATCGCTGCCACCGGGGCCAGCTCGATCGGCACGGCAGTGATCGGGACGGTCAAAGGTGACATCCACGATATCGGCAAGAACCTGGTCAAGATGATGTGGGAAGGGGCGGGCATCGAGGTTTTTGATGTCGGCATCAACACCGATGCAGAGACCTTCATCGAGGCGCTGCAGGAACACCAGGCGGACATCCTGGGAATGTCGGCGCTGCTCACCACCACCATGCCGTATATGAAGGTGGTCATCGACGAACTCAAGAGCCAGGGGCTGCGCGACCAGTATGCGGTGCTGGTCGGCGGGGCGCCGCTCAACGACGCCTTCGCTGAGGAGATCGAAGCCGACTTCTACTGCCGGGACGCGGCAGTCGCGGTGGATACCGCCAAGAAGATCCTGGCCATTCGGCGCGGCGAGCAGGTGGCTTAATGCAGCCGCGCTCCGAACGCCGTGAGTCTGTGTAGACGGGACCGAAATGAGAACCACTCTCGCTGAATTGCTTTCCAACGGACGACCGGTGCTGGCCGACGGCGCAATGGGAACCATGCTGTTCTCTGCCGGACTGGCGCTTGGAGATTCGCCCGAGCTGTGGAATTTGGAGCACCCAGAGCGCATTCGAGCGATTCACCACGACTACATCCAGGCCGGGGCGCAGATCGTGCTGACCAACTCATTCGGCGGAAACCGGGAGCGGCTAGGGCTGCACGGGCTGGCCGATCAAACCCACGAACTCAACCTGACTGCCGCACGGCTGGCGCGCCAGGAGGCCGACGCCGCCGCGGCCCTGGTGGTGGTCGCTGGGTCGATCGGCCCCACCGGCGGTATTCTGGAGCCGCTGGGCGAGCTCAGCTATGAAGCAGCCCATACCGCATTTCTGGAGCAGGCCACCGCGCTGGCGGAGGGCGGGGTGGACATGTTCTGGATCGAGACCATGTACGACCTAGATGAGGTGCGGGCCGCGGTGTCGGCCTGCCGACAGGCGGCCCCTGGGCTGCCGATCGTAGCCACCATGACCTTCGACACCGGCGGGCACACCATGATGGGCGTGTCGCCGAAAGCGGCGGTGGGGGCGTTGAAAGAGATGGGCGTTCATGCGCTGGGCGGCAACTGCGGCAACGGCCCGGACGAGATCGAAGCCGTGCTGTCGGGGATGCGGTCTGCCGGTTTGCCGTCCAATGTGATCGCCAAGTCCAACGCAGGCGTGCCGCACCTGGAAGCCGGCGTGCCGGTATACGACGCGACCCCCGAGCGCATGGCGGTGCATGCCGTGCGGGCGGCCGAGTTGGGCGCCAACATCATAGGGGCCTGCTGCGGCAGCACGCCCGACCACATTCGGGCCATGGCGGCTGCGCTGCGCCAGGATGTGCGGGAGGCGGCGTGACGGTCTTGACAACCATGTGCGCCGCAGCTCGGCTGCGGATTGGCGACCGATGACCGCCCTGATCGTGGCCTGCGGAGCGTTGGCGCGGGAGGTGGTCGCCGCCCGTGACCGCAACCGCTGGCCAGCAGACGTGCTGGCGCTGCCGGCGATGCTGCACAACTCCCCGGCCGAGATCCCGATGGCGGTCGAGCGCCGGATCGAGGCGGCCGGAACTGGCTATGCACCGGTAGTGGTGGTTTACGGCGATTGTGGGACCGGCGGCGGGTTGGACCGCTTGCTGCGGGCGCGCGGCTGGCTGGGCCTGGCCGGACCGCACTGCTATGCCAGCTTCGCCGGTCAACCCGAATTCGCAGCGATGATGCAGGACGAGCCCGGCACCTTCTTCCTCACCGACTACCTTGCGGGTTCGTTCGATCACCTGGTGTGGGAAGGACTGGGGTTGGACCGCTACCCGGAGTTGGCGGCCGACTATTTCACTCACTATCGCCGGGTGGTGTATTTGCAGCAGCGCCGCGATCCGATGCTGTTACATAAGGCCAGGCAAGCGGCCCGTGCGCTTCAACTCCCGTTGGAGGTTCGCTACACGGGTACGGCTCGCCTGGAGCTTGAGATTGAGCGCTTGCTTGTCGCAGGCGATCTGCCACCTGACACTCCACATCTTGGCGCTCGGACACTCCAACTGCCGGCCGGGCATCGCCCAGTCGCACCTCAACCAAGGGAGTACGCTGATGCACACTGAGATCAGCTCTGCAACTCGAACCGTGCTCATCGGCCCGGACCATCCGTTCGTGATGATCGGCGAGCGCATCAATCCGACCGGTCGCAAACAACTTGGCGCCGAGATGGCCGCTGGCCGATTCGAGCAGGTGGAGGCCGACGCTCGCGCTCAGGTGGCGGTGGGTGCCCAGATGCTGGATGTCAACGCCGGTATCCCGCTGGCCGACGAGCCGGCGATCTTGGCCGAAGCCATCCGCCGAGTGCAGCAGGTCACTGAGGTGCCGCTGTCGATCGATTCGTCGGTGGTGGAGGCTCTGGAAGCCGGGCTGGAAGCTTACGTCAGAAAGCCACTGGTGAACTCGGTCACCGGAGAGGATGAGCGGCTGGAGCGGGTGCTGCCGCTGGTGAAGCGACACTCGGCGGCGGTAATCGGGATCTGCAACGACGAGAGCGGTATCTCGGAGGATCCGGACCAGCGCTTTGCGATCGCCCGCAAGATCGTCGAGCGGGCGGCGGATCACGGGATTCCGCCGGAGGACGTGGTGATCGACCCGCTGGCGATGCCGGTGGGGGCAGTGGCGATGGCCGGCGCGACGTTGTTTGAGATCGTGCGACGCTGCCGCGCCGAGTTGGGCGCTAACACCGTTTGCGGCGCCAGTAATATCTCGTTTGGGCTGCCTAACCGCCCGGCGCTAAATGCCACCTTTCTCGCCATGGCGATCGCTGCCGGCATGCGCTGCGCTATCACCAACCCGCTGGCCGACGAGGTTCGGCAGACGGTGTTGGCTGCCAACGTGCTGCTCGGACAGGATGAGAATTGCGCCGAGTGGCTGGCCGGCCACCGCCGCACCGGCGCCGCCACCAACGACCGCTCCGAGCGCAGGCGGCGTCGGCGGGCGGCGGTCGGAGATTAGCTTGATACCTGACCGTCGCCGCCGATGTTTGGCTGCGGCGGGACTTGCCAATCGCCCACCGCGAACGTCAACGGACCTCGCTCATCAGCGCCATGGTATTACCTTCGCTGTCTTTGAAGAAGGCCATCCACAGCTCGTGATCTTCCATCTGGGCCACCAGATGTGGCTCGGAAACGAACTCGACGCCTCGCTCATCTAGCGCCTGCGCCGCCGATTGGATTTCATCGACCCGGAAGTAGAGGATCGAGCTGCCCTGCTCGCCATCGCCATCCTCGTCCTCGGGCAGCCCCAGCATCAAGCGCACTCCATCGCAATCGAAAAACGCCATGTTGGGGACCTGAAACTGGAATGGCAGGCCGACCCTGTCCCGGTAAAACGCGACCGCCCGATCGAGGTCGTGTACCGTCACTGCGATCTGCCCGATCTTGCTCAGTCCACTCATTTGATCCTCCGCCGTGAACATCGGGGCGTTGGCCCCCGACCGCACGCGCACCAAGCCGTCGTCGAAATCCCGGCCCGGATTACAGTTCTAGGATTGCCAGGAACTTGGTCCACGGGCCGACCTCTGCCGTGTAGCGTTTGGCCAGCGATTTGACAATCTGATGGATGTGGTTCATGTCGTGGACCACCCAGGTTGAGAGCAGTTGGCGCAGGTTCACCGTTCCGAGTTCGGGGTGGATTGCCGGCCGGTCGAACGCATCGGAGCCCAACCCAAACCCCTGCAGCTCCGCCAGGCTTTCCCCTCGGACCGCAGCGAACTCGTCCAGCAATTGGTCGATCGAGCGTTCGGCGTGCAGTTCATCCGGCATCTGCTGGAACGGTGGGAATTCGTGCGGCCCACCTTGTTTGAGCGTGGTCCGAGCCCGGACGATCCAATTGGTGCGATCGTTGTGGATCATGTGGATCATCACCGAGTGCGGGCTCCAGGCTTCTGGTTCCTCCTGGAACTGCAACCACTCGGGCGATAAGTGCCCCAACAGGGCACGCAGCGTGGCAGGCGTTGCGCTCAGCAGCTGTACTGCCTGGTTGAGTTCGAATTCTCCGACTTGGGGTTCAGATGACACGGTTTACCTTCTTTCAGCTTCGCGGTTAGTGACGTCGATCGTGTACACGCCGTTGTCCCCCTCGGGATCGGCGCACGACCAGCGCATGGGGACTTCCAGCGTCGTCGTATCCAGCCAGCGACCGGGGAAAGCCAGATCGGGCGACACCTCCGGCTGGAAGGTGTGCGCCGCCTGGTCTGCGGGGAGCCCGGAGATCTGCGATTGGCGGATCAGCGCGATCGGCACGAAGGCTTCGTTTAGCGCAACGATGCCCAACCCATAGTCAACGATACACGCATCGCCCGACCGAGTGCCGTGAATAAACGCCATGTACCGACCATCCGGCGAAAGCAGTGGCGCGAATCCCGCGGCGATAGCGTGCGGCTCGTCGGTATCCAGGTCGGCGATCCACAGGCGATGATAGCTCTCCGCAGACTCGCCGTCGCTGGTCGCCAAGTCAACGTACGCCAGGTGCCTGCCGTCCGGCAGCCAATGCAGCTCGAGGATCTCATCGGTGGCGACCAGGGTACGCTCATCTTCGCCGCGTTGCCCAACCACCAGCTGTCCACCGTCACGCACCACCGCGTAGCGGTTTCCATCCGGCGAGATCGAAGCGTCGCCCGGCGCCAGCAGCTCAGGGGTGCTGCGCGGTGCCGGTGTGGCGGTGGCAGTCAGCATCACTTCGACAGTTGGAGTGGGTTCGGCCAGCGTGTTGCAGGCGCTGAGCAGCGCCATGCCCCAGCCGAGGGCCAAGGCGGCGGCATTTCGGCGCACCCGGCCAGGCTTAGGCACCTTCCCGGCGACCGATACCGCGGGGATTTCGCTTGCGCTCAATCCCACAGGGATTTCGCTTGCGCTCAATCCCACAGGGATTTCGCTTGCGCTCAATCCCACAGGGATTTCGCTTGCGCTCAATCCCACAGGGATTTCGCTTGCGCTCAATCCCACAGGGATTTCGCTTGCGCTCAATCCCACAGGGATTTCGCTTGCGCTCAATCCCACAGGGATTTCGCTTGCGCTCAATCCCACAGGGATTTCGCTTGCGCTCAATCCCACAG
>CAZJUE010000104.1:0-9790 GCA_964549025.1 uncultured Anaerolineaceae bacterium | reverse complement strand
AGCTGACCCCCAGCCACTGGATGCGCAGCCAGAGCAGTTGCTCGCTGGCCAAGCCCGCGGTGCCGGCCATCACGTCTCCGGCATAGATCACTGACATAGCGCCCAGCAGCAGCGCCAGCGTCCGGGCCACCCGCTCACGCGGATTGAAAGTCAACGCATACAACCCCAGCGAAAAGGCGGTGACGGCGTTGCCAGCGTTCAGAATCTGGTTAAGGATCGGCAGGGCCGCGCCCAGAACTTCGCTCAGAGTTTCCATTGAATCAGCGCAGGTTCAGGGTAAAGAACAAGGCGATTTCTTCGTCCGGGTAATAGCGATCGTGATAGCCGGAGAGCACGAAGCCGAGCTTGCGCGCCAGCTGGATCGACGGGTAATTCTTGCTTTGCATTTCCATGGTGATCCGCGGGATCCGATTCTCCGCACACCATCGACGGGCAGTCGCCAACAACCGAGTCGCGACGCCCTTTCGACGATGGGTTTCGGCCACCGCCAAATCGGTGACCCAGCCGGTTTCTGGTGCAGACCATGCCGACAGTGCCAGGTACCCCACGCAGTTGTGGTCGCGCTCGGCAACCAGGAACACCGAAGCGTTGGTCCATTCGTCGGCCAGCCGTTCCGGATCTCGAGGATACTCCACCCGCATTGGCCGCGGCAGGCGGACCTCGCGGAATGCGATGGCGGTCTCCATCGGGCCGGGGTTGTAGCTCATTTGCCAGACGTGATCGGTACGATAGCTGTGGTCCAGCTGCATCAGGCTGGGGATGTCGCTGGAAGTTGCGGATCGGATATTCATGCCGGTTCCCTCAGGTCATCCTTCGGGGGGAAGCACCACCACCTCGATGCTGCATGGAAGCGGTGCATTGCCCTCGGCGTCGGTAACGACCAACTGTAGCAAGTAAACCCCGTTCTCCACAAGGCTGGTGTCCCAGGTTCCCAACAGTTCCTCCACGGTGACGTCGGTACCGGCAGTGATGACCTGCCAAGGCGAACCGGGGCCGGTCTGGCGTACCTCGATCCGATAGAAGGCAAAACCTGGGATGTCGGCAGTTCCACGGATCTCGACCAAACCGCGCAGTTCGTCGCCAGCCGCGGGCTCGGTGATGGTGGCGGCTGAATTCAAGCAGCCGCTGCTATCGGGCGTATTGAGATTTGGTGAGGGTGAACTGCCGGCCTGCAGCAGCGAGATGGTAGGCACCGCCGTCGGCGTCGCCAGCGGCACGCTGGGGACCAGAAAATTCGACAGGGCAAAGGTGGCCAGCGCGGCCGCCGCCACCAACCCTAGCATGACCAGCGCGCGTAACCGCCGGGAGCTGGCGCGTTCGCGCTCCAACCCAAAGCGGGCCTTGCGCACTTCGCCGTGCCACTTCAGCGCCAGCCGCAGGTAGACCAACCCCGCCAGTGCCGTTAGGGCGTAGATCCACCCCTGGATGGAGGCGATGAGCAGCAGGGCCTCTTCCATGTCGACTAGATCCTACGCAGCACCCCCCGAATAACAGTCTCCAGTTTCGGTCCGACGATCGAACCGGTCCGCAGCACCTCTTCGTGGCTGGCTTCCGACGAACCATCGAGCGCCCACACATTGGTGATCCCGGAGAATCCCAGCACCCGCATACCAGCGTGCCGGGCTACGACCACCTCATAAGCGGTGGACATCCCCACCGCGTCTGCGCCGAGCGTCACCATCAGCCGCTGCTCCGCCGGGGTTTCGAAGGCCGGCCCTCCCAGGCAGATGTACACACCGTGACGTAAATCAATCGAGTGCTCATCGGCCACCTGCTGCGCGAGTTTTCGCAAATCCGGATCGTAGGCCTGGCTCATGTCCGGAAAGCGCGGTCCGAACTCGTCCATATTGGGGCCGATCAGCGGTGAGTGCCCGACCATGCCGGGCAGGAAGATCTGATCCTCAATCTGCATCAGATCCCCCACCTTGAATTGGGGGTTCAGCCCGCCGGCCGCATTGGTCACGATGAAAACCTCGGCACCCAACCGCCTCAAAACCCTTACCGGGATGGCCAGGCGCTGCATTGAATAGCCTTCGTAGAAGTGCACCCTTCCCTGCAGGATGCAGACCGACTGCCCCTCAAGCTGGCCAAGCACAAGCCGGCCGGAGTGACCTTCCACGGTGGAGACCGGCCAACCTGGAAGCTCCGCGTTGGAAATGTGAGTCGCCTGCTCAACCGAATCGGCCAGCGGTCCGAGTCCCGAGCCAAGCACCAACACGATCCTGGGAGTCAGATCGCTGCGCTTGCCGATCTCCTGTGTGATCGCATCGATCTCCGCCAGGGATGGATTGTCCATCACTCGTCCTTGCGATCCGATCCACGAACCCGGATCGCATTTGGGCTGCTTAGGCCGAGCATGGTCTGGATCGTGCGCTTGCTCTTCCCCTCCGCCAGCAGATGCCGAATTAGGCTGTGGCGCAGCGAATGCGGCGAGATCTCGTCGCCCAGCCCGACCGTCGCCGCCCAGCGCTTCACCACCAACCATAAGCCCTGGCGGCTCAAGCGCTTGCCACGCAGGTTGAGAAACAGGGCCCGCTCCTTGTCGTCGCGCGCCAGATAAGGTCGTCCGGTGCGCAGGTAGTCGCGCAACGGTTCCCAGGCGGCGCCCAGGCGCAGGGTCACCGGCTCTTCTTCGTCCCGCAGATAGGTACCTGCCTCGAGATTGATATGCCCCAGGTCCGTGTCAACTGCTTCCGAGGCCCGTAGACCGACCGCATACAACAGCGCCAGGATCGCGGCATCCCGCAACCCACGCGGCGTTCCCGACTCGCTGGGAGCCTCGAGTAGGCGTTTCACTTCGGCCTGCGAGAGCGTGCGGGGCAGATTGCGCGGCGCGGGTGGTGGCTGCAGCTCGGCGAACATCCGCGATCCAATGGCGCCCTCCACCCGCTCCAAATACTGCAAAAACGCTCGGGCGGCGGCCATTTTGCGCGACACGGTCGACGGCCGGTAGCCCTGCCGTTCCAACCAATCCCCGTATGCCGACACCATTTCCGGCTTGAGCTCCGACGGTTTGATCGGCCCGTTGTTGTTGGCGGTAATCACCTGGTCGAACTGACGCACGTCGGTGGAGTACGCCAGGATGGTGTTCTTGGCGCTCTCTCGCTCTTGCTTGAGGTGCTTGATGAAACGCTCGATTGCGGCCTGCATCGGGTCGAAACTTAAAGAGTCGGACTATTATACATCCGCGGGCTTTACTTGTCATAAGTGCAAAGTACTACAGACGCGATACTCGGAGGAGCCGGATTCGTGCGGCGGGACGGGCGTCGAGCCCGTCCCGGGCGTGGATGTGGTGGGAAAAGCGGGCGGATGGAGTCGTTCAGCTAGCGGCGCTTGCGCATGGTGAGCACGTTTCCCCGATTGGGGAGCGGCTGGAACTCGACCTCGTCCATGGCGCCTCGGATTAGCTTCAGACCTGCGCCGCGCAATCTAAGCTGTTCGAGCGGACGTGAGAAGTCGGATTCAGGCACCCGCTCGGCGTGGAACGGCTCCCCCCAATCTCGCAGGGTCACTGTTAGCCCCTCCTCGTCGACCTCGATCTCGCACTCGATCCGACCATCGTCAGTACCTGCGTAAGCGTATTCGATGATGTTGGTTGCCGCTTCGTTGGTTGCAAGTTCCACCGAGTAAGCCTCGGATTCACTGAACCCGGCTTGTATGGCTATATCGGAGACGAACTTGCATATGGGGGCCAAGTTGGAGAACTTGGCCTCAAAGGTCTCCTTGGGCATTCGAGCGGTTGGGTGGGCCTAGAAGCTGGCCACTGCAGAATTGACGTCCTCAAACATCTTCATGAAGTGCATGAGGCCCGCCAGGTCAAGCGTCTTTTGAATGTTCTCACTTGCGTTGGCGATGACCAGATCGCCGCCGCGCTTCTTGCGGGCGCGCTTCTGGGTCTCCAGCAGCACCCAGACGCCGCTACTGGAAAGAAACTCGATTTCGCTCATATCAAACACCAGCATAAAGCGACCCTCATCAAGCAGCCCATCGAAGGCTTGCTTCAAGTCAGGTGCAGTGTGGCTGTCGATACGGCCGGCGGCCTTGACGACATCCGCTTTATCGAATTGAGTGGTTTCCACCATCGCGCCTCCCAGGCAACTAGAATCGGACCAGTGTAACACGCTGCGCCGTCAGGCGGTAAGCAACACCTCCGCAGCGAGCACACAGAATACACCAGCCAAATACAAGCTCGAATAACGATACATGCGCCAGGCCGAGCGGTTGCGTCCGTTGCGCAGCAGCGACCAGGCCAGCCCCAGCAGACCGGCGCCCAACACTATGCTGGCCGCCAAGAATAAGCCCTGCCCCAGCCCGACCAGCGGCATCAGCAGCGTAAGCCCCACCGAAGCCACGCTGTATAGCAAAATCTGGCGGCGGGTCTTTGATTCACCCGCGACGATCGGCAGCATGGGGATGCCGGCCCGGCGGTAGTCGGCCTGCTTAAGAAGTGCCAGCGCCCAGAAGTGCGCCGGCGTCCAGGCGAACACCACCGCGAACAGCAGTAAGGCTTCCGGGGACAGGGATCCGGCGGCCGCCGCCCAGCCGACCAGCGGCGGGATCGCCCCCGCACCACCGCCGATCACGATGTTGGCGGGCGTCTGAGTCTTCAGCAGCATGCTGTAAAGCACCACGTAATACAGGATGCCGATCAGAGCCAGCCCGGCGCTGATCAGATTTACCGTCAGCGCCAACAGCAGCACGCCCAGCGCACACAGCGCCAGGCCAAACCACAATCCGTGCTGCGGGCGCACCCGGCCGGCCGGTATGGGACGCCGACTGGTGCGGGTCATCCTGAGGTCCACGGTGCGGTCCAGGTACTGGTTGATCGCCCCGGACCCGCCGGCGGTCAGCGCACCACCGAGCAGCGTCAGCAGAACTAGCCGCGCATCGGGGAGCCGGCCGGCGCCCGCCACCATTCCACAGAAGGTGGTCAGCAGCAGCAGCGATACGATCCACGGCTTGGTGAGCAGGAGATAGTCGGTGGTCCGACGAATGAGTGCTGTGAAAGGGGTCCTCACCGCAAGGCGCTGTATCTTATCACCTCCCGGCTCCGCCGATCCCGACGGATCTGCGCCGGGCCGCAGCTCAGTACTGGCCGAGCGGAAGGTCACGCGCCTGCTCGATCTTATCGACCCCGATCGCCAGCTCAGTGTAGCCACCAGCGGTGTCGATCACATAGATGGTCTCGATATTCACATCGGCTTCCCATAGCACAGTGGCGAAATCCCCCAGGGCTCCCGGCCGGTCGGCCATGGTCACCGTAAGCACTTCGCTCTCATCAAAGCTGGCTCCGATTTCGGAGAGCTTATCGCGGGTCGCCTGCTCGTCACTGCTGATGAACTTGATCACGCCCTTGCCGTCGCAGACCATGCCAGACAGGGTGCGAATGTTGACCTCGGCCTCTCCCAGTGCCTTCGAGAGGAAGGCTAACTTGCCGGGTTTATTCTCCAACAAGACGGTGAATTCTGTGGCCATTCTGATGCTCCTCCGTTTAAAGGTGTTAACCCGTTGGGGAACGTTCCGTTCTGGCTGGCTGACGCCATGTGCTAGCGAACGTCCCGTGCTGGTTGAGTGTCGCGATCCCTCCGGCGGATAGGATAGATGAGCCGTGAAGGATTCGTCAAGCCGAGCGCATGCCAACCTTTCGGGACGCAGACCGCGGTATGATCCTTCCTTGACACGCCTCCCAAACTCCATACAATGTCTCAGTCTGGCAAGTCAGCAGTTCGAGTCCTTGTACACAGCCTTCCAAAAGGGAATCCTTGAACGACACACAACCTAACCGAAACTCGCGTGGCATCTCCGCCTCGGTTGCCATGATCTACATGTTCGCGGTGATTGCGCTGGGCATCGTGGTGGCCAACAACCTCAACCTGACGCCACCGATGGCTGCTTCGCGGGCAGTGCAGGTCGATCAGCTTTTCAATTCGCTGGTCGGAATCGCAGCGGCCATCTTTCTCCTGGTCGAAGGCGCACTGGTGTACTCGGTCCTACGCTTCCGGCGCCGAAAGGGCCACCAAGGAGAGGGTATTCCCACACACGGCGACAATCAGCTTGAAGTCGCCTGGACCGTTGTGCCGGCGATGATCGTCGTGTGGGTTGCGATCCACAGCGCCGGGGTGCTCACCGAGATCAGCACCACGCCCCCGGATGCAATGCCGGTTCGGGTAACCGCGCAGCAGTTCGTCTGGCAGTTTGAGTATCCCGAATACGGCATCCAGTCTCCGGCGCTGCACGTACCGGTGGACCGGCCGGTAGCGCTTGAGCTGACTTCTAACGACGTAATCCATTCGTTCTGGGTGCCGGCTTTCCGGCTGAAGCAGGATGCGTTCCCCGGGAGGACCACCCACAACACCTTCACCGCGGTTATGACCGGCACCTATCCGGTGGTGTGTGCAGAATTGTGCGGAGCCGGCCATTCGATCATGCGCAGCGAGGTGGTGGTGCATGAGCAAAGCGACTTCGAAGATTGGCTGGAGGAGGCCGGGGGATGAGCGATAGCGCGCAAACCGGATTGGTACGCCACGGCGCCAGCAGCTGGCGCGATTATTTCAGCTTCAATACCGATCACAAGGTGATCGGCGTGCAGTACCTGGTAACCACATTCATCTTCTTTATGTTTGCCGGCCTGCTGGCAATGTTGATCCGTTTCGAGCTGCTGAACCCTGAGCCGATCTTTTCGCCCGGCAACTACAACCAGCTGTTCACCATGCACGGCTCAGCCATGATCTTCCTGTGGGTGATCCCTGTGCTGGCCGGCTTTGCGAACTATCTGATCCCGCTGATGATCGGCGCCGATGATATGGCCTTCCCGCGGCTGAACGCCATCAGCTACTGGCTGCTGCTGCTGGGCGGGCTGACGATTACCGCCGGCAACTTCGTTGGACAAGCCGACACCGGCTGGACCGCCTACGCGCCGCTGAGCCTGATTGCTCCGGACGGACAGACGTTGTGGAGCATCGGCGCCATTATCATCGGTACCTCGTCCACCATGGGTGCGGTGAATTTTCTGACCACCATCACCACCATGCGGGCCGAGGGCATGACCTGGGGCCGGCTGCCGCTGTTCGTCTGGGGGATGATCGCCACTTCGCTGATGGTGCTGCTGGCGACACCGGTGCTGACCACCGCCCTGCTGCTGCTGACCCTCGAGCGGGTGGCCGGCATGGGGTTCTTCGGGGTATCTGCTGGTGGCGATCCGCTGGCATGGCAAAACCTGTTCTGGTTCTATTCCCACCCGGCGGTCTATATCATGATCCTGCCCGGCATGGGGATCGTCTCCGACGTGCTGCCGGTCTTCAGTCGCAAGCCGATTTTCGGCTATAGCGCCATTGCGATGTCCTCGATGGCGATCGCGCTGCTCGGCTTCTCGGTGTGGGCCCATCACATGTTCACTACCGGCATGTCCCCGGCGGTGCAGATGACTTTCATGGCGACCTCGATGGTGATCGCGGTGCCCACTGGGGTGAAGATCTTCAACTGGATCGCCACCCTCTGGGACGGCGTGCTCGATCTCAAGACCCCCATGCTGTTCGCCATCGGCTTCGTGGCGATGTTCGTAATCGGTGGTCTCAGCGGAATCACGTTGGCGGCGGTACCGATCAACATCCACGTTCAGGACACCTACTACGTGGTAGCACACCTTCACTACGTGCTCTTTGGAGGCGCGGTGATGGCGATCTACGCCGGTACCTACTACTGGTTTCCGAAGATCACCGGACGCCTGCTGCACGACGGACTCGGCAAAGTGCACTTCTGGGGAACCTTGATCGCCTTCAATCTCACTTTTCTGCCGATGCATTGGGCCGGGCTGCAGGGGATGCCGCGACGGGTGGCCAGCTACGCGCCGGAATTCACCGACGTTAACCGGCTGGCCAGTTTGGGCAGTTTCCTGCTCGGCATATCGTTCTTGCCATTCCTTTACAACGTGATCGTCAGTTGGCGGCGTGGGGAGCGGGCCGGGGGGAACCCGTGGAAGGCTCTCACCCTGGAGTGGCAGGTAAGCTCACCTCCGCCGGCCCACAACTTCGAGACCCCGCCGGTGGTCACTTCTGGCCCGTACGAATACGGTCAGGTGCCACAGCCCTCAACGGCCTCCGACTGATGACCGATCCATCACATCGCCCAAGCTACCTGACAGGCTTCCTCACGCTGCTGGTGCTGGCAGTGCTCACCTGGCTGGAGTTTCAGATCGACGGACAGATGATCCTGCTGCTGCTGGTGATCGGCATCACCAAAGCCGCGCTGATCGTTCAGATGTTCATGCACATTTCCCGACTGTGGAGCTCTGAGTCATGACCGCTCAAGTCGCCGAGGCACAGGCAGTTGGCTCCAAGGCGGCCCGCAGCCGTACAGCCGGACGCGGACGCGTGGGGCTGTGGCTCTTTTTCGTGTCCGAGGTGTTCTTGTTTGGTTCGCTGCTGCTGATTCGCTTCAGCGCCTGGGGAGCTACTCGTCCGGACCTGGATCAGCAGCTCGGCCTGCTGGTGACTTCGATCCTGCTGGCCAGCAGTTACTTCATGAATCGGGCAGAGGTTGCCATCGCCCGCGACGATCGGGTGAACTTCATAATTGGCTTGGTCTGGACCATTATCCTGGGCATCGCATTCTTGGTGGGTGTGGTCGGTTTCGAATGGCAGGGAGAGCTGCGGCCCGGCGACGGCATCTACGGGGCGATCCTGTTCGGGATGACCGGGCTACACGCCTTTCACGTACTGAGCGGCGTAGTGCTCAACCTGCTCATTCTGTCGCGCGGCTTGCGCGGTCGCTTCTCGGGCGACGACCACTTCATGGTCGAGGCCGCAGCCATCTACTGGCACTTCATAGATGTAGTGTGGGTCTTCTTCTACCCGGCGCTCTACCTGATGGGCACTGCGGTGCACTGATCTTACAGATGTAGTGTCTCCTCTAGAGCGCCAAATCAATCCCCGTTTCCAGCCGACATAGCAAGCTTATGAGCCGTCGCCCGCTGCTGGCCGCAGGCCTGGCCATCGGTTTCATCGCCGTGGCCGTCCTGTACGCTGCCGGCCAAGTTCTGGCCAATCCCTCTGCCGAACAGGTCGCCCGTGAGTTCTTCCTGCGCAGATATCGGCACGACTTCTCCGCCGCCTGGGAGCTGGTATCCAGTCGCGATCAGTCGACCCGCAGCAGGGAGACATACGTTTCGGCCAACGGTGAGCTGACTGCGGCACAGGCCGCACTGTACGAGCAACTGGCCGCTTGGGGAGAGTTCCAGGTTTTGGCGCTGGTCTCGGGTCGGCCGGATCAGACGACGGTGAGCGCTCGAATCCGCTTTCCGGACAATACCCAGCCCGAATTTCTAGAACTGATCCGACGAGCTGCGGCGCAGAACGCCAGCGAGGCCGCATTGCGAGCAGAATTAAATGATCTACACCAGAGCGGCCAGCTGCAGTACATCGAAGGCGATCAGGGGATCACACTGATTCTGGAAGACAACCATTGGCGGGTTTTACAGAACTGGGGGAGGAGCATCAGCGTGCGGCTGGCCGCCTCCGTCAGCCCGAATCTACCGTGGAGCTTCCATCCGTTGGAGAGTGAGATCTCTGCCGTGCCGGGGCAGACCACCAAAGCCAGCTACCTGGTGCGCAACAACTCAGATCAGCGCATCACCGGCATGGCCATACACCAGGTCGGCCCGCAGGAGGCGGCTACCTTCTTCCAGACCGTTGAGTGCTTCTGCTTCACCGAACAGACGCTCGGCCCCGGGGAGCAGCGCGAAATGACGCTGCTGTTCCTGATCGATCCGGCGACGCCGGATGAGGTGCTCTTC
>CAZJUE010000103.1:0-9838 GCA_964549025.1 uncultured Anaerolineaceae bacterium | reverse complement strand
GAATCAGACCGAGCCATACCGCCCAATCCAGCACCTGGTCGTACAGCGTAGAGTCGCCGACCCCCACCCGGTGGATGCCGGCCGCGGCCAGCTGCTCCAGCCGCTCATCTTGAACCTGCCGATGGGTCTCGGCCAACTCATCCGCCTCCAGCTGGCCGCGCCAGTACGATTCCAGGGCGCGTTTCAGCTGGCGCTGAGTTCCGATGCGCGGGTAGCCGAGAGTCTGGGTCTCTAATGCCGCCATAATCACCTTTCGAATAAAACTCGGCCCCTTCAGGGTGAAGGGGCCGCAATTTTGGTCCGTCCATCCCTCATCTTCCAGCGATGCGCGCTTGGCGCCGTCGCTGCCGGAGTTGGCACCCTCCCGTCAACCGATCGCCGTGACGGGGGTTGCCGAGGCTTCGCAGGGCCGGTCCCTCCACCTCTCTGGATGAGTTCCAGTCTTGATTGTGGGCCGCAGTGTACCACATCCGCCGGATCGCGGCGCCGTGATATGGGGGGTGCGTTGACGGCGCAACCTACCTGTGCTATCCTGCGGCCGTTCTTGTGGAGGGTGCGCGCAAGTGAGCGCCCCTTCGTATGGAGGAGCGAGATGGACGATGATCGCAAGTCGGGGACGGTGAAGTGGTTCAGTCGAGTCAAGGGCTACGGCTTCATCGCACCCGACGATGAGGAGAAGGAAATCTTCGTCCACTTCACCGGGATCGAAGGCGAAGGCTATCGAAACCTGGAGAAGGGACAGAGGGTCTCCTTTGTGGTAGAGGATACCGAGAAAGGTCCCCAAGCGGTGGCGGTGCGCGATCAGGGCTTCGAAGCCACATCGTGGACCGCGGAGCCCGACGACGAGCCGACGGGCATGGGCATGATGGACATGGGGTCCGATATGGGCTCCGATATGACCTCCGACATGGGCTCGGATGACGACAACGACGATTACGACGACGATGAAGACGATTACGACGACGGTGACGACGATTACGACGATGACAACGACGATTACGACGATGATGATGACGGGGACGACGAACCGCCGGATCTGGTAGCTTAGACCCCCGATCGAGACTCCAGCCCATGGTTTTGCCTGAACCATGGGCTTTTTTTATTGCTGGCAGAAGCATGCGGCCGTAAGAGCCGCCGGGGCCACGTGCTGCTCGATTAGAATACGCGCGTGGGCAAGCTCTATCTGGTTTCGACGCCGATCGGCAACCTGGAGGACATCACCCTGCGGGCGCTCAAAGTGCTGGCTGAGGTCGAATTGATCGCCGCAGAAGACACGCGGCACACCGCCAAGCTGCTCAGCCGGCACTCGATCGATACTCCATTGATCAGCTATCACGAGCACAACCGGTCCGAGCGTTTGGAGGATCTGCTGAGCCAGCTGCAGAACGGTCCGGTGGCCTTGGTCACCGATGCCGGCACGCCATCGCTTTCGGATCCAGGTTACCGGTTGGTTCAGGCGGCGCTCGAAGCCGGTCACCGGGTCATCCCAATTCCGGGACCGTCGGCGCCGCTGGCCGCGCTCGTGGCCTCCGGATTGCCGACCGACTCATTCCTATTCCTGGGTTTCCTGCCGCGCAAAGCGGGCGAGCGCGAGCAGTTATTGAAGGAAGTGGCGGAGCAAACCGCTACCCTGGTGGCGTTCGAAGCGCCCCACCGATTGGCAGCCAGCCTGCGGGATCTGCGCCAGGCTTTCGGCGCCGACCGTCCGGCGGCGGTGTGCCGCGAGTTGACCAAGCTGCACGAGCAGGTGCATCGCGGCAGCCTGGCCGAGTTGCAGGAGGAATTCGAGAACGAAAAGGTTCGCGGCGAGGTCACGCTGGTGATTGCGGGAGCCAGACCGTCCCCGGCGTGGGACAAACGCAGCGTCAAGCAGGCGATGCGCCAGCGGCTAGCGGAAGGGCAGCGCCGTTCGGAGGCGGCAAAACAGGTTGCCGCTGAGGCCGGCTGGCCCCGTCGTGAGGTGTATCGGCTGGTGGAGGGTGAGGAATGATCTTGGATCAGCCGGAGCGATTCGGCCAACTCGATCCGGACGGCATGTTGGAAGAGATTCAGTCGCTTCCGGCATATTTGCAGCGTGCCTGGGAGCTCGGGCAGTCACTGGACCTCAATGTGCGCGATGAGCCGGAGGCGATCGTCATTGCCGGCATGGGCGGTTCGGCGATCGGTGGCGACCTGGTGGCGGCCTATGCCGCGCCACAGGCAGCGCTGCCGATCACCGTCTGGCGCAACTACGATCTACCCAGCTACGTGTCGGAGCGCACGCTGGTGATTGCCAGCTCGCATTCGGGCAACACCGAGGAAACGCTTTCGGCGTTTGATCGAGCGGTGGACGCCGGCGCGCAGTTGTTGGCTATTACTACCGGCGGCGAGCTTGGCCGCCGAGCGGAGGCGGCCGGGATTCCGCTGTGGAGCTTCGAGCACGCTGGGCAGCCCCGGGCGGCAGTCGGCTTCTCGTTTGGCTTGCTTTTTGCCGCACTGGCAAGGCTGGGACAGCTGCCGGATGCGGGGGAGGAGCTGGCGAGCGCCATCCAGGCGATGAACGACCAGCAGGCCGCCATCGGGGCCGAGGTGCCGGTAGCCGGCAACCTGGCGAAGCGTACGGCCGGCCAGTTGATGGACCGCTGGCCCATCGTCGTGGGCGCCGAGTTCTTGGCGCCGGTTGCCCGACGCTGGCGCACTCAGATCTCAGAGCTAGCCAAAGCGGTGTCGTTGTTCGAAGAGCTGCCGGAAGCGGATCACAACATGGTGGCCGGGGTGGAATACCCGGAGGCGCTGTTCGGGCCCACTATGATGGTGTTTCTGACTGCACCGCTGCTGCACCCGCGCAATCTCAAACGCATCGAAGAGACCCGCAGCCTGATGATGCTGGAGGGCTTCAACACCGATATCCTGCAAGCGCAGGGCGCCACCCGCCTGGCCCAGCAATGGACCGCTCTGCAGCTTGGCGATTACACTGCCTTCTACTTGGCGATGGCCTACGGTGTAGACCCAACGCCGGTGGCGGCGATCGAGGACCTCAAACAGCGACTGTCGTCCGACTGACCCGCAACGGGCATCGCAAGCCCAGGCCTTTCGCGAGTCGCATCAGCGCGACCCAACTTGGATCGCCGGCCTCACGGTTATAATCGCCGTCCCATGCGCAATGCTCGTGGCTTCTGGGGCGCAGTCGGGCTGTTTGCCGGGCTGCTGATCGTGGCCTACCTGGCCGCTCCCAGGGTCGAGCAATTCAGCCCCAACGCGCAGAGCCCCCACGTTTCATCCAACGCGCCCGTGCGCATCAGCTTCAATCGGCCCATGGATCAGGTGTCGGTCGAGACCCGAATATCGGTGTCTCCCACGGTCCCCGGGCAGTTCAGCTGGGATGGGAACACGGTGATCTTCCGTCCGGCAGAGTCGTGGGCAGCAGGCACCACAGTGGAGGTCAGTCTGCTAGCCGGCGCCCGCTCCACGCTTTTTCTACCGATCCTCATCGGCGCCTCCTGGTCGTTCGAGGTCGGCCAACCGCGCCTCAGCTATCTGTGGCCGGCCGACGCGGCGGCCGATCTCTACATTTACGACCTGATTACCGACGAGAGCGAGCAAATCACCCAAGCCGAGGCCGGCGTGTTGGATTTCACGGTGGCAAGCACTTTGCTGGTCTACGTAGAGCTGCGCAGCGACGGGAGCACTGTCCTGCACGCATTGGATTTGGAAACTGGCCTCGACGAGCTGCTGTACGCGTGCCCGGCGACCGATCGTTGCCGAGCGCCGGCGCTTGATCCAGCTGGCGAGATGTTGGCATTTGAGCGATTCCGATGGCAGATCACCGAATCCGGCCAGCGGGTGCCCGGACCCAGTCGTATCTGGCTTTTGTCATTGAGCGAAGCTGCCGATCCGCAAGCGATAGGGCCGCAGGGCCAAAGTGTGGAGACCCCAAGCTGGTCTCCGGCAGGTCTGCTGGCCTACTACAACGCCAGCCTGCAGGCAATCGGCTTGCAGCGCCCCGAGGCGTCCAGCCTTCCCGATTTGATTCCCAATGGGTTGGGGCTGCTGGGCTCATGGTCTCCGGACGGTCGCTACCTGATCGTCCCCGAAATCGCATTCCCCGCAGAAGGCGAGCCCGGGCAGGTGGGCTTTTACAGCCACCTCTACCGGATCGACGCGCTGTCCACCGCCGTCAGCGAGCTCAGTCGAGGCTCAGTGGAGGACGCCTCACCCAGCTACTCTCCCGACGGCCAGTGGATCGCCTTTGCCCGCAAATACCTGGACCAGCGCTGGACGCCGGGCCGGCAGCTGTGGCTGATGCAGTCCGACGGGACCCAGCCGCAGCAGCTCACCGATCAGCCTGACTTCAGCCACTCTTCCATCAGCTGGAGTCCCAGCTCGCAGCAGCTAGCCTACATGCAACGCAGCCAAACCGACGGCAATCTCCCGCCGCAAATCTGGGTTAGCGACCTGAGCGGCGAGCAGCGGCGACTGCTGGTGGCGGGAGGCTACCTTCCGCAGTGGCTGCCGTAGCGGATCGCCCGCAGTCGGCCGACGCTTCACTGACCTCCCTTTAGCTGCGACCAAGCTACCAGCTCTCTGGGCAGGCCGATCATGTATAATCCCCATGCCGCTTGGATCGGGCCACGACCGAGACGGCAGGACAAACCGTGCGACCTCGCTGTCCCGCCCAGGCCCGGGCGGGTCTTTATTTGTCCTCCGTGCATCTCACTCGAAGCAGGAGATAGCCATGGCCACCGCCACCCCTACCCGCAAGAAAGTCACCACACGCAGTTTCCGTGCGAAGAAAGCCAAAGGCGAGAAGCTCACCATGCTTACCGCCTACGACTACGCCACCGCACTGGCGGTCGATCGGGCCGGCATCGACTCGATTTTGGTCGGCGATTCGCTCGGAATGGTGATGCTGGGATATGAAAACACACTGCCGGTCACGATGGACGACATGCTGCACCACTGTAAGGCGGTTGCGCGCGGCGCGCAGTATGCGCTGTTGATCGGCGATATGCCGTTCATGTCTTACCAGGCCTCGGTGGAGGAAGCAGTGCGCAACGCCGGTCGTTTCCTTAAAGAGGCCGGCATGGACTCGGTCAAACTGGAGGGCGGCCGCGAGCGTGCCGCAGCGATCGAGGCGATTGTCGGATCCGGAATCCCGGTGCAGGGTCATCTGGGCCTCACCCCTCAATCGGTCCACCAACTGGGGGGCTTTCGGGCGCAGGCTAAGGAGGCGGCGGCCGCTATCCGGCTCCTGGAAGACGCCCGCATCCTGGAGCAGGCCGGTTGCTTCTCGCTGGTGCTGGAGAGTATCCCGGCCCGGCTCGGCCGCCTGGTGTCTGAGCAGCTCGGCATCCCCACCATCGGCATCGGCGCCGGGCCGGACTGTGACGGTCAGGTCCTGGTCACCCACGACATCCTCGGGTTGTTCGATCGCTTCGTCCCATCGTTTGTGAAGCGCTATGCCGACCTGCATGCCGAGATGGCGCAGGCGATCGGCAGATATCGTGAGGAGGTGGAAGGCGGGCAATTTCCTGCCGAAGAGCATACGGTCGAGATGCCAGAAGAGGACTGGCAGGCGATACAGGAATGGCTGAAATCCTAATCGTCGGTACCGGCGCCATGGCCGGCTTGTTCGGCGCCCGGCTGGCGGATCACGCCGAAGTCACGCTGCTCGGCACCTGGAAGGCTGGTCTGGCCGCGCTACGGGCCGACGGGATAAAGCTGCAACTGAATGGACAGGTGATGCAGCGCACCGTTCGGGTGAGCTCCGACCCAGCGGAATGCGCAGGCGCGCGGCAGGCGCTGGTGCTGGTGAAGTCTTGGCAGACCGCGCGGGCGGCGCGCATGCTGGCCGAGTGCCTGTCGCCTGATGGAGTGGCGCTGACCTTGCAGAACGGCTTGGGAAACATCGAGCAGCTGCGGGAAGCCCTGGGCGAGGAGCGGGCGGCGCTGGGGGTGACCACGACCGGCGCAACCTTGATGGGACCCGGCCGGATGCGGGTCGGTGGGGTCGGCCCGACCCATGTGGCGCCACATCCGCGCCTGGAAGCCTTGGTTGACCTGATGCAGGTGGCGGGGTTCGAGGTCGAGTCCGCTGACAACCTCGAAGGCCTGGTGTGGGGCAAACTGGCCATCAATGCCGGCATCAACCCCTTGACTGCACTGCTGGAAGTCCCCAACGGTGCGTTGGCGCGGCAGCCGCAAGCCCGGGCGGTGATGATCGATGCGGCCCGCGAAACCGCGGCGGTGGCGGCCGCCCGTGCGATCGAGCTGCCGTATGCCGATCCGGCTGAGGCGGTGCGTCAAGTCGCCGAGCGAACGGCCTCCAACCTGTCGTCAATGCTGCAGGATATTCAGCGCGGAGCGCCGACTGAGATCGATGCGATCAACGGCGCGGTGGCCGAAGCGGCTGAGCAGGTAGGAGTCTCCACACCGGTCAACCGCACCTTGTGGGGGCTGGTGCGGGCGAAAGTCGATCAAGCGGAGGCCATTCGGTGATCCCGTTGCACGGGATCGACCGCACCTTGTGGGGGCTGGTGCGGGCGAAAGTCGATCAAGCGGAGCCCGACCGACAGTGAAGACCGTCAGCACGCTTGAAGAGTTGCGGGAGCTGCGAGCTGACGCAGACGAACCGTTTGGGTTGGTCCCCACCATGGGCTACCTGCACGAAGGCCACCTCTCGCTGGTTCGCCGCGCGGTGGCGGAGTGCGCTGCAGTGGGAGTCAGCATCTTTGTCAATCCGACTCAGTTCGGGCCGCAGGAGGACCTAGAAGCCTATCCGCGCGACCTGGAGCGTGATCTGAGCATGCTGGAGGCGGATGCGGTTGATCTGGTGTGGACTCCCGACGCAGAAGCGATGTATCCCGACGGCTTCCAAACCTGGGTGGAGGTCGAGCAGCTGACCGAGCTGTTGGAGGGCCAGCACCGTCCCGGTCACTTCCGTGGGGTGACTACTGTGGTCGCCAAGCTTTTCAACGCCTTCACACCACAGCGGGCCTATTTTGGGCAGAAGGACTACCAGCAGGCCGTGGTGATCCAGCGTATGGCGCAGGACCTGAACTTTCCGCTGGAGGTGATCGTATGTCCAACGGTGCGCGAAGCGGACGGCCTGGCGATGTCCAGCCGCAACGCTTATCTCGATCCGGAACAAAGATCGGCAGCGGTGGTGCTCCATCGGGCATTGCGCGAGGCGGTCGAGCGGTTCGAGAGCGGCGAACGCCGGGCAGACCGGCTTCGCCGATCGATGAGCGAAGTCCTGGCCGGCGAACCGCTGGCCCGGCCCCAGTATGTGTCAGTGGCGGAACCCGATAGCCTACAGGAGATCGACGGTGAGGTCCAAGCTGCAGTGCTGTCGATGGCGGTCTATGTGGGCGAAACTCGGCTGATCGACAACATGCTGATTGGAACAGATCGGAAAGCAAATGCTGCTGGCAATTGATATCGGCAACACTAACATCACGCTGGGGCTGTACGACGGAGACCAGCGCAAGCAAGCCTGGCGGCTGGCGACCGTACATCAGCGCATGGCGGACGAGTACGGACTGCAAGTGCTGGGGCTGCTGGACCACGCTGATTGTCCGGTGGAATCGCTGACCGGCTGCGCCGTGGCCTCGGTGGTCCCGCCCCTGACCGGAACTTTCGTCGCCGCCTGCCGCGACTACCTGAGTATGGATCCACTGGTGATCGACGCCGGGGTGAAAACCGGACTGAGCATTCGCTATGAGGATCCGAAGAACGCGCTGGGGGCCGACCGAGTGGCGGACGCGGTGGCGGTGCGCCGGCTGTACGGCACGCCAGCCTGTGTGGTGGATTTTGGGACTGCCACCACCTTCGACGCCATCTCGCGGCAGGGCGAGTATCTCGGGGGCGCCATCGCGCCGGGGATCGGGATCGCTGCCGAGGCACTGTTTCAACGGGCGGCTAAGTTGCCGCGGGTAGAGCTGGCTTCGCCAACCGCCACCATAGGACGCAATACAGTGGGGGCGATCCAATCCGGCGTTGTGTACGGCTACGTGGGCTTGGTGGAGGGGATGGTGCAGCGCTTCAAGCTCGAGTTGGGAGACGACACCAAGGTAATCGGCACTGGAGGCCTGGTCGATTTGATCGCGGCCGAAACGAAGGTGATCGAAATCCGAGCCCCATGGTTGACGCTGGACGGTCTGCAGATCATTTGGGAGCTGAACCAGCAGTGAATCGCAGCCGAGGCTTGTTCCATCTGGGCATCGTCTATGTGTTGTGGGGGAGCACTTTCCTGGCGATTCGGATCGCGGTGCGGGAAGGCACCGGATTCCCGCCGTTTTCGATGGCCGGCAGCCGGGTGGCCGTAGCCGGATTGATCTTGCTGCTGATCGTGCGCTTGCGTCGAAAGCTGCTGGTTCCCACGCTTCCGGAACTGCTAGTGCTGGCCACCTCCGGAGTGTTGTTGTGGACCGGCGGCAACGGACTGGTTACCTGGGCCGAGCAGCGGGCCGATTCGGGATTCGCAGCGCTGGTGATCGCCACTATTCCGATCATGGTCGCCATCGCCGAGGCGTTGCTGGATCGCCGGGCCCCCTCCTGGCTATTGGTGCTGTCGCTGGCAACTGCGCTGCTGGGAGTGGCGGTGCTCGGCGCGCCGGCGCTCGATGCGGCTCAAGGCGCCGATCTCGGTTCAGTGATTGCATTGCTGGCGGGCGCGGTGAGTTGGACGATCGGTACGGTGCTGCAGAAGCGTCGCTACGTACGGCTGGGCTATCAGGCCAGCTCGGCCTACCAGCACCTGGCCGCGGCATTGGGTTTCTTCGTGATAGCGCGCTTGAGCGGTGAGCCGGCCGTCGATCCAGTTCCGGATGCATGGTACGCCTGGGGCTACCTGATTGTGTTCGGGTCGATCCTCGGCTACAGCTCGTATATCCAATCGCTGCGCTTGCTGCCGCTCAGCTTGGCAACAACCAACGCATTCGTCAATCCGGTGATCGCAGTGGCACTGGGCGCGCTGGTGCTGGGAGAACAGATCACGCCGTCGACGGTGACCGGCGCGGCACTGGTGCTGGCCGGTGTAGCGGGCGTCTTTCGAGACCGCTACCTGATCAACCGTCGCGTGCCCGCGGCAGGAGATGGAGATTGAGCGAGAATATCGAGAAGCGGCCTCGCTACGTCGACTGGCCGTACGTAATTGGGCTGGTGTTGTTGCCGGTGGCCATTATGCTGCTGCTGTTCGGGGTCAAGTTAATTCAAAGTCTGTCACGCTTCGATCCGGTCTACTTCGCCGAGCCGTACCTCGAGCGCTACGGCGCCCCCGGAGCGGTGGCGATTGAGCTCGAGAGCGCGCTGCGCGATGGAGACGAGCAGCTGATGGCCGAGCTGATGGCGACACGCAGGGATCCTGAGCCAATGGCCCCGCAACCGTCGTTGATCTTCATCTTCTTGCTGGGAACCGATGGCGACTATTTCGAGTACCTATATCTAAACACCACCAACTACAACCGGGTGATCGAGTATGTAACCGAGCAGGACGGTCGCTATGTGGTTTCCCCGGAAGACCTGTACTACTACATCGACAGCGGCCGTTGGGTCGCGGTTGCGGCACCTATCGCCGCCACCTGGTGGAGCCTGGTGATTGTGTACACGGCTGCGACCTATGTCTACCGGCGCACTTCCACCACCCGCCGCCAGATGTTCGGGGGTTGAGCACGATGCACAGCTTTGCATTCGGGGGTTGCGAACTGCGCGCTGTTGGCCTGGATTCCAGCCAGCCAGAGCTAGCATGCAGCCGATAGCCGAGGTTCCGCTGCTCAGTGGACGCCGCATCGTATTGGGCGTCACCGGTTCGATCGCGGCTTTCAAGGCCGCGGAACTGGCCTCGATGCTCGCCCAAGCC
>CAZJUE010000102.1:0-9863 GCA_964549025.1 uncultured Anaerolineaceae bacterium | reverse complement strand
ATAGCGGTGGCCGCGTCGCCGAAGTTGTGGATCGTGTCGGCCAGCAGAGCCACGCTGCCGGAGTACAACACGATGGCGACCTGCAGCGCGGCGGTCACCATCAAACCGGCGAAGGACCATTTGACCGCCCAGATACCCCGCTCCGAGGTCAGCAGGCTAGGGTCAACCACCCCGTGCACGTGCTCGGAGAGGTCGTGTTCATGTTCGGGGCGGTGCGGTGCACTGTGTGAATGACCCATGGATACTCTGTTTGCCTGGTGTCTTCCGGTCAACGGAACTAGGCTAACACGGTCCGGGCCTCCTGCACACGCACGTGGTGTCACGGAGATCACCACATTCCGCGCCTGCGGTCCTGGCCCAAGCGATTGTGTGCTTCCAGGGCGTGAAGCACTCCGATGAAAATGCAATGGAGCTAGGAATCGGGGTCCGGGTTCTGGCCCGCCTCGGTGACCGAAATTAGCCTCAAATTCAGCATCCCAATCCTGGATAGGATACCCTGCAGGGCGGCCTGATCGGGGAGCGTGCCGGTCAAGGTGGTGATCGGAGGTCCGTCATCCGTGCTCGCGACGGTCATTCTCATATCGTCCATCCACTCCAACCAGCTTTCGTCAAGCCGCCCTTCTACGGTGATGCGGTAGACCGTTGGTCTGTCCGGATTTCGTCTTGCGCCGCCAGCCTTCATCCCAACCTCTGCCCCACGCTCAGGACCACCTCTCAGAAAGCCCGTTGGACGTGGTTGCTGAGTAGGTTTGCCCGAGGTTGATGTCAGGCATTTAGAACTCCTGACGGTTGAAGCGGGCGATGGCCAGGCCGACGAACACGACGCAGGCAATGACCGTCGAGATCAGCGGCAGCCAAGTGGACACCGGCTGACCGGTCATAAAGGAAACCGCCAGAGCGTTCAACTGCCCACTGTCAGGACTGAAGGTCAGCAGCAGCGGTGAGACATAGATCAACTGGGGGATCAGGTCGGTTCCCATCCAGAACACAAAGAAAAGCGCCATCGGAACGGCGATGACGCTGCTGGACGACTCGAAGATGGTCCCCATCATCAGCACCAGGGCGATCCAGTAGAACGAGTGGAGCACGACCATCGATACGCCAGCGACGTACCGAAGGGGAGCAAGCCACCCGAGATCGCCGAACAGCCCCAAGGTCAGGTAGAAGATCGCGGCGGGCACGATTGCCGAGGTCAGCAGGATGGCGATCGAGTTGATCGCCAATCGCGAGACGACAAACGCAGTCCGTGTGACTGGCTTGGAGAGCACCCAGGCCGCAGTGCCCGAGCGTTTTTCTCCAACCAGGACTCGCTGCATGATGATCATCACTCCCACCGCGACGAACATCGACCCGAAGATTCCGTACATTTCGAGGATGGGTGGGCCCTGCTCTCCGATTCTGGCTGCATCGTACGCCGCATAGAACATGATCCCCATCATCCCGTTGATGATCAGGATCCACATCAGAAGGTGTCGCAACCACCGGGAGGACCTGAACCAGGACGAGTACTCGCCGCGCAACAGGTTGCCCAGCCCCCGCCGCCAGCCCCTTTCTTGGACTAGTTCAAACTGAGATGACGCGTAGGCACTCATTTCCGACTCCCTTCGACGATATTAAGAAATACATCTTCCAGGTCCTGCTCTCTGCGGCTGAAGCTGGAAACCTTCACGCCGTTGGATACCAGCAGGCCCATCAGCTGATCGGTGGCCGCGACTTCGTCGGTCACACTCACCTGCCACGCGGTCAGGTCGCCAGCCTGGCTGACCTCGACCCCGGAGACCCAAGGCTGCTGCGTGACTTGGAAGTAGGCGTTTTCGGTATCGCCGCTCAGCGTCACCGAATAGGTCAGATCGCCGGCGCCCGCCAGCAGCTCGTGGATGTTCGCCTGGGTGACCAGCTCGCCCTGATTGACGATAGCCACCTGATCGCTGACCCGCTGTACATCGTCCAGGATGTGGGTGCAGTAGAAAATCGTGGCGTACTTGCGGATGCGGGACATGACTTCAAGTACATCGCGCCGCCCCTGCGGATCGAGGTTGGCGGCGGGCTCGTCCAGGATCAGCAGGTCCGGATAATTGACCTCCGCCTGGGCGATTCCCAGCCGCTGACGCTCGCCTCCGGAAAAGCCTTTGATCGGCCGATCCGCCTTGCCCTCCAATCCGACCAGCTCAATCATCTCGTTCACTCGTTTGTCGATCTCGGATTGAGGACCGGAGTAGAAGAACCTGGCGGTGTAATCCAGCGTCTGCCGAGCCGTCATGTGCTCATAGAAGCGGGCATCCTGCGGCAGGTATCCGATGCTGGCGCGGATGTCGACGCTGTCGCGGACGATGTCCTTCCCAAAGATCGTGCCCACGCCGCTGGTCGGTTTGAGCAGGCCCAGGAGCAGCTTGATTGTCGTGGTTTTCCCCGCGCCGTTGGGCCCCAGGAAGGCGAAGATCGATTTCTGGGGGACCCGCAGGTCGAGCGACTTGAGCGCATGGACTTCGCCAAAGGACTTGCTCAAGCCTTCCGTCTCGATCGTGTAGCCGTTTGCGTTCATGACATTCTCTCCGTTGATTGACGAGCCGCCCGCAGCCGATTTAATCCACGCCGAGGCCGATGGCCCGGGCTTTCCTGGACTATTCAACTTCCAGGGTGATCTGACTCAGGCCGACATCCACGTTTATCCGCAGCGTCACATCAGACACGCCGTAGGCCTCATTGGTATAGGCGCTTCCATTTTTGGTCAGGCCCGAGGTGTAAATCGAGGTCAAGCCGCCGTCGACATCAACTCGGACGCCGACTTCCCTGGGCAGCTGCACGGTGAGATCACCTGCACCAGCATCAATATCGACATCCAGGTCCCGCGACCAGTTGCCGCTCAAATCGATTGTGCTTGCCCCCGCGCCTAAAATGACGTGGAGCCGCGTGAGCGATAGGCCGGTCAGGTCCAGATCGCTTGCCCCGGCACCCATTTCCACTTTCAGATCCATCGGCACACCGTCATCGAAGCGCAGATCCCAGTCGTTGCGGAAATCTGTTATCGCTTGCAGGGCCGGAAAGCCGCTGCTGAAGTCGGGCTCCCGAACCACGAGCGTGCCGTCTCGAAACTCAACTTCTGGTCTTAGCCTGGCGACGTTATAGGTGAAATCGGCCTCCAGCAGTTTTTGCGCGCCACCGCCCATGGCCAGGTTACCGGCGGGAAAGTCGATCTCCACGCGTACCGATTGAGCGCCTCCCAGCTCAACCGATCGGGATTCGGTTTGCAGTTCTCCTACCCTGAAATTGGGGCTGCATCCGGCGATCAGTGCTGCAGCGAGCAGCACAAGTGCCATCAAGCCACGGTCTGTTTTCATCTTCGGTTCCTCCTCTTAAGCTTGGCTTTCCACGGGCATCAAAGCAACATGTCAGGTCCTGCGCCTGCTTCAGGGACCAGAACGGGCTCCGGTCCACATAGCGCTAGATTACAAATAATCGGGCGGCTTGTGACGACCCTGGAGGGCTATTTGGAGGGCTATCTTTGCTGGAGCGAGGGGTCTACTGGCGACCCGAGGGACCGATCGCGGTTGGGTTATTGAACGCGGCTAACGGATCAGGCCCCAATCCCTGGCGCGCGCGGTGGCCTGGGTACGGGTGCCCACGTCGAGCTTTCCGTAGATGTTTTTCAGGTGGTTCTTGACCGTGTTGATGGAGATCACCAGTTCTGTGGCGATATCGGGATTGGATGCGCCAGCTGCGACAAGTTGCAGCACCTCCATTTCCCGCTCGCTCAGCGGCTCGATGAGCGCAGCCGGCGACTGGCTGGTTTCGATCTTCTCAACGATCGGGAACGCTGCCAGCAACTGCCCGACATACGCGGGCGCGATGCCCTGCTCGGCAGCCTGGTACAGCAGGCGAGCCATGGGGGATCCGTGGTCGACGAAGGTGCGCACGTAGCCCTGCGGCTCGGCGAGGGTCAGGGCCCGCTCCAGCGCGGAGAGGGACAGGCCGGTCTCACCCAATGACTGGCCGGCCAGCGCCTGTAGGACTAGGATCTGGATCGCATCGCCCATCCGATCCTGCCGCTCAGCAGGTTTCAGGAGTCGGGTGAGCAGATCCAGGGCTACGGCTGGCTCACCCCGAGCGATCCATATGCTCGCCAAGCTGAGGTGCTGATAGAAACAGAGGTAGTCCAGCTCACCGGCGAGCTCCGCGGCCTGCTCATCGGCCCAGCGCCACGCGGCCTCCAGGTCGCCCTGCGCCAGCCAGCTCTGCACCTGCAGCGGCCAGAGTTTCCTCGGCTGCGCACCCCGGGGAACAGCCGCGGTGAGTTTGTGCCCCCGGCTGAGCACATCGAATGTGGTACTGTCATCGCCCTGTGCTTGCCGCAGCCAGGCCAACGCCAGCATGCCCTCCAGCACAACCGGCTCGTCACCCGCCTGCTCGCCCAACTCGATGCCGCGCGTCAGCTCGGCTAATGCTCCATCCAGGTCGTTCGATTCGTAAAGCACGCGTCCTAGCTTCACGTAGGCATGACTGGTGGCCAGCAGAGGCTGCCCACCTCCCCACTCGATTCCCATCCGGACGCCGCGCCGGCAGGTCTCGCCAGCTGCTTGAAGGCGCCCTCTCATTAGATCCAACTGCCCCAGGCAGGAAATTGCCGCCAGGCCGGCGTAGTGATTTCCGCCTCGCTGGGCTGTGCGCAATGCCTGCTCTAGATGCTGGTGGGCCAGCGCGATCTCGCCGCGCGCCATGTAAGAGATTCCGAGGTTGAGCTCCACCGCGCTTGCGGCTACGCCACTTTCTTCCGGCAAACGCTGCAGCGCTTGCTCCGAAAGCTCGATCGAACTCTGATTGTCCCCTGCCCAGCGGGCGATGAAAGCACGCATGATAGCCAGGTGGGCGGCGACGAGATGGTAGTCGGCGTAGTTGTCCGGCGAGGCTCCGGCCAGCACCGCCTCGGCGCGCTGCAGGGCGGCTTCGCCCACCTCCAGTTGCCCGGACAGCAAGCTGGCCCACGCCTGTCCGGCGCACAGCCAAGGGCGAGCGTTCACTACCTCTTCCGGGAGCCGATCGAGCCAGGCCAGCAGCGTAGCCAGCCTGCTCTCGGTGACCAGCCGCATCGCCACCGGTTCCACCAGATCTGCGGCCCGCGCATGGTCCTGTCCGGCCAGTGCATGCTGCACCGCTTCGGAGGTCAGCCCCTGCCGCTCGTACCATGCGCTGGCTCGCTGATGGGCCTCAAGCACGCTCTCCGGATCGGCGCGGCGCAGCCGATGCAGCAACAAATCGCGGAAGAGATGATGGTAGCGATACCAACGGCGTCGGTGGTCTAGCGGCACAATGAAGAGGTTGGAGTCCTCCAAGTACTCTAGGATTTCCTGGCTAGCGCCGGAGGCCCCAGGCTCAAACATGATGGCATCGCACAGTGGACCGCACAGCCGGTCCAGGACCGCGGTGCGCATCAGGAATTCCCGCACCTCCGCCGGCTGCCAAGAAAGCACTTCGTCGACCAGGTATTCCATCACGTGCCGGTCGTCGCCGGCGAAGGCCGCGATGAAATCCGACGGGTGATCCTCATTCTGCAGCGAGAGGGCCGCCAGATGTAAGCCGGCAATCCAGCCCTCGGTGCGGCTATCCAAGCGAGCGATGTCTTCTGCGGAGAGTTCCAGCCCCATGACTCGATTCAGGAAAGTGGATGCTTCGCCTTCGGCAAAGCGCAAATCGGCGGCCCGCAGCTCGCTGAGCTGCCCCCGTACGCGGAGCCGCGCCAGCGAGAACGGCGGGTCCTGACGGGTCGTGACAACCAGGTGCATGTGCGCCGGCTGGTGATCCAGCAGAATGCGAACCGCCTCCAAGCAGTGAAGGTCATCGATCAGGTGGAAGTCATCCAGCACCACGACAAACTGGGTGGGAGGCGCCGCAGCCGGTGAGACGTCGTTGATGAACGACATGGCCAGCGCCCTGGGATGGGGCGGCTGTGGGGACCGAAGCAGACCGAGAACGCCCCGCCCGATGCTTTCGTCGATCTGCTGGAGGGCGGCGACCAAGTATGAGCACAGCCCGGCCAGGTCGTTGTCGCTCTTATCCAGCGACAGCCAGGCGCTCGGCAGCTCGGCCTCCCGCAGCCACTGTGCGATTAGCGTCGTTTTGCCAAAACCTGCCGGGGCCGAAACCAGCGTCAGCTTGCCCGGAAGTCCTGCGTTCAGGCGCTCAATCAGGTGCGGTCGAGCCACCAGTCCAGAAGGGGGCGTCGGCATGTGGAGTTTGGTGGAGAGCAATATTTCAGCCATCGGTGGCAGGAGGGACCGCCATCTCACGGGGCCACAGCCTATAGGTATATCTTATGCTCGATCCGCACATGCTACGGCCCATTTTCACGGTACAGGACGGAGTGCAACGCAGGCAATCGGCGCTCGGAGGACCGTTCGCACCATTTTGGGCGGGCCGGTTGCTGCCCGGGACCTAGGGCTGCGGAACGAGCAGGCCTAGCGCCGGAAAGAGCAACACCAAAAAGAATAGGATCCCGAGGACCCATGTGAGCCACCGCTGCTCCGGATGATTAACCCAATAGGTGAGAATGGCTGAGAAGAGTAGCGTCTGGAGAATGACTTCGGGCAGGCTGGAGAGGTGAAAGGAGAGCGGCACAGTGGTGTAAACCAGGCCCTCCAGCGAGCCCGGCGCGGCAACGTACGGCGAGAGGATGCCGACGACCAGTAAGGTCACCCAGAGGACCAGCCAACCTCTTGGGCGCTGGAACAGCGGCTCGCGCAGCAGGTAAAGGACCAGTCCGAGCAGGAGACCCCGGATGGGTTGGAACAGCGGGCCGGCTGTGACCAGGCGATCCGAAGTTGGGCGAAGGAACCCGGCCACTTCCGGGCCGGAATAGACAGTTGCGTAATCAAGCAGCGCAAACGAAATCACGCCGAGGACGAAATAGGTGACGGTGTGCGTAACGATGGTCTTCAAGATCGTTGTGGACAGGGATGGCTGCTGCACCTGCATTGGGGTTTCCTCTCAGTACTCGAATAGTGGGCCCATGTTGCCTGACAACCACGAGGTTCGAAGTCCAACCATCACAACATCCCGCCGGAAATGTTCTAGTACGCAGGGCGGCTCCACAACGAATCGTGAACCGCATCGGCCCGCGTGCTGCACGCATCCGAGACCAGGCTCATATGAAGCTTGCCACCAAGGTCCAGTTCAATCCGATAAGTGCTGGCCAGCATCTCCTCCATCGTAATGCTCTGATTTGCCCTGCATCCTGCCAGGAAGATCAGGCTAACGACTGTGACTGCGGTTGACTGCGGGATCTCGCGCGCCGCGGGCATCCAGCCCGCTAGCTTTGGCTTCGTCGGTCGATCGGACGAGTCGCGCGCCGTCATGGAGTGTGTGGAAGCTAGCACCTGTGCGTCAAAAAGCAGTCGTGACGGGGTGGCAGAACCGTATGATTCACGTGATGGCGGCCGGCGTATCACGACCAGACGCAGGCGATAGTGCTTCAGGCAGGCGCCCGCTCCCGTAAGGTTTCGAGGTAGTTTGATGAGGCGCAATCCTGCACATCGTCCCTAGTCTTACGCCGGGCAAAGCCGCCAAAAAACCAGTCCACATCTCCAATTACTCCACGGGAACGGGCGATACAAGCGCATTTTGGCCTATGCCGGATGCATGAGGCGGGGCAGACCTCACTCTCCGGCATCGTCTGGTCCTCGGCGGTGGCGGATCATCGCTGCGTCCGGTCCGAAATTCACTTGTCGACGGATGTGTAGTCGCCGATCGTTAGCGCGAACCGGGCAGCAGCTGGGACCGGCTCCTGCGTGCCGTCGGTTGTGAGACGTCATCCACTGGGCATCCGAATTGGGACAAACGGACTGACGTTCGTCAGGCCTGCTCGCGCATCCACTCCAGATCAGGTTTGCGCCGCAGCGCGGGGCCGAGCTGCAGCCCCTCGGCCTCCAGGTACCGCATGAAACGGCGCAGGCAAACGCCCAGTGCGGACTGCATGGTTCGGCTGACCCGCACGCCGGGCTCCCACCACCAGTTCCGGATCGTCAGCAGTCCGGATTTGCGATCGAAAGCCGGCTCGATCCGACCGACGAAGCGCTCGCCATACAACACGGGCAGTACGTAGTAGCCGTACTTGCGCTTCGCCTCGGGCGTATAGACCTCCCAGCGGTACTCGAAGTCAAAGAGCCATTCGAGCAGCTGCCGGTCCCACACCAGGTTGTCGAGCGGGGCGATGAACGCTGCCCGGCGCCCGCCGTTGATCCCTGGCCGGATCGCGTCCAGCGTTGGGAGGTCCTGCGAGGCCATGACTAAGGTTCGGCCGCGGAGGCCCTCGATCTCGACCGAGATCACCGCGCCGCGCTCGGTCAGTCGCGCCAGCGTCGCCCGGCGCTCGACCGCCTTGACGCCGGTGATCCCCAGCCACAGCTCCGTCACGCTCGGATTGGCCAGGCCCATCGTGCGTACACGCCGCAGCACGTGCCAATCCTGATAGTCCGGATCGGCGTGATGCGGGTCGTCCTGGTCGAGCATTTCCGGCGCAACCAGCCGCTCGATCAGATCAAAGGTGCGGCGGGTTCCGATCCGTTCGTTCACTCCCAGTTGGCCCATGGCGTAGAGGCCGTTCATGACCTGCCGCACCAGCCGGGTGGGTTGGCCCCAGCCGCCTATGGCCATCTCGTCGTGCGTGAAATCGGTCGAAGACAGTGGGCCGTCGCTGCCGATCCGTTCGACCACGTGATCGGCGAGCCGCTTTGGCCAATCCTGCCCGCCCTGGTAGCGCCGTCGCATCCGGGCACGATGGCGTTCAAAGTACGGCCAATCGGAGGCCAGATAGATCGAGGCCACCTTGTCCCAGCCGTCCAGCAGCCGGCGTTCAGCGTAGAGCAGCTCGTCCAGCAGCTGAGTCCGGTGGTTGCGTACGCGAGACTGCAGCACCAGGTCCGGGTTGCGGCCGACCACATCGATCGGATCGAACTGAATGCATCCGATGTGTTGGAAGAACTCCAGGATGCCGGCTTTGCCGTGCAGTTGATGGGGTGGCAGCAGGCGCTGGTGCGCCAGTACGAAACGGCGCGCCTCGGCCATGCCGATTTGCAATGGATGCTGTTGATGGGGCACGATCGAGCCTGGATTGTACCGGAGGGGTTGCGGGAGGGGCTCCGGACCCCACGCTGCCCTCGGGCTAGGACTGCAATTCGCCGCCGGAGCGACGAAGCGAGTTGTCGGGCGGCGGCTCAGTCATTCATGAGTCCCCGGGCCATGCCGCACCCGTCTGCAGCGCGGTGGCATATTCCTCCAGCCGCTCATCGTCGTGGCCTCGGATTTGCCTGAGGAAGGGGAAATCTCCCGGTTCGACCGGGAGTTTGGCCATCGGCCGAACAGGGACAGAGCTTGCCAACTGCGCGATATGGACCTGATTGGAGCCAAACGCGAGGGGCGGCTGATCAGCGAACGTTCTCCGCGGCAACAGATAGACCGTTCCCGCTCGCCAGGGCTGATCGAGAAGCGCCGATTGGCTGACCGAGAAGACATAGTATGGCCCATGCCGGACACCGCGCTCATCGGTAAGGCGGATACAAGCATTGGTGATTGATGGCACACGCTTGCGATCGACGATGGCAAAGAACATGGCCCACAACCCATCCGACGCGGCATAAACGGCTTTCTGATTGCCGAATTCGCTGAGGTCATTTGACTGGCGTGGCTCAAACAAGTCGATACTTGGATCACCGGAGCCGTGCAGGGCGATGTCGTGATGCTCGGTCACATGGCAAAGAAACTGCCACTTGGGCCAAGGCAAATCAAACTGGATCGTCGGGCACCCACCCAAACTGAGAGCTGCATTGAGCGTCTCGTCAAATGCCGCCTGAGCGATTTCTTCGAGCTCTGCGCTT
>CAZJUE010000101.1:0-9966 GCA_964549025.1 uncultured Anaerolineaceae bacterium | reverse complement strand
TTGACCAGCGCCACCACCTGCCCGCTTGGCTCGAGCCAGCCGACCACCCGCGGCAGGATCAAGGCCAGCGAGATAAATGACACATCGATCGTTGCCAGCTGCACTGTTTCAGGCAGCTGCTCAAGCTCCCGGGCGTTGGTCCGTTCCATCACCACCACCCCAGGATGGTTGCGAAGCTTCCAGTGCAGGACGCCGTGGCCGACGTCGATAGCGTACACCTTGGCGGCGCCATGCTGCAGCAGGCAGTCGGTGAAGCCGCCGGTCGAAGCGCCGACGTCGGCGCAGGTCCAACCGTGCGGATCGATGGCGAACGCCTGCAGCGCGGCCTCCAGCTTCTCCCCTCCGCGGGAAACGTAGCGGGGCCGCTGGCGGACTTCCAGCCGAACATCCGGCGCCAGCATGGTGGAGGGCTTGTGCACCAGCTGCTCATCGGCCCACACCTGGCCCCCCATTACCAGCCGCTGGGCCAGGCTGCGGCTCTCCGCCAAACCGCGCTCTACCAGCAGGCGATCGGCGCGCAACTTGCGGCTCACTCCAGCACCTCAAAAAGCTTGCTCACGCCCTGCGCACCTGCTATGCTTCGCGCCGTGTTGGCCGCGTTGCTGAAAGCCATGCGCCCCCGCCAGTGGGCGAAGAATGTGTTTGTCTTCGCGGCGCTGGTTTTCGACGGGCAGCTGCTGCAAGTCGACCCGCTGCTGCGGACGATCTTCGGCTTCGTACTGCTGTGCGCCATATCCAGCTCAGTCTACCTGTTCAACGACCTGGCCGATATCGAGGCCGATCGGCAGCACCCGGTCAAGCGCAACCGGCCGATTGCCTCCGGGCAACTGCCAATCCCGGTCGCCCGGCTGGCAAGCGTTATCCTGGCCGCGTCGGCCATCACCGCCGGATTTGCTCTGCGGCGCGAATTCGGGCTGATCATTACCCTGTATTTTCTTTCCAACCTGCTGTATTCGCTGTGGCTGAAGCACACACCGATCATCGACGTGCTGCTGGTCGCCAGCGGGTTCGTGCTGCGGGTGGGCGGCGGTGTGAGCCTGATCGAAGTTTCACGCTTCTCGCCCTGGCTGTATGTGTGCACCACACTGCTGGCGCTGATCATCGGCTTTGGCAAGCGGCGAGCCGAGCTGATCCTGCTGCAGGAGCAGGCCAACACCCACCGGCGGGTGCTGGACGGTTACACGATCGGGCTGCTGGACCAATTGATTGTGGTGGTTTCTGCGAGCACGATTATGGCATATTCGCTGTATACCTTTTCGGCCGAAAACTTGCCGGCCAATCACACCATGATGCTTACCATTCCCTTCGTGCTCTACGGCATCTTCCGCTACCTGCATCTGATCCATGTGGAGAACGCCGGTGGGGCGCCGGACGAGCTGTTTCTTACCGACCCGCCGCTGATGGTGACGCTGCTGATGTGGGGATTGTTGGCCACTGGCTTGCTGTACTTCGGCGCTTGATCGCCGACCCGCTGTCAGCCACAAGCCGCCGGCGGCCGGGAATCGGCAAGGCTCGGCCACCAAATTGGGCCGTTTGCGCCCCGGCGAGGCACCACGGACTGCGCACTTGGGCCATTCCCGTGCCGGCAAAGCACGCCGGGCCGTGCAGCACAACCAACCGATGACTGGTAGCGCTCCGGGCAAGGCGATCCTGTTTGGCGAGCACGCGGTGGTCTACGGTCGCCCTGCAATCGCCGTTCCTGTGCATGCACTGCAAGCCGAGGCCCGGCTGTCAGCGGCCGATGACCTGGAGCCGGGACAGCTGTGGATCGAGGCGCCAGACATTGGATTCTCAGGGGCGGTCGAGCTTGACGGCGACGATGAGCGGGGCGGCGCACGGGCACCGGCGGATGCAGGTGCCGGTTTGGCGGACCACGAGGGTGAACGTAGCGGCGCCGCGGTGCACGACGGTGGAGGCGCCGGTCAGGCGGATGTCGCCGGCTTGAAATTGGCGGTTCGCCTGGCGCTGGAGCACTTCGACGCTGCGCCGGGAGCTGCGGTAGGCAACCGACTGTCAGGCCTGCGGTTGGAGCTGCGCTCCGAGATCCCGGTGGCGGCCGGATTGGGCTCTAGCGCGGCGGTCACCATTGCATTGCTGCGGGCGGTGGCGGAGCATCTCGAGGAGCCGCTGGCGGATGAGGTCGCAGCCGAATTGGCTTACCAGGTCGAGCAGCACTACCACGGAACGCCATCTGGGATCGATAATTCAGTTGTCGCCCATGGAAAGCCGGTTTTTTTCGTGAAAGGCGAGCCAGCTACCCCGCTCCGGGTCGGGGCGCCGCTCACGCTGGTGCTGGCGGATTCGGGTCGCGCACCGTCCACCCGCGAAATGGTCAGCGGCGTGCGGCGGCGCTGGGAGGAGCAGCGCGAGGAAATGGAGGCGCAATTCGACCGGATTGGCGCGCTGGTGGAAGCCGCCCGCAAGGGGATCGAAGCCGGTCGGACGGCCGAGTTGGGTCCGCTGATGGACGACAATCAGCAGCTGCTCGAGCGGATCAGGGTCAGCACTCCGGAACTGGAAGTACTCATCGAGTCGGCGCGGGCCGCTGGGGCAATGGGTGCCAAGCTTTCGGGCGCTGGCGGCGGCGGACTGGTAGTTGCGCTGGCCGATCCGGAGACCGCCGCCGTGATTCAGGCCGCATTGCGGCGGGCCGGGGCTCCCCGTGCCTTTATTACCGAGGTAAAGACATGAGCCTTCTGGCCGAGACCTTGCGCGGTCTCGTCGCGCCTCCGCGCCCCCAGGCCGCCTCCCGCGCCTGCTGGGCATCTGGCCCGGCCAGCCGATGATCTTCCTCAAATTGGGTGGATCGCTGATCACCAACAAGTCGATGCGTGAAAAGGCTGAGCACCAGGTGATCCAGCGTCTGGCGGGTGAAATCCGCGAGGCCTTGCTCGCCAAGCCGGAGACTCGGCTGCTGATCGGACACGGTTCGGGTTCGTTTGGTCACCCGGCGGCCGCCCAATTCGGCACGGTCGGCGGCGCCGAGAGCCAAGAAGATTGGCGCGGATTCGCCGAGGTGTGGTCGGCGGCCAACCGACTGCACCGCATCGTGCTGGACGCCTTGGCGAGCACCGGACTATCGGTGCTCTCGTTTCCGCCATCGGCCTACGCGGTCGCCGAGCGAGGTGAACCGATTGAGATGGCCACCGAGCCGATTCAGCGGGCATTGGAGGCTGGCCTGGTGCCGCTGGTGCATGGCGACGTTGCCTTCGACCGCGTGCGCGGTGCAACCATCTTGTCCACCGAGAAAGTGCTGGCACGCCTGGCTGCGGTGCTGCGGCCCGAGCGCATCCTGCTGGCGGGCAGCGAGGAAGGCGTTTACCGGGACTACCCGGGCCGCACGGAGTTGGTGCCCGAACTGACTCAGGCGATGCTGCCGGAGATCCACCTGGAGAGCGCCGAGGCCACCGATGTAACCGGAGGCATGGAGCACAAGGTGCAAGAGGCCTTTAAGCTGGCCCACGCCGATGGGCAAGCCGAAGTGCGTATTTTCTCCGGCGCCCATTCCGGGAGTGTCCAGGCTGCGCTGCTCGGCTACGCGCTCGGCACCCGCATCGTCGGCTAATCCCCTGTGATAGACTTCCCTGCGCGCCGGTTGCCGGCGCCGGAATAACCCTCACAATCCGTTCAACGCAATTGGAGCACACCCCATGAACCCTCTGCTGGAGAAACTCGGCCTGGAAGAGGTCAACAGCGGCGCCTGTAGCGGACCGGACGCCTGGATCCGCGACCCGAACGGCAAAGAGCTGATCTCCTACAACCCGACTGATAACCAACCGCTGGCCCGAGTGATCCAGGCCACCGCCGATGGTTACCAGCAGGTAGCCGCTGCGGCGGCCAAGAGCTTTGAAAGCTGGCGGTTGACGCCGGCGCCGAAGCGCGGCCTGGTGGTGCGCGATTTCGCCGAGCTGCTGCGCGAGTACAAGGAGCCACTCGGCGACCTGGTCAGCCTGGAAATGGGCAAGATACGCGCCGAAGGGCACGGCGAGGTACAGGAGATGATCGATATCTGTGACTTCGCGGTCGGTCTGTCTCGCCAGCTCTATGGGCTGACCATGCAGTCCGAACGCCCCTCGCACCGCATGTACGAGCAATGGCACCCACTCGGGCCGGTGGGGGTGATCACCGCCTTCAACTTCCCGGTAGCGGTATGGTCGTGGAACTCGGCTATCGCCGCTGTGTGCGGAGATCCGACTATCTGGAAACCGTCGTCAATGGTGCCGCTGACCGCCATCGCGGTCCAGCACCTGGCCAATCGAGTGATGGCCGATCACGGGCTGCAGGGCGTGTTCACACTGGTGATCGGCAGCGGATCTGAGGTGGGCGAGTTACTGCTCAACGATCAGCGGGTGCCGCTGATCTCGTTCACCGGTTCTACCAAGATTGGCCGCCGGGTGTCGGAGGCGGTTGCCGGCCGCTTCGGACGCAGCATCCTCGAGCTGGGCGGCAATAACGCCATCGTGGTCGCCGAAGACGCCGACCTGGATCTGGCCACCCGCGCGATCGTGTTCGGGGCGGTCGGAACGTCCGGCCAACGCTGCACCACCACCCGGCGCATCATCATGCACAAGGATATCGGTGGAGAGCTCACCGAGCGATTGGTGAAAGCCTATCAGCAGGTTCGCATCGGCGATCCGTTGGACGAGGACACGCTGATGGGGCCGCTGGTGGCTGGCGTGGCCCTGGAGGAGATGTTCGACGCCCTTGAACAGATCAAGCATCAAGGCGGCGAGGTGGTGGCCGGCGGCAACGCGCTCCCGGATGTGGGCCCCAACTTCGTCGAGCCGACCATCGTCAAGATGCCGGCCCAGACAGAGATCGTCAAGCAGGAAACCTTTGCGCCGATCCTTTACCTGATGGAATACGAGACGCTGGATGAGGCGCTCGAACTGCACAACGCTGTGCCGCAGGGTTTGTCGAGTGCGATCTTTACCGACAGCATGCGCACCATGGAGGCCTTCCTGTCGGCGCGCGGCTCGGACTGCGGCATCGCCAACGTGAACATCGGCACCTCCGGCGCGGAGATCGGCGGCGCTTTCGGCGGCGAGAAGGAGACCGGCGGCGGGCGCGAATCCGGCTCGGACGCCTGGAAGGCCTACATGCGCCGGCAGACCAACACCATTAACTGGTCGAAGGAGTTGCCGCTGGCGCAGGGAATCGAATTCGGCTGAGCGAATTGAAATTTCCGTGGGACTGAGTCGAAGCCCAACTCCCTGGACAGCGAGCAAAGCGCGATCTCCGCGGGATTGAGTGTGGCGAAGTCATGGGGGACCAAGACCAAGCGAAGTCCCGCCTGAGGATTATGTCGTTGGAGTCGCGGTGGGCGTATCGGTGGGCTGCGGCGGGCTGGTCGGCTCCGGGCTGGGAGTTGAAGTCGGCGGCGCCTCCAGCGCGGGCACGCCCAGCGCGCTGCCACTGAGCGTAACCGCCCCATCCCACACCCAGCCATTCAACCCCTCCCCAATCCGCTCGATGTACCACCAGGTGCCGATCGGTGAGTTGTCGTAGCGGCCGATCACGTTGCCCTGTGAGCCGGCCAGGATGACGTCGATTACCTCGTAGATTTCGCCCGGCCCGTTCCGGATGTTGGCGTTGTAATCGGCGGTGATGATCGGGGAGGATGGGGTGGCGGTAAGCATCGGCGTCGGCGTATCGGTCGGCACCTCCGGGGTATCGGTCGGCGGCACCCGGGTGGGCGTAGCCGTAACCGCCGCCATGGTCGCCTCGGCGATGGCCTGGGCGGTCAACAGCACCTGATCGCTGGAAGGCGTCTCCGTAGGGGTCTCGGCGCCGGGCCGGTTGCAGCCAGCCAAAGCGGCGGCGGCTGCCAGCACCATCATTGTGCGCAATTTCGCTCGGTTCCCCAGTGCTCTCCTCCGGTTGAAGCAGCAAATTCAGTGCAGTATATCGCGGCTTGCGGATCCGCTTGGTACCGTGGTCATCTGATCACGGTGCCAAAGGGCAGGTATGATGTGCCCATGTCGGAGTTGTCCGAACAGTCTCCATTGGTCGAGACCCAAGTCGAACAGCAAACTCAGACTGATCCTGAGATTCTGCGCGCCGAGGAACAGGTCGTGCGGGCGCGCGAGCGCATGCTGTCGGCCGCGCTTGCGTTTTGTGACGGCACAATCAGCGCCGGACAGCTGCGCGCGGTGCGCGAGTTACTGCGCGAAAAGGAAATGCGGCTGTCCGAACTGGAAGGGGCAAGGGCGCCGGTCTTTGTCGAGGAGCCAACTCCCGAGGAATTGGAGTTCTCCGACTCACTGACCGAGCGCTCGATCGAAGAGACCCTTGCGTTGGAGCTCAAGACCGGCGACGCCGGCGAGCTGATGGAAATGCTGGCTTCGCTGGACGACAAGCTTGACCGCTTGGAAGACGATTTCGAACACGGCCGGATCAACGCCTCTCAGTACCGCGCCATCCGGCGCCACTATCAGGAGCAGCGCGAAGTCGCCATGCGGCTCAAGGAGGCCCACCCTGGCAGCGATCGCTGGCGGGTGGTGCTGGAAGAAGGCCGTACCACCTTCCTGATGCAGCTTAACGAAGCCACCTGCACCTGCGCGGCGTTATTTGACCTGAACTCCAAGGATCAGATCTTCAGTCAGGGCGACATGCCGCAGGCGGCCGAAGAAGCGATGGGATTGCTGCGCACCTTCGGACCGGCCAGCAAGGAGGCCGGACCGGGCCGCATGCTGGCCACCCACCTGGACGATGGATCGTGCCTGCTGCTGATCCCTGGCCGTTTCACCGCCGTGCTTTCGGTGTTCTCCCAGGATCCGCCGGGTTGGCAGGTGCGTGCGCTGCGCGAAGTGCTGCTCAATTTCGAGGCCGCCAACCGGGCGGCGCTGCGGAAGTCGCAGCGCGACAAGCTGGTCTTCCCGGACCTACACCGCTTCGTCAAGTCCTGATCTCCCCCTAGCCCACAAACCGTCCATTACAATCGGCGGATCATCCGATCCGGTCAGGTGGATTCGCACTCCCCGTCCACCGTGGAGCGGTTCGCAAACCGCAGGTCGATCGGATCACAGTCTGCCCCATGCCGACCGAATCGCTGGCTGCTGTGTTCGTATTCTCGTTCGTGGTGACGTTCGGTGCGGTCATTTCGCCCGGACCGGTCAGCGCGGCGATCCTGAGCGAATCACCGCGTCAGGGCTGGCGCGTGGGTCCGATGGTGGCCGGTGGCCACTCAACCCTGGAGTTGATCATGGTGGTGCTGATTTCGCTGGGGCTGGCGGCTGGCATGGCCTCCCCACTGGCACGCACCGTCGTCGGCACGCTGGGCGGCTTGACATTGATCGGCATCGGCGGCAGCTACTTGCTGGCGGTGATCCGCGGCCGCATGCAACTTCCCGACCAGCAGCAATCGATTACCTCCCGCTCCTACCTGTCGCTGTTCGGCTTAGGCGTGATCACTACGCTTTCGAACCCTTTCTGGTATGTGTGGTGGGTCACCGTGGCGGCCGGATACCTGGCCCAGGCGCAGGCCCTGGGTGTGGCCACCGTGACCGCCTTCTACGTCGGGCACATCAGCGCCGACTTTGCCTGGGACAGTTTTCTCTCGGTCACCGCGAGCGCCGGAACCCGCATCCTTACCGACCGGCGCTATCAGTGGCTGATCGTGCTCACCGGCGGGTTCATGATTTACCTGGGGGTGGTGTTTATCCTGACCGCCGTGCGGTAGCTGGTCCTACCGGGGCGTGGTTGCACTCTCTGGCCGCGGCGCGCTGGCCAACGCCAGCGCCATCAGCAACATACCAGCTCCGATCCCCCCGGGCAGTGAGAGGCGCTCACCCAGCAAGCCCAACCCCAGCGCCGTGGCCGTCAAAGGCTCGGCCAGCGAAAGCGTCACCGCAAGCCCGGCCGAGACCTCAGTCAGCCCGCGCAGAAACAGAACGTAGGCCAAGGCGGTGGCCACCAGCCCCAGGTGCAGCGCCACCAGCGCTCCGCGCACGCTTCCCAGCCAGTTTAGCTGACCGGTAAACAGCAAAGGCACCAGCAGCAATCCAGCCAGGCCGAAGACAACGGGCAGCACCGCTTGCCTCGGTCGTAGCTCTATCAACCGTTTGCTGACGACAACGTAGGTCGCGTAGGCCGCGCCGGCCGCGGCGTTCAATCCAATCCCTACCGGATCCAAGACCGTGCCCGCACCTCTCAGGATCAGCAGCGCCGCGCCGGCGATCGCCAATCCGGTCGCCACGGCCCAGCGGGAGCTGGGGCGCTCGCCGCTCACCAGCCAGGTCAGCACCCCGGCGATAACGGGAGATGCACCGAGCGTGACCACCGTTCCAGGAGCCACTCCGGTACGATCTACGCCCGAAAAGAACAGCGGCTGGTAGGCCGCCATGCATGCCGCCGCGACTGCGGTCACCCCCCACGGCCAGTCTCCCAGCCCCGAGAGTCGTCCGGTCAGCCCGGCCCACAGCATCAGCGCCGCGCCGGCCACCACCAAACGCAGCGCGCCGACCACCGGCGGCTGCGCCCCGTCCGGCGCCAGCGCCTGCGCGGTGCCGGTGGTACCCCACAGAGTCGCCGCCAGCAGCACCGGGAGTGCGCCGGCTCGAATCGGGGTCCGGGTCATCGAACGGCCAGGCTCCTGACGGGGACGATCGGGTCTCTCATTTCGATTGGCCTCGTTTCGGATATAATCTGCCAGTTTCGATCGGAGGGACTATCGACAAACCCAAGAGTACGGCTCGGCAAGCGTGCGCCTATGGGAGGAAAGCAGTCACAAGAACAATCAAGCATAACTCCGGTTGACCGAAATTTAAGTACAGGAGGATCGGCATGCCCAAGGGTTACTGCCCCGACTGTGATGCCGAAATCAGGTTCGATGGGTCGCCACGCAAGGGTCACGAAGTGACCTGTCACAAGTGCGGCGCCTACCTCAAAGTCAGCTCCGTTTCCCCGATCGAGTTGGATTGGGCGGACGAGGACATCGACGACGACGACGACTGGGACGACTACGACAGCGACGACGACGACGAAGACTACTGAGAGGAAGCAACATCTACGAAACCATAAAGCGGGCGCACCGAGTGCGCCCGCTTTGCTCTTTATCTAAAGACCTGCGCTTTCAGAGTCTGCGCCCTCGATTGTTGCGCATGCCGCGTTAGGCCGCTAGCTCCCTCAGCGCCGCATGCGCCGCAGCCAGGCGCGCCACCGGCACCCGGAACGGCGAACAGCTCACATAGTTCAGGCCGTATTCGTGGCACAGCTGGATCGACTGCGGATCTCCGCCGTGCTCGCCGCAGATTCCGACTTCCAGGCCCGGCCGGGTCGCCCGGCCTTCCTCGGTGGCCATCTTCATCAGCCGGCCCACGCCGCCCGGATCGATGGACTGGAACGGATTGCCGGGCAGGATCTGCTTCTCGATGTACTCCATCAGGAAGCTGGCCTCGGCGTCGTCGCGGCTGATGCCGTAGGTGGTTTGGGTCAGGTCGTTGGTGCCGAAGGAAAAGAATTCGGCAAACTCGGCCACCTCGCCGGCGGTCAGCGCCGCCCGCGGGATCTCGATCATAGTGCCGAACTTGTAGTCGATCTCAACGCCCTGCTCCTCGGTGACCTGCTTGGCCACCCGCACCAGCGCTTCCTGCTGGGTTTTGAGCTCGTTGACGTGGCTGGTCAGCGGGATCATCACCTCCGGATGCACGTCCACCCCGTCTTTGGCGACCTTGACCGCCGCTTCCATGATCGCCCGCACCTGCATCTCGGTCACTTCGGGCATGTGGATGCCCAGCCGTACGCCGCGCAAGCCGAGCATCGGATTGGCTTCGCGCATGCTTTCGACCGCCTCCAGCAGCGTGCGTCGCTCCGCCAGCCGCTCCGCATCCTCGCCGCTGATCTCCAATGTGGTGACTTCCTTGAGCAAGTCGTCATGGTTGGGCAAGAACTCGTGCAGCGGCGGATCGATCAGTCGGATGATCACCGGCAGCCCATCCATGGTGCGGAACAGGCCTTCGAAGTCGT
>CAZJUE010000100.1:0-9999 GCA_964549025.1 uncultured Anaerolineaceae bacterium | reverse complement strand
CAAACCGACTGCTGGAGGCCCACGCAAGGCTCAGCCGCCCAACCGCCAATGCCGGTGAACGGCTCGCGATAGATGCCGGCCTGATTGGCCAAGATTCACCGATCGAGCTGCTGGAATTCACCGACTTGATTCCGGCGACGCTGGCGCCAATCGCCGAGGAAGCCGGTGGAATCGCCTTCCTACCCCCTGGCCAGCCGCTGGACTTCGGCTACGAGCTAGAGGCGGTCCGCGGATTGCACCATTTCCGTGGGATGCAGGTGATTGCCGCGGATCCGTTCGATCTGTTTCGTTCGGAGTGGCTGGTTCCAGCTGAACGCACGCTGCTCGTCAGGCCAACTACCCGCGACGTCCGGCGGGTTAGCGTCCAACCACTTCGCACCGGTGTGATTTCCGGCTCCTATCCGGCTCGCAGCGGTGGCCCGGGAGTGGAATTCTTCGGCTTACGGCGCTATGTTCCCGGAGATCCCCTGCGTTGGATCAATTGGAAGGCCAGCGCTCGCAGCTGGCAGGACCTATACGTCAATCTCTTCGAGCAGGAACGGGTGATCGATCTTGGATTGATCGTCGATGCGCGTCTTCGCAGCAATGCGGTGGCTGGCGGCGGTTCGGCCTACCCTTATTCGGTTGACGCGGCCGCATCGCTGGCGGAGCTGTTTCTCTCTCAAGGAAATCGCGTTGGGCTGTTGATCTACGGCAGCCACCTGGATTGGACCGTTCCAGGGTACGGACGCTTGCAACGCGAGCGAATCATGAGCGCGCTGGCGCAAACTAGCGAGGGCGAAAGCCGCGTTTTTGAGCAAATCCAACACCTACCCACCCGCTTGTTCCGCGCCAAGACCCAGCTGATCCTTATCAGCCCACTGCTGCGAGGCGACCTGGATTACTTGATCCGGTTGCGAGCCCGGCGCTATCCGCTGCTGGTCATCTCGCCCGACCGCGACCAGCTGGAAGCGCGCCAGTTTGCCGGGGCGTCAGAATTGGCACTTGCACGGCGGCTGGCAGATCTCGAACAGCGCCTGATTACCCGCCGATTGGCGAATGCGGGCATTCCACGCCTGGTGTGGGACGTCGAGCTTCCGTTCGAACAGCTGGTCGAGATGCGGCTCAGCCGGCCGCCGGCCTGGTTGAACAGAATCGGCGTCTTCGATGGTTGATCGGCCCTGGGAGGAATGGCGAATGACCAGCGCCCGAATCCGCCGGGTTTTGGCCTGGTGACTGCCCGACTGCCCCACGCTCTTCGTCGGACGGAGACCTGGGCGCTGATCACTGGAATCGGCGCAAGCTCCCTGCTGGCGGCGGGTGTGCTGAGCTCTGGCCGGACGATATGGCTGATCGCGCCGGCGCTGGCGGTTGGATTGGTCGCCTACCGTCAAACCACCGATCGCAGCTGGCCGGCCACGCTCTGGCTTCTGGTGCAGCTTCTGGCGATTGCCGGCGTGAAGCGGCCCCCTGTTCTGCTGCTGCCGGCCGCGCTATTGTCGCTGGCCAGCTGGGACCTGGACGGCTTCGGATCCCGCCTGCGGGAGGCTCCGCGAGTATATCGACCGGCGGTGCTATTTCGACGCCATCTGGCGTACCTGATCGGCACGCTGCTTTTGGGAGGTTCGTTGGCCGCGTTGGCTGTGCAGGGACGTTTCGAGCTTGCTTTTGCGCCGGCGGCGCTGCTGGTGATTGTCGTACTGTTTGGACTGAACTGGTTGCTGCGCCGGGGCGATTTGAAATCGGCCGGCTAGTCTGGCTCAGTTGGGGGGGAACTCATAGAGAAAGAGCTTGTTGGCCCTAAGCGGCCGATCGGTCAGCATGCGCCACACGCGGTCTGCCTCCAAATCAAAGAAGATGCCGGCGTTAAGCGCAGAGAGCTCGAAGGATTCGATGCGCGAGCGTCCGCGCACCGCCATCTTCATCTCAGATGGAAGTGGACCGGTGCTTGACTTGCGCTGCGGTCCCTTCAGCAGCTTGCGCACCCGGCCGGGTTTCTCCGGCGAGAACATCAGGTAGCTGCCGTTGGATGATGCCACCACGACGGCGTCTGGGTACTCCAGAATTTTGGCAACCGCCCTGAGCTCCCAGGAGGTGCCGGTCGCCTTGCGGGCCGCGTCATGCAGCCAGGCCAAAGGATCAATGATTTCGACTTCGCGCGAAGCTTTCTCGCGCTTGATCTCCAGGTCACTCAGGGCCCAGTTTCGCAGATCATCACGCAGCTGAGCGATCGCTTTCCGCTGCCGTTCGTTGCCAATCGAGATCAGGGCACCGACCACGATGACTGCCGCCAAGACGCTGATCGCTAGCGCAACCTCGAGCATGCTCTATTCCTCCAGGGTCTTGCGGATCTGACGGAGATCCTTGCGCAAGCCTCGCAAGGCGCCTGGCCTTGGGTCCAGTATCTTGGCGAATCCGATGGTCCCCATCAGCCCCAGCCAGGCTAGCGCCGGCCACAGCCAGACATTAAAGGTAAGCGGTGCCACCAGCAGCGGCTCCGTGGCCGCGGCTTGCTGCTGCACATTCGCTGCGCCTTCCGGTACGAGCTCGATCTCGACCTCCGACTGCGGCGGTGCGTCCGGGAGCTGCTCAGGCGGCGGGACGATCACCACGCCCTCGTCGTGGCCCCGGTTGCCGGCCAGATCCCAAGCGGTAACCTGCACCGGATACTCACCCGGAGGCGCGATCTGCCCATCAGGCAGCACGCCATCCCAGGATATCGTTTCTGGAATGTGCTGTACATCGAGCTCGATGGTGAGCAGTCCATCGGCGAATTCGACCACCGCATCCGCCAAGCCTGCGCCGGCGTCGCGGATGGTCATCGGCGCCTCATCATGCACCAGCCACGAATCCGGAATGTCGACCTCCGGGCCCAAAGCGTCGACAAGCAGCGTCACCTGGGCACTGGATTCAAGGTGCCCGGCGACATCGCGCGCTCGCGCCAGCACCGGATATCGACCGCTGGGCAAGCTGCTGGTATCCCAGCTGGCGCTCCATTCCATCCCGCGCAACTCCAGCGGCTCCCAGCTGGCGCCGTTGTCGAAGGATATCTCCACCGACTGTAAACCCGAGGTGAAGTCCACGCTGGTACCGTGCAGCTCCACCACCCCTGAAACCCAGGTTTCTGATTTGTTGGGGGGATCGACGAACACCGACTGCGGCGGATAGACGTCGATCCTAACGGTCGGGCCTGAAGCCTCGGCTTGATTGCCTGCCCGGTCGGCTGCCCGCACCCGGGTGGTACGGGTGCCATCAATCGAAATCGTCATTGGGCCAGCTTCCCAGCCAGCGTCGTCCAGGCTGACCTCGATCCAATCGACACCGGACAATTCGTCTGAGGCGTCAGCCGAGATGGTCACAGCCGAGATGTACCAGCCGGCGTTGCCCAACGTCCCACTGAGCTCAGCTTCCAATTTGGGAGGCGTGCCATCGATCTTGATTTCACCCGAGGCGGTGGCTTGATTTCCCGCACCGTCGATCACTCGACCTGAGATGCTGTGAATTCCGTCGCCCGACACGTCCGCTGAACCGCTCCACGGCCCACCATCGACAGAGACTTCTGCCGCCGCCACGCCGGAAGTTGCGTCACCACCAGAAACGGTGACCTGATAGCTGCCGCCCTGATTCCATCCCGATCCGCCCGGGACATTCAGGTCGATGCTGGGAGGCTGGGAATCCAGCTTCCAATCCGCAGAGGACTTGTCGCTGGTATCTCCGAGCGAGGAGACCGCCAAGAATTCAACACTGAAAGACCCCTGGCCCCCACCGGACCAGCTGCACGAAACGCTGCTCGCATCGGCCGGATCGCAGAGCACACCGCCGGGATTCCCCTCGATCAGCTGGATGACTTCCCCGCCGACCGGCTCGTTGGCGCTCAGCGCGATCGAAGCCCCGCCTCGGCACCAGCCGTTGTTGCCCGGAGTGGCACACTGCTCGCTGCCGCCGACCGTGGCCGGCGGTAGGGTTACGGTCTGCTCGGTGTAGCCCCTGACGCAGCCGCAGGTGTCCGCCGGTGCGCACGATCCCTGTTGGCTTACGGCTGGTTGCGATCCGTTGCAGTCTTGTCCGCCCTCACTGTGTTTTGCAAACCAGCAGGTCACGGCCCCCTTCGTGCAGTACCATTGGTCTTCGTCCTTATCGCGGACGGTTTGAGTCGTGGTCCGATTGGGCCCGGTAAATCCGGCCCAGGCCGCGACCGCGATCAGCAGCGTGGCGGTGAGGCCGAGCACTAGACCAGAGGCGATGTTTCGCGGTAGGATGACTTTCACAGGCTAGGGTTATGTGCCGGTAGGTCCAGAGTACTACATACCTTATGGCAAGATCGCAACCTGACCCCGGTACTACTAACATAAATATAGCCTAAGAGTTACGATTGTTCGCCAGAGTGGAAGCAATTCGGACCTCCTGGGTCGGCGCCGTTATTGGCGTCGGGTTGATGCTGGTCGGCTGCAACAGCCGCCCGACAGCACCGCCCGCTCCCTCGCCCGCCGTTCAACAATTCAGCATTCCAACGGCCATTCCACTGGCGACGCAGGTCTCGCTACAGATCACACCGCAACCCCAACCAACCAGCCAACCGGAGCCGGTGGTTGAGCAGCCGGCCATTCGACCGCCGACCTTGCTCGATCTCAAGCCGGGCGATCAGCTGGAACTCGTCGCCGACCTGGCCATCCCGCGGTCCGATTTCGGCGTCCGCCTGGCGTTCTCGCCGGACGGGCACCTGTTACTGCACTCCGGGGGAGGCCTAGCGATCCAGCGCTTCGATCTGCTCAGCAATCGACGGATCGACGATTTGATCGGTTTCGAGCTGATGTCACCGCTGACGATCTCGGTATCGTCGGATGGATCGGCGGTGGCCGCCGACGATGGCTCCCAGGTGCGGGTGTGGAACAGCCAGACCGGTCAACTGACCAGCGCCTTGCCTCTGCCGCCGATCTCGACTTTGGCCTCTGCTGGCTTCTACCGCGATCAGCTCTTCTACGCAGTCGACTACCATGGCAACGTTCTTGTGTGGGATCCGAACAACTGGGACCGCGTTGCCCAATTCCGGTATCCGGGGCTCGTTGACGCTGCCATGCTGTCTCCGAACGGAGATGCGATTGCGCTTCAAGACCATGCTGATCGAACCCAGATCGCCGTATACGACCTGGACGGCACCGAGCGGCAGGTCATTCGCGTGCAGGCTCAGTATCCTGAACTCTTGTCAGTCTCTCCCGAGGGCGACCGCTTGCTGCTCCATGTGGACTATGGACTGCCTTCCGAAGGAGTATTGGTCGTGTCCGCAAGCACCGGAGAAACCCTGCTGGAGCTGAGCTTGCTCAACTTCCGCCGCTTCGCGGTGTCGTCAGATTGGCAATTGCTGGCCGCCATCGGCGTGGACAATGAGCTGCGCTTATATTCACTACCCGAGGGTGAGCTGCTGCTAAGCCAGCAGCTGGGGGTCACCCGCACCATGTCGCTGGAGATGTCTCCGGCTGCCGAATACCTGGGGCTCTTTGCCATCAAGGAGCCCGGTCAAGGAGGCGCCATCCAGGTTTGGGGTCCGGCATTCGACGGATAACTTCGCCACCCATCCCTGGTCCAGCCCTGCGCATCAACCCAATCTACTGCTAGACTCCGGCGACCAATGCCGCCACCTCAAGCGACCGCTCTCGCGCATCCGAACATCGCACTTGTCAAATATTGGGGGAACCGCGATGACGAACTTCGAATTCCCGCCAATGGGTCGATCTCGCTGACGCTGGCTGGCATGCAGGTCCGCACTACGGTGCGTTTCGACGAGGCGTTGAAGCACGATCAGGTGTCGATCAATGGCGAGAGTGCGTCGTCCGGCCGGGCGAGCGTCGTGCTGGATCTGGTGCGGGATCGGGCCGGCATCGACATGCGGGCGACGGTCGACAGCCACAGCGATTTCCCGGCCGGAGCCGGTCTGGCCTCCTCGGCAGCCGCCTTCGCCGCGCTCAGCTTGGCCGCCTCCAGCGCCGCCGGCCTGGAGCTGAGCCCCGAACAGCTTTCGCGGTTGGCGCGGCGCGGCTCCGGGTCCGCGGCGCGTTCGATCTTCGGCGGATACGTTGAGCTGCTGGTCGACGGCACGGATGCGCAATGCTACGCCCGCCAGCTGGCGGATGCCGGACACTGGGAACTGGTCGACCTGGTGGCGATCGTCGATCGCCAGCCGAAAGCGGTCGGTTCGACCGCAGGGCACGCCCGCGCGGACTCCAGCCCGCTGCAGCAGGCGCGGGTGGCCGATGCGCCGCGCCGGCTGGAGAATTGCCGAGCAGCGATCCAGGCCCGCGATTTTCAGCGGCTGGCAGAGGTTGCCGAGCTGGATTCGGATCTGATGCATGCCGTGATGATGACCTCAGAACCGAGCATCCACTATTGGCAAGCCGGAACCGTTCAGCTCATGGCCGAAGTGCGTGGTCTGCGCCGCGCGGGAGTGCCCGTTTTCTACAGCATTGACGCTGGGCCGAACGTGCATTGCCTGTGTACTCCAGAAGTCGAGTCGGAAGTGCGGGGGCATTTGGAGCAGATTCCGGCCGTTCAGACGTTGCTGCGCGGCGCCCCGGGCAGCGGAGCCGTTCTGCTCGAAGAGCAGTAGTCATCCAGCAATCCCTTTGCCGCGCTGGTTGCCTCGCGAGCGGCCGGCTCACCCGCCAACTGCCCCTCCCAAGCTCCCGCTAACCTCAAAAAGGTCCGGGTGATATAATCTGCCGGCCTTCCCGCCGAAGGCATATGCGATGTCTGACTTCGCCCTATTTGCCGCGGTTCTGGGCGCCCTCATTATCGGACACGAGCTTGGCCACTTCACGGTGGCCAAATTGCTCGGGGTCCGAGTTGAAGAGTTTGGAATCGGTTTCCCCCCTAGACTGGCTACGCTCTTCACGGCCGGCGAGACCCGCATCACCCTCAATCTGATCCCGCTGGGCGGCTTTGTGCGTCCGGCCGGAGACGATGATCCGGGGGTGGAAGGCGGCCTAGCCGGATCGAGCAAACTCACCCGCGCCGGCGTGCTGGTTGCGGGGCCGCTGGCAAACATCGCGTTGGCAGTTTTGGCGTTCAGCGCAGCCTTTCGCTTCGCCGCCCCCGACACCGAGCGGGTGATGATCACCAGCGTGGAAACCGGGTCGCCTGCCGAGGCGGCCGGCATCGCCCCCAACGACATCGTGTTGGCGGTCGAAGAAGTATCGGTCGGCGGCTTTCAGGAACTGCAGGAGGCCATCAATCAGCGCCTGGACCAGCCGGTGACCATCCAACTGGAACGCGACGGACAACCGATTGAGCTAGAGCTGGTGCCGCGAGGTGCGCCGCCAGAAGGGCAAGGACCGATCGGGGTCACGCTCGGTAATCCAACCCGTCGGGTGGGTTGGTTCGAGGCCGTGGGCCTGGGACTGCGGTCAACCGCCTTCCAGTTCAGTGAGATGGTGCACCTGCCGAGCCGCCTGCTGCGCGGTGAGCTGGCGCCGGAGGAAGCCCGCATCAGCGGCCTGAAGGGAATGTATGACATGATGGTGTGGGCCGGTCAGGTCGACCGCTCGGCCCAGCGCCCATTCCTGACTCTGAATCTAATTGGGGTAATCAGCGCCGGGTTGGCGCTCGCCAACCTGCTTCCGATACCCGCGCTGGACGGCGGCCGGCTGATGTTCGTGGCTTTCGAGGCCGTTGTCGGTAAGCGGGTCCCGCCGCAGCACGAAGGCCTGGCGCACACCGTCGGCTTCATGGTGCTGCTGGCGCTCATTATCTACGTGAACCTGCAAGACTTCGTCAACCCGATCAGCCTTCCTCGCTGAGAGGCGCCCCGATGGAAGAGGCTTTCACTCAGCTGCTCGCCGATTTAGCCAACGGCAGCCAGCGACTCGAACAATCGCGGTTAGCCGATTTGTCGGATCTGGATCGCGACCACCTGAAGCAGTTTTCGGATACCTGGAACCAATTGGACGACCAGGCACGCCAGCTACTGCTGGTGCAGCTGGGCACCCTGGCCGACGCGCAGATCGAATTGAGCTTCGAAGCGATCAACCGCATGGCGGTAGCCGATCGGGCACCCGAAGTGAGGGTGCAGGCGATTGAAAACCTTTGGGAGTCGGAGGATCCAACGCTGGTTGAGCCGCTGCTGACCGCCCTGGAGCATGATCCTTCCACAGCGGTGCGTGGCGCCGCAGCTAAAGCGCTGGGAGCCTTCGTGCTGCTGGTCGAAACCCGCGGTCTGCCAGCAGCGCTCAGCGAATCGATCGAGGCCGGCCTGCTTCGTGCCAATCGATCCGACCGCAGTGAGCGGGTGCGCGACCGCGCGCTGGAGTCCTTGGGGTATTCATCTCGGGCCGAAGTCCCGGAATTGATCGAATCCGCCTATCAATCTGGCAGCGAACGCCGCATTCGCTCGGCGCTGCGGGCAATGGCCCGCTCTGCCAACCGGCGCTGGACCAAGCACGCCCTCGATCGGCTGTTCCATGCCAGCCCCCAGATTCGACTCGAGGCCGCCCAGGCAATCGGCGAGATTGACGCCCGCGAAGCCGCCGGAGAGTTGGTGGATCTCATCGACGACGTCGACGATCGTGTAAGACATGCCGCCATCTGGTCATTAGGACAACTCGGCGGATCCCTGGCGGCCAAAACCCTGGGCGTGCTGATGGAGAATGCCGAGGACGATGTCGAGAGCGAGCTGCTGCAAGACGCGCTCGACAACATGGACTTCGTACAGTCCACCCGGGATTTGCTGCGCTACGGTGCCGATCGGATAGAAGGCTCAGCCGATTGAGCGACTTCCTCGGCCTCTTTGCCGAGAACATCCTGCCCATCCTGATTGTCGCCAGCATTGGCTACTTGCTGCAAAGACTGCTCAGGCTCGACCCACGCCCAATTTCGCAGATCACCTTTTACATCCTGTCTCCGGCGCTGGTATTTGAGCTGATTGCTGGCTCGGACATCAGCGGAGCACAGGTCATCGGCATGATGGGGTTGGCGGTGGCGGTGATCCTGGGAACCGCGCTGGCAAGTCTACTGGCCGGTCGGTTGTTGAGATTGTCACCGGAAATGACGGCCGCCTTTCTGCTGTCGGCGACCTTTATGAACGCCGGCAACTACGGGCTGTCATTGAATCAGTTCGCGTTTGGCCAGGGCGGCCTGGCGTGGGCCAGCCTGTACTTCGTGGCCAGCATGATGCTGACCAGCTCACTTGGGGTATACGTCGCCTCTCGAGGGCGCCGCGGACCCTGGGATGCGCTGCGCGGGTTGGCCAAGGTACCTGCGGTCTACGCCATCCCGATCGCGCTGGCGGTGAAAAACCTGGGGATCACTCTGCCATTGCCGCTGGCTCGGCCCGTTCAACTGCTGGGCAATGCGGCGGTGCCAGTAATGCTCTTGATCCTGGGGATGCAGATCGCGGCCGCTGGCTTGTCCGAGCACCGCGGCTTGCTGGCGGCTGCCAGCGGCATCAAACTACTGCTGGCGCCTGGCCTGGCGCTACTAATCGCACCCATGCTGCTCAGCAGCCAGCTAGCCCAACAGGTTGGCGTCATGGAATCGGCAATGCCAACCGCCGTGATGAGTACCATTATTGCCATTGAGTTAGATGTGGAGCCGACCATGGTCACCGGAGTAGTACTGGTTTCCACGCTTCTCAGCCCGCTGACCTTAACTGCGCTGCTTGCAATGTTCGGCCAATGAGCCCGCCGAACCCTAAAATCCCCGCGACGTCAAAAGACTAAAACGCTCGAGCGCCGATTGCCTCCGCCATCCGGTCGTCCCACACCAACGCCTCGTAGCCGGATTCTGCGGCCAGGCAAAACGACAGCGCCGCCGCCAGCCCGCCTTCGGAACGCAGCCGCGAATAGAACGACACGTACTGCGAAGTCTTGACTCCGGTGTCCAGCGCGCTTGACGGATTCCCGAATTCGGTGATGAAGAGCAGTTTGTCGGGGAACCGCAGGCGGTATTCCTCATACAGCTTGCCTTCGGCCAGCCGTTCCATTCCGGCCACATCGGTCCAAAAGCAGTTCACGCCCACCCAATCTGCTTGCG
>CAZJUE010000099.1:2239-10018 GCA_964549025.1 uncultured Anaerolineaceae bacterium | reverse complement strand
ACCGTCGCCGACCTGGCTCGGCTAAACGAAGAGCTGAAAGAACTCGATCGGATGAAGACCGAATTCGTGGCGCTGGTCTCTCACGAGCTGCGCACCCCGCTCACCAACATTCGCTCCGGTCTCGAGCTGGTGCTCAAACGCAGCCCCGAACTTGAGGGAAACGTCGAGGAGTCGCTGGGGCTGGTGCATCGGGAGACCCGGAGGCTCTCGTCGCTGGTAGAGACCATCATGGATCTCTCGGCCCTGGAGGCCGGACGTTTCCCGCTGGATCCGCGGCCGTTGGAACTGGACGCGGCTGCTCGCGAGGTCGTCGAGCAATTTCCCAGCCTGACTCAGTTGAACATCAAGCTGGCCGATGATCTGCCGATGGTTACTGCCGACGCCAATGGTTTGAAAAGCGTGCTGTATCACCTGCTCGATAATGCCAGCAAGTATGCGCCGGACAGCGAGCTCACGCTGGAGGCGAAGGCGGAAGACGGGATGGTGCAGATCAGCCTCACCGACACTGGACCCGGAATCCCGGAGGGTGACCGGGAGCGCATCTTTGACATGTTTCACCGACTGGACAGCAGCGATGCGCGCGAAACTTACGGTCACGGGCTGGGGTTGCCGATGGCCAAGCGGCTGGTCGAAGCGATGGGCGGAGAGATTCGGGCGATGCCAACCAGCGGGAAGGGGGCACGGTTCGTGATTCGCCTGCCCCGGGCGGCGAGCTCCTGAGCGATGTCCAAGATCCTGGCGGTTGACGACGACAAGACCCTGCTGCGCTTCCTGGGCGAGTACCTGGAAGAGGAGGGGTTCGAGGTAGTGACCTCCGAACGCGCCGGTAAGGCGCTCAAGCTGTTCTACAGCGAGCGTCCGGACCTGATCGTTTTGGACGTCATGATGCCCGGAATGGACGGTTGGGAGTTCTGTGCCCGGATCCGCGAGCTGGCCGATACGCCGGTGATCATGCTGACCGCCAAGGCTGCCGAACAGGACAAGCTGCGCGGATTCCGCCTGGGGGTGGATGATTACGTGACCAAGCCATTCAGCCTGGCAGAGCTTGGGGCGCGGGTGAAGGCGGTGCTGGCTCGCGCTGAACAAAAGGATGGCAAGGCAGACCGGGTGATCACGATCGGCGGATTGACAGTCGATTTGCGCAAGCGGGAAGCGACGCTGGACGGCGATGTACTGGGGCTGACTCCAACCGAGTTCCGATTGCTGGCCGCGCTAGCTGGCCGCGCCGGCGAAGCGATTTCCCACGAGCAGTTGGTCGAGCAGGTTTGGGGCAGTTTGCGCCAAAAAGGGGGCAGTGCCCTTCGGCGTTACGTGTGGTTCCTGCGCAGAAAGATCGAGTTGAATCCGGATGAGCCGACGCGTTTGATTACGGTCAGGGGTTATGGCTACCGGCTGGAGGAGTCCTAAGCATGCCGTGCCGGTCGAGTTCATTGAGCGTATGCTCCAGCACCTGCTCTTCAGTGAGTTCATCAGTCGATAGGTAGTAATCGCAGTTCTCTTGTGCATCGGCCAATCGCTCAAGCTGTTGTTCGTATTCCGCCAGGCTCCAATCCAAGCGCTTGCGCTGGCTACAGCGCTCGTAGGAAGCATCCAGATAGATCAGAAAATCAGGACGGCCGATGATGCGCCACATCTGCGGCGCGTAGGAGTGCTCCTGCACGATCTGTTTGGCTGCAACGCCGCGTTCAACCAGCGCCGATACCAGGCTGGACTTGCCCGAGGCACACGGACCGACGATCCCGATAACCGGTGATTTCACGGGAGCGGGATCCGCACCGACATCCGCCTAATTCCGTCCGAGGTGCTGCGTTGAATGGCGGCCACAAGAACTGTGATGTCGTCGGCTGGGCGGGATTGATCGGCTTCCAGCGCGGCCTCCAGCAGCTGCTCAGCCCACTCCCAAGGCCCGCTCAGCTCGGCCTGAATCAGGCGGTTAATGGTGTTTTCAACGTCGATTGGCTTCCCGTCGCGACTCCCGGCATGAGTCAGACCGTCGGTGTACACAACGGCCATCAATCCCTCGCTCAGTGGAATTTCTTCGATCGCCGGTCGGATGCCTCGGCGCGAACCGACCGCCTGCGCGGCCTGATCCAACTGGCGCGGGCGACGATTTTCGACCACGATTACCGGTGATGGATTGTTCCGCACGATTACCATCGTCTCGCTGTGAAGATCGATGGAAAGGATATTCAATGTGGCGACCACCTTACCCGAGCGGTAGGTGTACAGGTAGTCGGAGGCTGCCCGGGCGGCCGCGCCATCCCGCACCCCGTCGGCCAATAGGCTCAGCGCCTTGCGGGTGACGACATTGGAGATCGCCTTGGCGGGTTTTCCGGAACGTTGCCCATCGGCCAGCACCAGCGAGATGCCGCCGGACGGACGCTCAACCATTTCCAGGGTATCTCCGCTTTCGGAGGTGGCGTACTTGCCAACTTTGGCAACCGCGACCGCGGCTTCGAGCTTGCTCTCCATAGACGGGGAATTGTAGTGCATCGACTTAACGGCAACCAATGACGAGCGCAAGGACTGAGTTCGCCGACTCCCGAACCGATCTACCCCAGGCGATCGAACGAGCTGTTGCCCGAGCGTCTGGATTGGCGGGCTCCAAGCCGGTTACGGTGGTGGCCGAATACCCGGCCCACCTACCGGCGGTACGCGGCGATCTGGAGCGGGTGGCAGGAATGATCTATGCCGCGGTTGGGCACGTGGTCGCGCTGGTGAATGAGGGCGAAGTCAAAGTCAGCGCCGAGATTCGCACCGGAGGCGAGGCCGAGGTTCCACTGGCGCTGGTCAAGGTTGTTCTACCAGGGTCGGATCGTACCGGCGATCACGCGTTGGCGCTGGCCATGAGCGTTCGCGATGAAGCTGTGTTGGCGGGATCTGAGCTGCAGCCGCTGGCGAACGTGCGCGAGCAGGTCGCCGAGCTCGGCGGAGATCTGTGGGTGGAGGGTCCGGAAAGTGAGCATCCCACATTGACGCTGGGTTTGCCGTTGCTGGCGGCACAACGCGGGGAGGGCGATCTGCGCAGCATCGTCGAATCGCACTTGCTGCGGGATGCCGAGACCTTACTGCTGTTGGTCGAAGACCGCCCCCGACTGCAGGAGATGGGCGCAGAGCTTAGCGCGGCCGGCTATCGGGTGGTCACCACCACTGATGGTGGGGAAGTGCTCAACTTGGCCCGCGAAGAACTTCCTGATCTGATCCTGCTGGACATGCTGGCCCGAGATCCGGGCGCATTGGAAGTAGCTATGGTCCTGAAGCAGGATCGCCAGACCCTGAGCACGCCGGTGCTGTTTCTCACCTCGACCGGCGACGCTGCCGGCGAACAACTCGGAGCAGCCAGTTTCCTTGTGCGGCCGAAAGGTACCGCGGCCTTGGTCACCACCATCCAGGCCGTCTTGGGGGCTGGGGTCAGTCCGGCGGGCAGGGTGCTGGTGGTCGAGAACGACGACGCCACCCGTGAGACTTTGGTGCTGATGATTCAAGCTCACGGCTATCGGGTAACGGAGGCCGCCGGTGCGGAGGAGGGTTTGGCCTTGGCCGAGCACATCCCACCGGAGCTGGTGCTGGTGAACGCCTCGATGGCTCAGGAGCGAGACTATTGGTTGTTGCGCGGTCTGCGGCAGCTAGGGCAGCCGTTTGACATATTTGTGTTGGCCGAAGCCATGACCGAGGCCGAGGGCCAGGCCGCGGTGGATCGCGGCGCCTCCGGCTTCAGCGAGACCGGCCGATTATCCGAGCTGCTGGACGAGGTTCGCAAGCGCAGAGAAGCAGGCGGCGACCCCGAATCGGCTGACTGACAATCTCTCCAGACGGATTGGACGCGCGCAGCCTGGTTGCTGCCACATCCTGTCGCTAGCCGATGAGGATTGGGGTGCCGCGGGCGATGCGCCGAGTCTGGTGGTGCTCCACAATCGGCAGGGTCCAACGATACAGCCACTTGGCTTCTTCGGTTGCCATGTTAACGCAGCCGTGGCTTTTCGGGCGCCCGAAGTCGTTGTGCCAGTAGGTGCCATGGAAGGCGACGCCGGTGGTGGTAAAGAACGAAACCCACGGGACCCCTGGCAGCTCGTAGGCCTCCAGGTCGGCCGTGATGTGTCCATCGCCCATGTGCCGGCTCGGCATCTTGACCTCGACAAAGAAGCGGCCGGTGGGGGTGATGGTGGGGATACCGTTCTCCCGCGGGCGGGTGTCGGGAATCCCGCTTGAGATGCGGGTGCGAAAGATCAGCTTGTCGTACTCGTAGCAGAACAGCTCCTGGTGCCGCAGGTCGACCCGAATGTGCTTATGGCGCAGCGGCACATCAGGGGAAATCGGCGAGATCTCCCGTTGCCCCACCGATCGCAGGTGTTCGGCCCGCACGTAGTAATGGATGCGCACCAGATCATCAAAGATCTGGTACCACTGCCGCCCGTCCTCGCCGACCACTGAATCCGTGACCCAGCTGGTGGCTTGATAGTACAAACGGTAAAGCGGGTCGGAGTGCGGATCGGCCTTGCGATAGGCTCGGGTGAAAGGCACAGCGACTTCGAACAGCGAACCACTCTCCCGAATTCGGCGGAGGGCCGGCTGGGGGTTCCACTGCACCCGCTGCACGTGGCCGGAGTGCAGGTAGCCGTCCATCGTCTCATACCAAATAGGATTGTGACGTGGCCCATCGTCGGCGAGCACCCGCCCCAGCAGGGTGACCAGGCTATCGCGGGTGACCTGATCGCGCATCGGGGCCTTGAAGCTGGGTTCGGAATAGAGGCCGATCCAATCCACTGTCACTCGGCCGATGCCGAGGCGGGAAGCGCGCTCGGAGGGATCGGGCGGTCGCAAAGCGACGCCGCCCAAGGAGAGCCCACTAAACTTAAGAAATTCGCGGCGCGAAAGTGGGGGCACGGCTCGACGATTCTAAAGGCTGCCCGTCGCAACGTAAATGGTAGAATTCGCCCGATCCGACCGGCAGGGCTGGCTCTTGTGACGGCTCGCCGTTTGTTCTTTAATCTGAAGTTGCATGCGGGCTTTCATTGCCATCGAGCTGCCGGCCGCAGTCAAACATCGGCTTGGCGACCAGATCGCTGCGCTGCAAGGGGAATACGGCAGTCGCAGCGTCCGCTGGGCCAAGCCGGACACAACGCACCTTACGCTTCGTTTCCTGGGCGAGATCGATGACTTTCAGCTCCAGCAGGTGAGAGAGGCGATGATCGAGGGGGTTGGTGGCATCGCTCCGTTCGAATTCGAGATCGACGATGTGCTGGGCTGCTTTCCAGCCTGGAAGCGCCCTCGGGTCTTCTGGATCGGTATCTCTTCCGATGACGGCAACCTGGAACAGCTGAACGGGGCCGTCGAGCGAGAATTGCGAAGGCGGGGATTTGAAGCCGAGCAGCGGCCGTACCATCCTCACCTTACGGTGGGGCGGGTGAAGCGGAGCGTTGACCGGAGCGAGGCAGGCCGAATCGCACGGGAGCTGCAGAATGTGCGGCTCCAGTCGCCAAGCGCGGTACAGGTGAATGAAGTCAGCCTGATGAAGAGCGATCTGCGTCCCACGGGTGCAGTGCACACTCGGATCCATTCGGTCGCACTGAGATCGGACGGCCGGTGAGGCGGGCGATCTCGGTGATTGGCCCGGCAATTTGCGATGAACAAGAAGCGTCGGTGGCCGAGCATGTGGGGAAGTTGTTGGCGGAGCGGGAGGTGGTGTTGATCTGCGGCGGGCGTGGGGGCGTGATGGAGGCAGCCTGCCGCGGAGCTCAGCAGGCCGGCGGGCTGACCATCGGAATCCTTCCTGGTGCCGATCGAGGTTCAGGAAATGCCTACCTGACTTTAGCGATTCCCACTGGCTTGGGAGAGGCGCGCAACGCCATTGTGGCGCAAGCCGGGGAAGCGGTGATCACCATCGGCGGAGGTCCCGGTACGTTGTCGGAAATTGCCCTGGCGGTAAAAAGCGGGAAGAGAGTGGTCGCGATTCGATCCTGGCGGGCTCGCACCAACGACGGCACCGAATTGGAAGTGCTCGAGGCTGGCGGTCCCGAGCAGGCGGTAGCCCTGGCTTTGGAGGAGGCCGTCTAATCGGAGCAGACAAGCAGGCGCTCGAGCTGGCCCACACGATCGTGGACACGCTCGATGAAAAGAAGGGATCGGACATCCTGCTTCTGGATCTCTCCGGAGTGTGCAGCTTTGCGGATCTGTTTGTTATCTGCACCGGCGCCAGCGAGCGGACGCTCAAGGCGCTTTCGGGAGAAGTGCAACGCCGGGTGAACTCCCACCATAAACACAAGCCTTATCAGATTGAGGGCGATCCGTCCAGCGGATGGGTGTTATTGGATTACGGCGGGGTCATCCTGCATCTCTTCTCAGATGCACTGCGCAAGTACTACGCGCTGGAGGAGTTGTGGGGGGAAGGAAAGGTATTACTGCGGATCGCTTGAGCGGTCGCCCCGCAGATCCGGCGATCCTAGCTGCTCGCAGCACCAACGATCCGGGCTGCTCGTAGCATCAGCAATCTGGGCTAACTACTCGTAGATCCAGCGGTCCAGGTCGCGGCTCCAGCCGTGCAGTTCACCGGGCTCGAACCACAGCTCGATTTCGGAAGCTGCGGTCTCCGGGCCGTCCGAAGCATGTGTGAGGTTCCGGCCAATCTCCAGGCCAAGATCGTGGCGGACCGATCCGGGCTCGGCCTCCTGAGGATTGGTGGCGCCCATGGTGTGCCGGACCGTCTTGATAGCGTTGGGACCCTCCCAAACCATGGCCAGCACCGGCGACGAAGTGATGTAGCTGATAAGGCCGTCGTAGAACGGTTTGCCTTTGTGAATCCGGTAGTGCTGCTCGGCCAGCTGTTGGCCCACCTGTACCAGCTTTGCGCCGACCAACTTCAGCCCGCGTTGTTCGAGCCGACCGATGATCTCGCCGCTGAGCCCGCGCTGCACAGCATCCGGTTTCAGTAGCACCAAAGTTCGTTCCAAGCGTCCCTCCACAAAATGAAACTCGGGGAGGTCCCCGAGTTCAGTCTAGCTGAGCTGCGTTCCGGGGCGGACTAGGCGACCTCCATCCCCTTCCGATAGGCTTCTATGGCCTCCGCCGACTGATCATTTTTCATATATGCATCGCCCAGTGTTTGCCACAAGGCGGCGTTGTCTGGAGTGCGATCCACTGCCATGCGCAGGTCTTCGATCACGTCCTCGAGCGAAGTCTTGCGCTTGATCATACCGGCATAGAGTTCGATGGCCTTTTCGTAATCCCCGGCGGCCAGCTCTTGCCGGGCGGTATCCAGGGTCTGCTCGGGCTTCGGCTTGGCCGGCTCGGCAGCCGCGGGCTCCGGTTCGGCTTCGGGCTCCGCAACTGGCTCCGGCTCGACCGGTTCGGGCTCTGCGGGCGCTTCGGCGGCTGGCTCGGCCTCAACCTCGGCTTCCGCCTCGGCCGCGGGGGGCTCGGGCTGCGGCTCGGCCACTGCGGGCTCGGCCGGCGCTTCCTCGACCACGGGCTCGGCCTCAACCTCGGCTTCCGCCTCGGCCGCGGGGGGTTCGGGCTGCGGCTCGGCCACTGCGGGCTCGGCCGGCGCTTCCTCGACCACGGGCTCGGCCGGCGCTTCCTCGACCACGGGCTCGGCTGGCGCTTCCTCGACCACGGGCTCAGCCGGCGCTTCTTCGACTACCAGCTCTGGAGGCGCTTCAGCAGCGGGCTCGGCCTCAACCTCGATTTCCGCCTCAGGCGGCGCGCCGGGGGGTTCGGCCAGCTCTTCGACCGCGGCTGCTTCCTGCTCGCGGCTGGCAGCTTCCACCAGCCATTCAGGCATCT
>CAZJUE010000099.1:0-2229 GCA_964549025.1 uncultured Anaerolineaceae bacterium | reverse complement strand
CCGCGGCCACTTCCTCGATCGGAAGTTCGGGTATCTCAACCCTTAGCTCCTCTGGCTGCTTCCTAATCGTTTCGGCGCCCGGATCGACCGCTGGCTGCTCAATCGCTGGTTCAATCGGCGGCTGTTCAACTTGCGGTTCAGTCGGTGGCTGTTCAGCTTCCGGCTCTGGCGTAGGCTCGGCCGGCAGCTCCTCAGCCTCCGGTTCGGCTGCTGGCTGCTCCGTCGAAGCGGCCTCAAGCGCCTCCATGTCGACCGCAGGAATCGGCTGGGTAGCCATGCGGGTCAGCCAATCCGGAGCGCTATCTTCGGGCCCCACAGGTTCGGGTTCCGCCGGCTGTTCAGGCGGAGGGGGTTCAACCTCAGGTTCAGGCGGCGCGGGTGCGGCCGGTCGTCGGGTGGTGGCCGCCTCTGGCAGCCTTACGTCGACGTCCAGGCCGCGTTGCTCCGCCAGCTGCTCGAGCCACTCCAGTCCCTCCTCGGGTTCCTCCGGGATTTCGCGCTGCTCCATGACCGGAGTTTCTGGCTCGGCTTCCGGCGGTCGATGGATGGTTTCCGGTATCTGGGTTTCTTCTTGTGCCGCGGCTAGATCTTCCAGCCAGCTGATGACATCCTCGTCGATATCTGCCGGCGGAGTATCGGCCGGTGTCTCGACATCAACCGGGGACGGCTCGGGGGTTTCGGCCTCCATTTCGACCGGGGGTTCGGTTGGAGCGCCAGGGGCCGGAGCATCTTCGTCGCCAAGCCCGCTAAGCCAATCCGCGACTTGATCCGGCGCCGGCATCTGCTCGGCTTCCTGACCAATGTCCCCCAACCAATCCGGGGCGCCTCCCGGTGCGGCCCGCGCTGTGGTTTCTTCCTGCCCGATGTCGCCCAGCCAGTCAGGCGCGGCGGCGGTTTCGGCCTCGACCTCATCTCCAATGCCGCTCAACCAGTCCGGAGCCTCCGTACCACTCGACACCGGTTCACCTTGATCGGCGACTGGACTCGGTTCCGGTTCCGTTGGTTCGTCAGTCCCGCGGGCCTCGCTCGGACCACTCTCCGCAGGTTGACTCTGGTCGTCGGCTGCGCCGGCCGCCGGTGCCGTGATCGGTTGTTCGCCAACTGATTCTTCCTCGCCGGCGCTCTGGAGCCAATCTGGAGGCGCAAACCCGTGCGGCGGGGTCTCCATATCGGGGGACACTCCGTCTGCCATCGCCGGAAACTCTGGGGCGGCGGCCTCAGGCTGGCCCTCGGCTTCCACCGGTGGTTCAGCTGACGGTTCGGCGGCGGAGCCAGTTTGCTCGCCCATCGGCTCTGCCGGCTCTTCCAGGGCCTGCATCGGCTCGTCTGCCGGCGCCTCTGCCGCGGCGTCGGTTGGAACTTGTGGACCATCATCTGTGGGGGGTTCCGGCGCTTGCGCAACCGGCTCGCTGTCAGCGGCCGACTGAGATCCGGGTTCGGCAATCTCGCGCAACCAGTCCGGTGCCTCGGCTGCACGTGAGGCCGCGGTCGGCTCCGCGCCCTCGCTGGCCAAACCCTTTAGCCAATCCGGGGTCTCTTTCGTAGGTTCTTGCTCTGGAGTGGATTCTGGAGTTGAGGCTGGTTCCGGAGTTATGTCGTGCTCCTGCTCGTCGCGTTCTGACTCCATCCAGCTGGGGGGTTCCACGTCGGCCAATTCGGGCTCGCTGGCCTCTGCACTGGCCAAGAAATCGTCGGCATCGACCGAAGTTGGAGGCTCGCCTACGGCTTCGCTCAGCCAATCCGGCGGTTCAGCCGGGCTTAACTCCAGTTCTGGTTCAACTTCCGGTGGTTCATCCGCCGCCGAGGGTTGGTCATCGGTCGGCTCATGGCTTGCCACAGCATCGACCTCGGCCGACGGCTCCGGCTCGGGCGCGGCTTCCTCGGTCGCTGCATCGGTTTCCGGCGAGCGGTCGGCCTCGACTGGTTCGGGCTCGTCGCCAGGCTCGGGTTCCGGAGATGAGTCCCCTCTGGCCGCAACTCTCGCGACAGCTGAGAGCCAACCTGGCAACCTGGAGCCTGTCTCTTCGTCAGCAGCTTTCGCCGCGGGTTCAGCGGATTGCTCGACCGCTTCTGGTAGTTCCGCCGCGGGTTCAGGAGATTGCTCGACCGCTTCTGGTAGTTCCGCCGCGGGTTCAGCAGGCTGCTCGACCGCTTCCGGTAGCCCCTCCGCGGCCAACTCAGATGCGGGCTCCTGCTCATCCTCGGCATCGAAGATGCCCTCCATCCAGT
>CAZJUE010000098.1:0-10058 GCA_964549025.1 uncultured Anaerolineaceae bacterium | reverse complement strand
GCGCGGATCGTGAAGAACAAGGTGGCGCCGCCGTTCCGGGTGGCCGAGTTCGACATCATGTACAACGAGGGCATCAGCAAGGTGGGGGGCATTCTCGACCTGGGGGTGGAGACCGGGCTGATCGACAAGCGCGGCTCGTTCTATTCCTTCAACGATGAACGGTTGGGGCAGGGTCGTGAAAACGCCAAGACCTATCTGCGCGAACATCCCGAGATGAGCACCGAGTTGGATCTGGCCATTCGTGAGCATGCCGGCTTGCATTCGGCGAACGGATCGCGCAGCTCCGCTGCAGAGGACGACGAAGAACAGCCGGCGGACGATGAGGTGCAGCCGGAGGAGCTGGAAGAGGAGCCGGCCTAGATAATAGACAGGCTGACGCCTGATGGCTTGATCCTGCGGCGCATCGGCGTCAGGCACATCCAACCCACAACCCGCCGCGGGGCATCAAACGAGTCCGGCTCCAACATCCGCCGGGCTCGTTTCGCGTCACAATTCGTCCGACGTCCTTGGATGGATCACGTCGCAGGAACGTCTGACTGAAGGCGGCGCTCGGCTACAATTCGTCAGATGCGCCTCCGACTGCTGCTGATGTTGTCGGTGCTGATGCCGGCTTGCTCAGCGACCGGGAACCTGACCTCCGATCCGGCCTCAACCGCGCCGTCGACGGCACCACCCACAATTGTTGTGCTGCCTACGGAAACCGGGGCTGAGTGCTCGAACGAAGCGCAGTTCTTGGAGGATCTGACTGTTCCAGACGGAACTGCACTCGCCCCCGGCGAGATGGTTGTGAAGCGATGGTCGGTTTTGAACGCCGGATCCTGCAATTGGACCGCGGCCTATCGGCTGGTGCGCACCGACGACTCGCCGGTGATTGGGAAGGCCGAACTGGCACTGTACCCGGCGCGCGCGGGCGAACAAGCAGTGTGGGAGGTCGAAATTGAAGCTCCGGCCAGCCCGGGCGAGCACCTTGCCAGCTGGCAGGCCCGGTCGCCGGACGGCAGCCTGTTTGGCGACCCGGTGTTCATCCTGATCCAGGTCGGGGAGTAGGAGACCAGCAATGCCTTACCAACCGATAGAGAACTACGGCCTGATCGGCAACATGCACACGGCCGCACTGGTCGGGATGAACGGCTCGATTGATTTCATGTGTCTACCGCACTTCGATTCCCCCTCCATCTTCGCTGCGGTGTTGGACGACGAAAAGGGAGGCCGCTTCAAGATCCGGCCGATCCTGGACAACGCTCGCGAAAAGCAACTGTACCTGCCCGAGACCGCCATCCTGCTCACTCGTTTTCTCTCAGAGGACGGGGTCGCCGAGCTGTCCGATTTCATGCCGATCGGCCAAGGAGCCGAATCACACAGTCTGATTCGCAGGGCCAAAACGGTGCGCGGAGAAGTGCGCTACCAAGTATTGTGCGACCCGCGCTTCAATTACGCCCGCGATTCCCATCAGGTCGAGATCGGGGAGGGGCAGGTGGTCTTCCGGTCAAACGGCGACGACGGCATGGCGATCCGTCTGCTCACTGAGGTCCCTTTGGAGACTGTTGAGGAGGGCGCGGTATTTGGCGAGTTCACGCTGGGAACCGGGCAATCTGCGCTTTTCGTGCTGGAGGCCATCGAGCCTGGGATCGCGTCCGCTTCCGAGCGGCCGGGTTTCGCCGCCGAGGAATTCAAAGAAACCTCGAATTTCTGGCGCGAGTGGGCCGGATCGACTGACTATCAAGGACGATGGCGAGAGATGGTGCATCGCTCGGCGATCACGCTGAAGCTGCTGACCTCCGCCGATTACGGGTCAATCGTGGCCTCCCCAACCTTTGGCCTTCCTGAGATGCTGGGTGGGGAACGCAACTGGGACTACCGGTACTCCTGGATCCGGGACGCCAGCTTCACGGTCTATGCGCTGATGCGGCTCGGGTGCGTAAATGAAGCCCGTGCCTTTATGGATTGGGTCGAACAGCGGGTCTCCGAGATGAATCCGGATGGCTCGTTGCAGGTAATGTATCGGCTGGACGGTGGGACCGATCTGACCGAGCATACGCTGCCGCACCTCGAGGGCTATCGGGGTTCGGCGCCTGTGCGTATCGGCAACGATGCGTACAAGCAGCTGCAGCTCGACATCTATGGCGAGCTGATGGATTCGGTCTACTTATTCAACAAATATGGTGAAGCGATCCACTACGACTTCTGGATCAATCTGCGCCGATTGACCGACTGGGTGGTGGAAAACTGGCATCAGCCGGATGACGGCATCTGGGAAGTGCGTGGAGGGCGCAAGGAATTTGTCTACTCCCGCTTAATGTGCTGGGTGGCGATCGACCGGGCGATTCGCCTGGCGATGCGCCGATCGTTTCCCGCCCCGCTCGACCGCTGGTATGCGGCCAGGGACGCCATCTACAAGGACATCTTCACCAACTTCTGGGATGCAGAGCGAGGCACCTTCGTGCAGCACAACCAGACCAGCGCCGTGGATGCGGCCACGCTGCTGATGCCGCTGGTGCGCTTCATCAGCCCGACCGATCCGCGCTGGTTGTCCACGCTGCGCGCGATCGAGCAAGACCTGGTTGACGATTCGATGGTCTATCGCTATCGGACCGGCGGCACCGCCGCACCGGATGGGCTGCTCGGAACCGAAGGAACTTTCGGCATCGCCACCTTCTGGTTTGTTGAAGCGCTTGGCCGCACAGGGGACATCGAGAAGGCCCGCTTCGTGTTCGAAAAGACCCTGGGCTACGCCAATCACCTCGGGTTGTACGCTGAAGAACTCGGCCCGCACGGCGAGCATCTGGGCAACTTCCCTCAGGGGTTCACCCACCTGTCGGTGATCAGCGCCGCCTTCGACCTGGATCGCAGGCTCTCGCAGGCCGGCTGGCGCGGCTAGGCCGCCAGGGGGCGTTCCATCTCGCCAACCGGTGAGCTCCAGGTTGTGGCGCAGTACTGACCTGAATTAGGTCCCCTCTTCCCAGGAGGCCAAATACTTGGCCTGCTCATCGGTCAAGTGATCGATCTCGATTCCCATCGCCTCCAGCTTGAGTTCGGCGATGTGCCGATCGATTTCGGGTGGGATGGTGTAGACCTGCTGCTCCAACTGGCCCTTATGCTGCATCAGGTATTCCAGCGACAACGCTTGGTTGGCAAATGACAGATCCATCACGCTGGCGGGGTGGCCCTCGGCTGCCGCCAGGTTGATCAATCGGCCTTCCCCCAGTAGATGCAGCGTGCGGCCGTCCGGCAGCAGGTAGGCATCAACGAACTCGCGTGCGGCTCGTTTCTCGCCGGCCATTTGCTCCAGGGCTTCGATATTGATCTCTACGTTGAAGTGCCCTGAATTGGCCAGGATCGCGCCGTCCTTCATCAACTCGAAGTGCTGCTGATCCAGGACGTTGACGTCGCCGGTCAAAGTACAGAAGATATCGCCAATCGGCGCCGCGTCGATCATCGGCATCACCCGGAAACCGTCCATCACCGCTTCCAGCGCCGGCATCGCATCGACCTCGGTGACGATCACGTTGGCGCCTAGCCCGCGTGCACGCATCGCCAGGCCGCGGCCGCACCAACCGTAGCCGGCCACCACAAAGGTCTTGCCGGCCAACAGGATGTTGGTGGCGCGCACGATCCCGTCTAATGTCGACTGCCCGGTCCCGTAGCGGTTGTCAAAAAAGTGTTTGGTCATGGCGTCGTTGACCGCCACGATGGGGTAGCCCAGCTTTCCCTGCTGCGCCATCGCGCGCAGCCGGATCACGCCGGTGGTGGTTTCCTCTGTGCCGCCGATCATCTGCTCGATCTGCTCAGCCCGGTCTTTGTGCAGCGAACTCACCAGGTCGGCCCCGTCGTCCATGGTGATCACTGGCTGATGATCGAGCACCGCGTCGATGTGCTGGTAATAGGTGTCGCGGTCCTCTCCCTTGATGCCGTACACCGGGATCTCGTAGTGTGTGACCAACGAGGCCGCCACGTCGTCCTGGGTGGACAGCGGGTTGGAGGCGCACAGCACCGTGTCGGCTCCGCCGGCTTGCAAGGTTCGCATCAGGTTGGCGGTCTCGGTAGTGATGTGCAGGCAGGCTGAAACCTTCAAACCATGAAGCGGCCGTTCGGTTTCAAAGCGCCGGCGGATCTCAGCCAACACTGGCATCTCTTGTTCGGCCCAGCTGATGCGTCGCCGGCCGCCCTCGGCCAGCGAAGGGTCCTTGATATCGAATTCTGCAGTCATCCAGATTTCCTCGAAGCCTCCTCTAGTTTATCGATCCGCGACCTTCGTAAAAGCCGCAAAACGGCATGAAGCCGAGCCTGCGATAAAGTCGCACCGCCGGCTGGTTGTCCATCCTGACATTCAGTACGATGGTGCGGAACCCTTGCCGGAGCAGTTGCTGCACCACCGCATCGCTGACTTGGTAGCCGAGCCCCGCTCCGCGCTGTTGCCCCCGGGTAGCCACGTTGCCCAGCGCTGCCACCCCAAGCTCACGGCAAGCGACGTGGGTTCCGGCTACGCTCAGCAGCTGGTTACCTTCGCGCACGCCGAAGTAGACACCGTGCTCGAGCTGGGCGGGCGTGAATGCGTCCGGGCCGTCTTCAAGCTCCGCATACAAACGCTTGATCGCTGGTAGATCTTGCGAGCCGAGCCGGGCGACCGACGGCGAATCCCGCAAGCCGGGCCGGGCGGACGGTGGATTCGATTCCTCCCCAGCCGACTCCATCTGCCCCAGGGCGGCAAGGCCCGCCGCATCCTGCTGACGATCGTCTGGTTTCGACGACGATTTGTCGTGCGGCTCATCGGCTGCCGGCAGCCACATGCGCCACATGCGCTCTCGACTGCGGGTCGATAGGCGCGTTGACAAGCGTGAAAAGTGAGTAGGGCGCAAGGTATACCAGTAATCGCCGGACGGGAGCCGGGCCAGCAGGGAATCGAGCTCGCCTGGATCGCCGTGGGCAAACAGGATTGGCGGCTGCAGGCCGTGGTAGATCAGCAGCAGGCTGCGTTCGCCGGCGATCCATTCAGCGTCGGCGTTCCACGGCGGGTACAGGTCCGCCAGCGCGTATGCAGCCCAGGCCCGATCGGTCTCCAAGACCGAACGGACCCCTAGCTCAACAGCGCTGCCAGATTGCATTCCGGGCCGAACTCATCTTCGAAGCGGGCCGCGAACTCGGCAAACCTGAAGCTGTGTCCCTGCGGCCCGACACATTCCAGGCAATAGGTGGCCGCCAGCGCGCCGATCATGCAGCAGCATTCGAGCGGCATGTCGTGCATATAGCCCTTCAGGAATCCGCCGCGGTAGGCATCGCCGACGCCGGTTGGCTCGGCCGCACCCTGCGGCGTCACCGCTTTGATCTGCTGCTGCTCTCCACTCTGATACAGAATGGAACCGCGCTCACCTAGCGTGATGACCGAAAAACGCGGCATTTCGACGATTCGCTCGGGTTGCAGCCCGGTTTTGTCTGCGACCAGCGCCAGCTCGTACTCGTTCAGAAATAGCGCGTTGGCGCTGGTGATGCCGTCGATCACCTGCTGTGGCTCCAGGCGCAGGATTTGCTGGCTCGGATCGTAGAAGTAGGGAATCTCGTCCTGGGCGCATTCGGCTGCATAGCCGGACATAGCGCCCGGATCGTTGGGAGATATCACCACCAGTTCGGGACTGGTGTCGAGATCGCCAAAGCTGAGCTCCCCCGCACTGGCCATCGCGCCGGTGAAAAAGGAGGCGATCTGGGCGTCGTCCAGATCGGTAGTCACAAAAAAAGAAGCGGTGAGTACGACCGGTATTTGCCGTATCTGGGAGGTGTCCACACCCGCAGCTTCCAGGCACTCCCGGTAATCGTCGAAGTCCTCCCCCACGGTGGCCATGATCTTGGGACGCTCGCCGAGCAGTCCCAGGGTGTAGCCGATATTGGCGGCAACGCCGCCCCGACGGCGGTCCAGGGTATCGACCAGGAAGGATAGGCTGAGGGCGTCGAGGCGGTCGGGCAGGATGTGATCCCGAAACCGGCCCGGGAACCGCATCAAGTAGTCGAACGCCACCGAGCCGGTGAGGATGACTTCCATAGACCTCTGCGGCCGGCCCGCGCGGGACATAAAAAGGCGCTCTCAGCGAGAGCGCTTGCCGTGCCGCGTCGGTAGTCTAGCATGCGTGTGGCGGACTGACAAGGAGTAGTGATAATATGCCGCCCATGTCCAAGCCCATTTTGCTCGCGCTGGCGTTCACCCTGATGGCCGTATTGGCTTGCAGTGCGCCGCTGGCCTCCGCGCCGACCCCGACCCCGACCCATACGCCCACCTTCACGCCTACCCAGACGCCTACGCCCAGTCCAACGCCGACCAACACGCCGACCCCCTCGCCCTCGGACCTGGTGGCGGCCGGGCAAGCGGCGCTGTTCAATGGAGACTGGGAGCAGGCGATTGCCCGATTCGACCGGGTCATCGCCGAGTCGCAGGACCCGCTGCTGATTGGCGAGGCTCGCTACTCCCGTGGGGTGGCGCTGTATCGAGCAGGAGACCTGATCGATGCCGAGCAGGTCTTATGGAATTTTATTTCCGACTACGGTGGCGCGGGGCATCCACGCCTGGCGCAAGCCCGGTTGCTGCGCGGCGATCTCGAAATGCTGCTTGGGGACGCCAATGTGGCTGCCGAGGATTATCGGGCTTACCTCGACCTTCGCCCGGGAATGATCGACTCCTATGCAGGGGAATTGCTCGGCGACGCCCTGCGGGCGCGCGGCCGGCCGGCGGAGGCGCAGCAAGCCTATCAGGCCGCATTGGCTGCTGGCCGCGCTGGCAACCAGCTGCCGGTCATGGTCAAGCTCGGCCGAGCGATGATGCAGGCTGAGGCCTACGATCAGGCGATTGCGCAATTCGATCTGGTGGCCTCGCTTACCGAGGATCACGCTACCAAGGCGTCAATGAACCTGCTGGCGGCCGAGGCATATGAGCGTTTGGGCGATCTCGACTCGATGTACGCCCGGCTGCTGAATTCAGTCGCGAACTATCCAACGGCCCAGGACAGCTACGTCGGCCTGGTGCGGCTGGTCAATGACGGCGTGGTGGTCGATGAGTTTCAGCGCGGCCTGGTCGATTACCACGCGGCGGCTTACGAGCCGGCGATCGCTGCCTTCGATCGGATAATTGTGGCTTCTCCCACCGCGCAGGCTTACTATTATCGCGGTCTGAGCTATCGGGCGCTTGGCAGTGCCGAACTGGCGCTCACCGATTTCGATTTCGTGGTCGAAACCTATCCGGACGATCCCCTGTGGTCGGAGGCCCTGTTCGACAAGGCACTCACCGAATGGGCCTACCTCGACCGGTACACCGCGGCCGTAGCGAGCTACCTGCGCATAGCTGACACGCTGCCCGAATTCGCTTCGGCGCCGCAGGCGATGATGCTTGCTGGGAGGACCGCCGAGCGGGTGGGCGACCTGCCGGGTGCCTCGCAGATCTGGTTGGACCTGGTCAACCGCTACCCGCAAAGCGAACTCGCACCGGAGGCCGCCTTCCAGGCCGGCATCGCGCTATATCGGCAGGGTGATTACCCGGCAGCGGTCGCAGCTTTTGGCCAGGCCGACGCCGCCGCCCCTGGCGTTCGCCAGCACTCCGCCGCCCAGCTCTGGATCGGGAAGTCCCACGCCGCGCTAGGCCAAACCGCGGAGGCGCAGGCCGCCTGGGAATTGGCGGCCGGAATCGACCCGACCGGCTACTACTCTGAGCGGGCGGCAGAACTGTTGGCCGGCGGCCAGCCGTTCACGCCACCCGGGGGAGTCGATCTCAATCCCGATCTTGCGGCCGAGCGTCAAGCCGCTGAAGACTGGCTGCGAGCCACCTTCGGGGTTGCGGACAGCGCGCCGCTGAATGCGCTAACCCCGGAACTGGCCGCCGATCCACGTTTGGTGCGTGGGGAGGAGTTGTGGGAACTGGGGCGCTGGGAGCAGGCGCGCACCGAGTTTCAGGCCTTGCGGCTAGCGCTGTCGGCCGATGCCGCGGGCACCTACCGATTAATGCACCGGCTGCTCGAGCTCGGGTTGTACCGTGAGGCCATCTTCGCCGCTCGGCAAATCCTGACGCTGGCCGGCATGGATGACGCGGGCACCATGCAGGCGCCGGTCTACTTCAATCGAATCCGTTTTGGGTTGTACTACGGAGACCTCATCTTGCCGGAAGCCAACTGCTACGGCTTCGATGAACTGTTCCTGCTGTCGGTGGTGCGCCAGGAGAGCCTGTTTGAGGGATTTGCAATCTCTTCGGCCTCCGCGCGTGGCTTGATGCAGGTCATTCCGCCCACCGGCGAATCGATCGCAGCACAGCTTGGCTGGCCGCCGAACTACGAGCAAGCCGATCTCTACCGGCCCATCGTCAGCGTGCGCTTCGGCACCTACTACTTGAGCCAGCAGAGCCAGCGCTTCGAGGGGGATCTGTACGCCGCGCTGGCGGCCTACAACGCTGGTCCTGGCAATTCGATTATCTGGAAGGAGCTGGCCCCCACGGATCCGGACCTATTCTTGGAAGTAATCCGGCTCGACCAACCTCAGATCTACATTCAGGTGATCTACGAGGTTCACCAGATCTACAAATCGCTCTACGGAACGAACTAACCCGCATTGGTTAGCAGGCCCGCTGCTGCGCATAGCCACCGAATTCATCGGCCGTTCGGGAAAGGCCAATTGCGGCTACCCTATTGCGTGCAAGGCGTCGTGGTGATAAACTATTTGTTCGCAAAACCAAGGAGACGCGTCCTGGACTGCCGCGCGCCTCGTATCGGTCGCGTCTCACCCATTTGACCAAAGCAGGGTAAGGTCGTCACCTTCTAGCTTGTCCCACCTTCATACTTCACCCCAGGAAAGGGAGCGATATGGCAAGTAATGGCCGGAAGTTTTACTCGCGCATTCCCTACAGCTACTCGCTGCCAACTTTGATCGAAGTCCAGCTGGACTCGTTTAAGTGGCTGCGGGAGGAAGGGCTGGCGGAGCTGTTTGACGAAGTCTCCCCGATCGAGTCCTACAACGGCGCGATGAAACTCTATTTGCCCGGCAATACGCCGGAGGCCAAACAATTCGGCCTGGAATACTGGTTCGAGGATCCCAAGCACGAGATCGAGGAGTGCGTCGAACGGGATCTGACCTACGCGGCGCCGATGTATGTCTCGGTCCTGCTGGCCGGCCCAGAAGTACCGGAGCCGATCAAGCAAGACATCTTCCTCGGTGATTTCCCGATCATGACCGAGAAGGGCACCTTCGTCATCAATGGCACCGAGCGGGTGGTGGTGTCTCAGCTGATTCGTTCGCCGGGCGTGTATTTCGAAGCCCCGGAGGACCGCGCAACTGGCAGGCGGCTGGCGGCCGCCAAATTGATTCCAGATCGCGGCGCCTGGATGGAATTCGAGACCCGCAAGAGCGACTACCTGACGCTCAAGTTCAACCGCAAGCGGACCATCCCGGTGACCATCCTGCTGCGGTCGCTCGCCGCCATCGATGACGGCATGAAGAAGCCAGCCATCAAGGACGGTTCCGACGAGGAGCTGCTCAAGCTGTTCGCCAAAGCCGACAACAATCCCGATCACCCGTTTATCGCCACCACCATCCGGCAGGAGCCGAGTTGGGAGGGGCGGGGCGATCGGAGCCTGGCCGAGGAATCGCTGGTGGAGTTCTACCGACGGATGCGGCCGGGCGACCCGCCGACGCTGGACAATGCCCGCGAATACTTGCGCGACCAGCTGATCGAGCCGCGACGCTACGATCTCGAGCGAGTCGGGCGATACAAGTTGAATACCAAGCTGGAGCTCGATAAGCAGGTTCCGGAGGATCACCGGCAGGTGACCAGCTGGGACATTATGCGCATTATCGAGCGTATGATCCTCATTAATAACGGTGAAATTGAGCCAGACGACATCGACCACCTGGGCAACCGCCGGGTGAAGACCGTTGGCGAGCTGATTCAGAGCAAACTGCGGGTCGGCCTGCGCCGCATGGAGCGGGTGATCCTGGAGCGAATGTCGATCCGCGACCAGGAGCAGATTTCGCCGGTCTCGCTGATCAATATCCGACCGGTGGTGGCGGCGATCCGTGAGTTCTTCGGTTCCAGCCAG
>CAZJUE010000097.1:0-10110 GCA_964549025.1 uncultured Anaerolineaceae bacterium | reverse complement strand
GAAAAGGACCGGGTATTTCCCGATGAAGAGGTCGAGCGCGCTCAGGCGGTGGCAACGATGGCCGCTATGGCAGTGAAGAACGCCCGGCTGCTCGGGCAAGCCAACAAGCGAGCCGAGGAAGCCCAAGCGCTGATCCGGACCGCCCGCTCGATCTCCGGCTCGCTCGATCAGGAAACGGTCCTCAAGCTGATCGCCGAACAGGCCCGCGACCTGCTGGCAGCCGACGGCAGCCGGATCCATCTGCACGACCGCGAGACCGATCGGCTGCGCTGCGTGATCGCCCTGGACGAGTCGCCCGAGGCCTTTCAGGCTTTGCAGCTCAAACCTGGAGATGGGCTGGTGGGGCACGTGATGGAGTCCGGCAAGCCGCTGCTCAGCAACAATCCGCAAGACGACCCGCGCGGTGTGCAGGTCCCTGGCACCCCCAAAGCAGAGCCAGAGGCATTGATCCTGGCACCGCTGACGGTCCGCCAACGGACCATGGGCGTTATGACCGTTCGCCGGCTGGGGATCCGCCGGCCGTTTGCCGAGAGCGATCTTGAGATATTGATCGCGCTGGCAGCCCAAGCCGCGGTCGCGTTGGAAAACGCCCATCTGTACAGCCAGATCGCTTCCCAAGCCCATCGGCTGGAGATCGAGGTCAACGAGCGAACTCGGGATCTAGCGCTCAGCGAAGCCCGCTATAGGGCCCTGGTCGAAACCTCGGTAGGTGGGATCTTCCAAGCCGACCTGCATGCACGCTTCGTATATGTCAACCAGGCATTCGCCGAGATGGTCGAGTACGAAGTGAATGAGCTACTCGGCCAGCCGGTGACGCTCTGCATGCCCAGCGATGCCGGCGCCGAGGTCATGGAACGCTACCTTGCCCGACAGCGTGGCGAGCGCGCACCGCGCGAGGTCTACGAGACGGTGTTTCTGAGCCGATCTGAGCAGCGCATACCGGCCATTATCGCGGTCAGCATGGTTGCCGACGATAGGGACGAAGCACAGGGGGTAAGCATCCTGGTCTTCGACATTTCGGAGCGCAAGAAGCTAGAAGCGGCGCTAAAAGCCGAGCGCGACCAGCTGCATGCCATCCTGGCCAGCGTTGGCGACGCAGTCTTCGTGATGGATCCACAGGGCCGCATCGAGTTCGTAAACGCCGCATGGGAACGCTTAAACGGCTTTACATTCGATGAGGCAATCGGTGAGACACCCGGCATCATCAAGAGCAACCAGCACACGCCTAAGTTCTATCAACAGATGTGGGACGCCATTCTGAGTGGTCAACCGTGGAGTGGGGAGGTCACCAACCAGCGCAAGGACGAATCGACCTACGATGCGGTGGTGACCGTCCAGCCGGTGCTGGACGAGGCCGCCCAGGTCATCAACCTGGTAGCAGTTGAACACGACATCAGCGCGCTGAAGGAGGTCGATCGGCTGAAGTCGCAATTCGTATCAGACGTGTCGCACGAGCTGCGCACGCCGCTGACCAACATCCGGCTGTACCTGGATCTGCTGGAAACCACCGAAGACCGGGCAAAAGCCTCCCGCTATCTGGCTACCCTGACCCGCGAGAGCGAGCGCCTGGCCAATCTGATCGACGACCTGCTGTCGCTTTCGCGCCTGGAAGCCGGCGCCACCCCATTCAATCCGGAGCAACTGAACATCGGCGAGGTGCTGGACGCACTGATCGGCGATCGCCGCAGCCTGGCGGCCTCACGCGGGCTGGAACTGCAGATCGAGACCGACGCGACGCTGCCCCCGGCCCATGCTGATCGCCGACTGGTCAGCCAGGTGTTCACCAATCTGCTGACCAACGCCATGAATTACACTCCCCATGGCGGTCGGATTGCAGTGCGCACGCGGCTGGAGAACAACGAGGACGGAAACTGGGTGACCGCCACCATCGAGGATTCTGGCATGGGGATCGCCCCCGAGGAACAACCGCTGATCTTCAGCCGCTTTTATCGCGGTCGTGCCGGCGAAGCCTCTGGAGAGGCCGGCACTGGACTGGGTTTGGCCATCTGCAAAGAGATCGCCGAATTGCACCAGGGTAGGCTCACGGTGGAAAGCGAGGGCTTCAACAGCAAGGGTTCTTGTTTCACCCTCTGGCTTCCAGCGGCGGAACCTGAGGACGGCTGACAGCAGCCAAACCGGTTAGCCAAAACCGGCGGCCTTTGGCCGCCGGTTTTCTTTTGTATTCGTTTGCGCTAGCCGGCACTCAGTACCGCGGGCACTTCGCTTCGCTCAACCCGGCCGGTCGGTCTTCGGCCGCGACATCCCGAGCAGGCTGAGGCACAGGTACAGCTCTCCCCGGTGGTGGATTTGCTGCTCGAGCACGTGCCACAGGATCCAACCCAGCTTGGGCGTGCCGTCATTTGGAACCTGCACGATGCGGTTGAAGTCCTCCGCATCTACGCTGCCCAGGTAGTCCATGGTCTTGGCGTGGGTGCGCTCCATTTCCTCCTGAATCGCGGCGACCGTGGGCAGGCTTTCGGCATCGGCGTCCGGCCAGGCTTCCAACTTACGGCGGATCACGTAGTGAATCCAGCCCTGTTCCACGTTGATAACGTGGCGCAAGATGTCGCCCACTGTCCGGTGGTAGTTTTCTGAGGGTCGGAAGTCGAGCTGTTCATCGCTCAACATTGAGATTGCGCGCTGCAGGTCGCGCCACACTTTCACCCAGTGATCGAAGTATTGCGCAGCGTTCATTCCGCTCCTTCTGCGTTCGGGCCGTCGCCAATCTGCAGCAGCCAGCGCCGCGACAGATCGATCATAGGTTGAAACGCTTCCATTTGGTCGATCAACGCTGCCGGATCCTCCGACGAGAGCAGTAGCTCCGTGTGCTCACTGAATAGAAAACCCTCGTTCTTGGCGTGATCCAGCATCGAAACAAAGCGATCGAAGTAACTGCGATAATTCAGAACCGCTACCGGCTTGGCGTGGATTCCCAGCTGCGCCCAGGCCAACGCCTCGACCAGCTCATCCATGGTCCCGAGCCCTCCGGGCAAGGCGATGAAGCCGTCTGCCAGCTCGGCCATTTTAGCCTTGCGCTCGTGCATTGTGTCATACACGTACAGCTTGGATAGCCCCGCCCGACCTATTTCAGGAGTGTCGAACATCCGGATCGTGACCCCAATGACGTATCCGCCGGATTGTAGGACCGCGTCGGCCACCGCGCCCATCAGCCCGGTGCCTCCGCCGCCATAGACCAGCTGAATGTTCCGCTCGGCAAGCGTGCGCCCTAGCTGGCGCGCCAGCTCAAGATATCCAGGGTCGACCGAACTGCTCGACCCGCAGAAAACAACCACTCTTCGCATGCTCATAGTTGAGGAAAGCGGCCAGCGCGCCTGAACCCACGGCGGCCGATAGGGAGGCGCATTATACCCCGCCGCAAAGGTAGAATGGCAGTTGCCAAAGGCATGCCAGACTCGTTGATCGGACCGATTCAAACCTTTGTGGGGGTGGTGCTGTGGAGCGTACTGCACAGCCTGCTGATTGCGGACCGGGTCAAAGCTCGGCTACGTAAGCTATTCGGCCAAGCATTCGAGCGCGGCTACCGGCTTGCCTTCAACCTCATCAGCGTGCTCACCTTGCTGCCGCTATTGGCAGTGGCTGCCGCCAATCCCGGAGCGGTACTGTACCGCATCCCGCTACCCTGGACGCTGCTTACCGGGCTGCTGCAGGGGCTGGCCGCGCTGCTGATCCTGGTGGCATTGAGGCAGACCGGACTACCATCGTTCTTGGGCTTGCGGCAATTACTCCAGGTAACCCCGAATCCCGGCTCGGAGCTGCAAGTCGGCGGCGTGTACCGATGGATCCGCCACCCGCTGTACACTGCCGGACTGGTGGTGATCTGGCTGTCGCCGGTGATGACCCTCAGCCTACTGGTGCTGTTTATCGGATTCACGCTCTATATCTGGATCGGAAGCCGGATCGAGGAGCAGCGGCTGGAAACCGAGTTCGGCGAGGCCTATCGGCGCTACCGCCGGCAGGTGCCGGCCTTCTTGCCGATCCCGGGGCGGCACTGGCGGGAGGCGTAGACCTGGTTTTGGCCGCCCAATGCGGCCTCGCGGGGTTGAGAATTGCCTATGTGATCGACAACCCCAATGGTCGGCGCAGCCCGGCCGCCGCAGTTTTCAACCTGCAGTCTAGGCTACCGCGTAGAAGTCCTCCCCCTCCCGCATTCCCATCTCCTCCAGTTGCTGGCGGATCAGCTGCCGTGCCCCGCGGGAGCCGACCGCCGCCAGCACGACCCAGGAAACATAGCGCTCGAGCAGCCCGTCCAAATCATCCACTGCGATGATCGGTAGACCGCGTTTACGGCGACCAATTTTCCCGGGATCGATATCCACAAAAGCCGCCAGCTTGGCGCCGCCGCGCTGCAGATGCTTGGACAGCCGGCGACCCATCTGGCCGGCACCCCACACGACCACCGCTTCACGGGCCGCCAGCGGTCCACGACACAGGTAGTGTGCCTTGGCACGCAGGAAGTTTTCCACCGAATAGCGCGAATCGGTACGAGTCAACCGGTCAGCACGCTCGCGCCAGTACAGCAGCACTTCAGGGACTTTTCCAAAACGGATGCCGGCGGCGTGCATCCGCAGCCACAAATCGTAATCTTCCGGCCAACCGCGCTCCTGGTAGCCGCCCACCGCTTCGAAGCACTCCCGGCGCACCAGCACGCTGGGATGCACCAGTGGCGACTCGATGTAGATCTCGCGGGCGATTGCTTCAGGGGTGACCAGGCTGTTCAGCCAATCCAGGTAGATCTGGAAGCCCTCGGCTACCGTATCGGGCGGGATGCCCTCCACCAAGCAACTGGCCACCCCCAGTTCAGGGTGATCGTCCAGGTAGCGCAGCTGCTTGGCGAGGCGGTCGGGATGGGCACGGTCGTCGGCGTCCATGCGAGCGATCAGCCGGCCACGGCAGGCGGCCAAGCCGGCGTTCAGCGTCGCGATGATCCCCTGATGCTCGAGTCGCACCAGGCGCAGGCGCGGGTCGCGGGCCGCCCACTCGCGCAGCTTCTGGGGAGAAGCGTCGGTCGATCCATCGTCGACCGCCACCAACTCCAGCTCGCGGTGGGATTGCTCGAGGATCGAGCTGACCGCCTCGTCCAGAGTCGCGGCCGCGTTGTAGCACGGCATGAGCACCGAAACGAATGGGGCGTGCGATTTGGTGGCGGCAGGCACGGCTACGCCGGGAAGGAATTAGAGATAGTCTTCGGCGTAGTGGCAGGAGACCCAGTGACCTGGACGCAGCTCGCGCAGCTCGGGGTCTTCGAACGGGCAATGGTCCTCCCGCGCTACCGGACAGCGGGTGTGGAAGTTGCAGCCGCTGGGCGGGTTGGCCGGGCTGGGTAGATCGCCTTCCAAGATGATGCGCTCGCGCTGCTCCTGTATGTCAGGATCCGGCACGGGCACCGCCGACATCAGCGCCTGCGTATAGGGGTGCAGCGGATTGAGGTAGATCGATTCGCGATCGGCCAGCTCCACGATCTTGCCCAGATACATGACCGCGATCCGGTCGCTGATGTGGCGCACCATGCTCAGATCATGCGCAATGAACAGGTAGGTCAGCTCCAGCTCGTCCTGCAGGTCTTCCATCAAGTTAACCACCTGCGCCTGGATCGACACATCCAGCGAGGAGATCGGCTCGTCGGCGATCACAAGCTCCGGATTCAGCGCCAGCGCCCGGGCGATGCCGATGCGCTGCCGTTGGCCGCCGGAAAACTCGTGGGGATAGCGATTGGCGAAGTTGGGGTTCAGCCCAACCGAATCCAGCAACTGCTCGACCCGGTCCTGCAGCTCCCGTCCGCGCTCCACGCCGTGCACCACCAACGGTTCGGCCACGATCCGTCCGATCGTCATGCGTGGATTGAGCGAGGCGTAGGGGTCCTGAAAGATCATCGCCAGCTTGCGACGCATGTGGTTGAGCTCATCGCCAGAAAGCGTCATCAAGTCCACGCCGTCCACCAGCACCTGGCCAGCGGTTGGCTCATACAGCCGCAGCATGGTCCGCCCGACGGTGGTTTTGCCGGAACCGGTTTCACCGACCAAACCCAGCGTTTCCCCGCGGTAGATGTTGAAACTCACTCCATCCACCGCCTTGACCGTACCGACCTCGCGTTGCAGCAAGCCGCCGCGGGTGATGGGGAAGTACTTGACCAGATTCCGGACCTCGATCAGGACCTCGCGACCGTTGTCCATCATGCCTCTCCCCGGGCGATTTCTTCCCAGCGCCAGCAGGCCACCGTGTGCAGGTCGCTTCCGTCGGTCGTTTCCAGCCGCGGCGTCTCGTTCCAGCACTGCTCAACGGCGTATGGGCAACGCGGGGCAAACGGGCAGCCGGCCTGCAAGTCGATCAGGTCAGGCGGCAGGCCGGGGATGGCGGTCAGCCGGGTGCCGTGCACCTTATCCAGCCGCGGCAGCGAGCCCAGCAGCGCGAAGGTGTAGGGATGGCGTGGAGTCTTGAAGATATCCCGCACCGTGCCGCGCTCCACGATGTAACCGGCGTACATCACATTGACGTTCTGGGCCAAGTCGGCCACCACCCCCAAGTCGTGAGTGATCCACATCACCGCCATATCGAATTTCTCTTGCAGCCGCTTTACCAGCTCGACGATCTGGGCCTGGATGGTGACGTCCAGCGCGGTCGTCGGCTCATCTGCGATCAGCAGCTTGGGTGAACAAGAGAGGCCCATTGCGATCATCGCTCGCTGGCGCATGCCGCCGGAAAACTGATGCGGGTAATCGTCCAATCGCTCGGGAGCGTCGGGTATCCCGACCATGGCCAGCAGCTCGGCCGCGTACTCGATGGCCTGCTCCTTGTCCATGCCCAGGTGCAGCTGCAGCGCCTCGGTGATCTGGTAGCCGACCGTAAAGGCCGGGTTCAATGAGGTCATCGGATCCTGGAACACCATCGCCAGGTCGGCGCCGCGGATGTGGCGCATCTCACGCTCATCCAGCACCAGCAGCTCGCGCCCGTCGAAGCGGATCTGGCCGGCTTCGATCTTGCCCGGTGGATCGGGGATCAGGCGCATGATCGAGAGCGCGTGTACCGTCTTACCGCATCCACTCTCGCCTACCACCCCCAGCGTCTCGCCGGGTTTCATGGCGTAGGAGATGCCGTTAACCGCGTGCACCACGCCGTCGCGGGTATAGAAACGGGTGGTCAGGTCCTTGATCTCTAGCAGGTCGGCCATTGGCTAGCCCGTACTGCGGATCAGGAGCCCGCCGGCCCGGGCCGCGCCTGTCTCTCGTACCAGCAAGCCGCGCCTGGGATGTGCCACTCTCAACCCAACTTGGGATCGAGCGCGTCGCGCAACCCGTCCCCCAGCAGGTTGAAACCCAGCACCAGGAACATGATGGCGATTCCGGGGAAGAACACCATCCACGGTGAGGTGAAGATGTAGCTCTTGTTGCGGCTAAGCAGCAGCCCCCACTCCGGCGTCGGCGGCTGTGCCCCCAGCCCAAGGAACCCGAGCCCGGCCGCATCCAAAATGGCGGTGGCAATTCCCAAAGAAGCCGCCACGATGATCGGCGAGAGCGCATTGGGGACGATGTGCCGCCACAGGATGCGGTTCGATCGGGCGCCCAGCGAGCGAGCCGCCAGTACGTACTCCTTCTCGCGCTCGGCCAACACTGTGGCGCGGGTGATCCGCGCATAGGTCGGGATCGATACGATCCCCACCGCCACCATGGCGTTGAATAGGCCGGGCCCGATGATCACCACGATCACCAGCGCCAGCAGGATGGTGGGGAAGGCCAGCATGATGTCCATCAGGCGCATGATCACGTTGTCCAGCGCCCCGCCCACAAAGCCGGCGATCGCTCCCAGGCTGGCACCGACCAGGATCGCCAGCCCGACGGCGAACACGCCTACCAAGATCGAAATGCGCGAGCCGTAGATGATCAAGCTCAACATGTCGCGTCCCAGTGCATCGGTGCCCATCGGATGCGCTCGGGAAGGAGCTTGTTTGTTATCGGCCGGGAAGGCTTGGAAGATGCCGTTCTCATCCGGATGCTCGGAGGCCAGCAGTGGCGCAGAAACCGCAGTCAGGATCACGATGCCAATGATCACCATTCCGACCACCGCCAGCTTGTTGCCGACCAGCCGCCGCAGTACCTCAGTCCAGGGAGAACGCCCGGCGGCTTCCCGCCATGCTTGCTCGCTTGGGACAGCACCGGGCGGCTGCGGCGGGGGCACCGGTCGGGCCGGGTGGGCGATGTCACTCATCGGTAGCGGATCTTGGGATTGAACCAGGCATAGGAGATGTCGACGAACAAGTTCACCATGACGAAAATAAGGGCAAACACTAACACCGCCGCCTGCACCACCGGGAAGTTGCGTGCCACGATCGCGTTCACCACCCAACGGCCCATGCCCGGCCAGGCAAAGATGGTCTCGGTCAGGATGGCACCGGCCAGCAACAGGCCAGTCTGCAGCCCGATCACGGTTACCACCGGCAGCATGGCGTTCTTCAGCGCGTGCTGACCGACCACTGATCGTTCGTCCAGGCCCTTAGCCCGGGCAGTGCGCACGTAGTCTTCGCCCAGCACATCCAGCATCGCCGAGCGGGTGATACGGGCGATGAAGGCGGTCGGAATTGTCGCCAGCGCCGCCGCCGGCAGCGCCAGATGGTGCAGGGCGCTCAGCAGCGCCCGCAGGTTTCCGGTCAGGATGCTGTCTAACACGTAAAGCTGGGTGATCGGCTGCAGGCCGGCTGACAGGTCGATCCGTCCGGTGGTCGGGAACCAGCCCAACCGCAGCCCGAACACCCACAGCAGCATCAGTCCCAGCCAGAAGATCGGCATCGATACGCCCACCAGCGAGCCGAAGGTGGTACTCAGGTCAATCCAGGAGTTGTGCCGGTAGCCGGCTACCACCCCCAGCGGCACGCCGACGATCACCGCCAGCACCATGGCGGTCAGCGCCAGCTCGATCGTGGCGGGGAAGAACTGGCGCAGCTCCACCACCACCGGCGTGCGGGTCATGATCGAGGTGCCCAGGTCCCCTTCACCCAAGCGGGTGAGGAAGCGCCAGTACTGCACCGGCAGCGGATCGTTAAGCCCCAATCGCTCGCGCAGCGCTTCACGCATTTCTGGCGTGGCGTGTTCGCCGGCCAAGGCGGAGGCCGGGTCGCCGGTGAGCAGCACCATGCTGTAAGCGAAGAAAGTCACGCCGATGAAGACCGGGATAGCCAGCAGCAGGCGGCGCAGGATGTACTCTCTCATGCGCTGGGCCTAGCCTTCGGGGAGATCGGTCATTATGGCGTCCGGCAATTGGTGAAAGAAAAGCCGGGGGGACTGACGTCCCCCCGGCTGATTCTGGGGACGTTGCCCCATACCTACTTGGTCATGTAGGTGAGCACTTCGCGCACCGGGCTCGGCACGTAGCCGCCCACGTCTGCACGCAGCAGCGTCGGCGGAGTTCGCGTCACGACCGGAACGCTGATCACCCGATCATGGATCAGTTGGTTGATCTCTTCGTACATCGCCTGCCGAGTGGCGAAGTCAGTCTCAGCGACGGCCGCTCGCAGCATATCGGCGATCTCTTCGTCCGGGGGCAGCCCACCACCTTGTCCGTCGTTATTGAATGAGGTGTCGCCTCCGCAGAAGAAGACGCACACGAAGTTGTCGGGGTCGCCGTTGTCGCCGACCCAGCCCAGCATGAACAGATCGTGCTTGGTGCCGTCTTCTTCCAGATCACTGAGGTAGGGATCCGGCCAAGCCGGCGACTGGATCTCGGTATTGATCCCGATTTCTGCCAACTGGGCTTGGATCAGCTCGCCGATGGCTTGCGGATCCGGATAGTAGGCGCGGGAAACCGGCATCACGTAGAAGATCGCCGGATCAGGGATCTCGACGCCCTCATCGATAGCCGCCTGCAGGAAGTCCTGCGCGGCCGCCGGATCGTAGGCGTAGTCCTCGATGCTGTCGTTGTAGCCCCACAAGCTTTCCGGCAGGAACTGACTCGCCGGCACTGCGTCACCCGGGTAGATGGCGTCGATGATCGCCTGCTTGTCGATGGCATGGGCGATCGCCAACCGCGCGTTGATGTTCTGCAACCACTCCTTAGCCAGGTTCAGGCCCAGGTAGCCGACGTTCAAGCCAGGGTTGTAGACCA
>CAZJUE010000096.1:0-10141 GCA_964549025.1 uncultured Anaerolineaceae bacterium | reverse complement strand
AGATCCACCACCCGCATGCTCGGGATTTTGGGCACGAACACCTCTCCGCCCTGCATCTGCTCGATGCAGCGAACGGTGAACCGCACCCCCTGGTCAATCGAGAGCCAGAAACGGGTCATGCGCTCGTCGGTCACCGTCACCCGGCCGCTGGCTTTCTGCCGCAAAAAGACCGGGATCACGCTGCCACGGCTTCCGATCACGTTTCCATAGCGAACGCAGCTAAAGCGGGTTTGGCGCCCACCCGCGTAGGCGTTGGACTGAACCACGAGCTTCTCAGCCGCCCATTTGGTCGCGCCGTATAGATTGATCGGATTCACTGCCTTGTCGGCGCTGATGGCCATCACCCGCTGCACATTGGTGTCCAGCGCGGCTTCGATCACGTTTTGAGCCCCCATGATGTTGGTCTTGATCGCTTCGATCGGGTTGTACTCGGCCGCCGGAACCTGTTTGAGCGCTGCGGCGTGTACGACCACGTCCACTCCTTCCAATGCCCGCCGAAGGCGCAACAGGTCGCGCACGTCACCGATGAAGTACCGCAGTCGGTCATCTACCAGGCCCGCTTCGCGCATCTCGTGCTGCTTCAACTCGTCGCGACTGAAGACGATCAGTTTGAGCGGCTGAAATTCCTCCAGCATCAGCTCGACGAATTTGCGTCCGAACGAGCCTGTCCCCCCGGTCACCAGCACCACCAACTCGCTCCAGTTCATGTGCCTGGCCTCCCAGGTTTGCGAAAGAGGATCAATGGGTATTGACCGTACCGGCCGAAGAAGTGCGGAAAGCGCTCTTCCATCCAGTAGAGCACCCGCAGCAGACGACGGCCTTGAAGCGGTGCATGGATCAGCGTGCGCAGGAACTGGGTGCTGATCGACCTCCACACACGGATCTCCAGTTCCGGCAGGTCGTCCAGGGTCCGCCTCACCCAGCGGTATCCGTGCCGGAACGTAAAGGTGCCCGGCTGCCGAATCAATGCATCAGCTCCGGCGGGGTCGACCGCCGCACCGCCGTTTGACCCGTCAAGCACAGCGGTCGATTGCGCCGCTCCTTTGTCCACCGAGCCGCGTGGAGCATCGTCCGTGCCATCAGGGGGATTCTGCGATGTGCTGCGCAGACGTGAGTACATGCGAAGCAGCCGGCTGGCGATCCAGATAGCAGGTCCAGCCAGCCGCATCAGGCCCGACCGCGATCCCCAACTGTAGACCACCGCGGCACGGCCAGCAGGTTGCAGCGTCCGATGGAATTCGCGGAAGGCTAGCTGGTGCTCGTCGGGCGGCAGGTGGTGAACCGTGTGCAATGAAACCAATCCGCCAAAGCATCCGTCCACAAATGGAAGCTGCGCTACGTCGCCAACCACGTACAGACCTTTGCGCCCCAGTCGAGCCCGGGCTTCGGTGAGTGCCAGTTGGGAAATGTCCAAGCACACCCGAAATGCGTAGCCCTTCGAGTATTCGAGGTATTCCGGATATTGAATCGGTCCTGAACCGGCGTCCAGCAGGAAGCGCCCCTCCGCTGGCAGGAAACGAGCGACGCGCAGGTGACAGCGACGCAGATACTCGGCCGATACCGGTCGCAAATCCTCATAGCGGGCGTTTTGATAAAGCCCCTCCCCAATCTGCCGCCACCCGACCGATTCATAGAACTGGCGCACGTGTTCCTTGACCGGGGTCCCCACTACGCCACCTGCTCCGGCTCCGCCTTGGTTGCCCGCTCGGAAACCCCATGCTGGCGATGCAATCCAACTCCCCAGTCGACCTCTCCTCCGACCAGCGCACGCAGTGTGCGTGTGTACGGACGGCGCCCCTCGGGCTGGACAACCGTTTCGAGCGGGCGCTGTTCCAGGTCCTCCCAGAACTGGAGCAGGTGCCAGGGGAAGGGGAATGGATAGTCGAAGAAGAAGCGATAGGCGTATCGCCATGCGGTGTCGACCTGCTTGGCCGTCAGGCGTTGATCTGGCAGATCGGCCAGTAATCGCTTCAGCTCCTGGTTGTATTCCGCCATGCTTCGCGGATCGCGGGTGAAGCCCTTGCCACGATAGTGTGTGTCCCCCGCCACAATCACTGGAACGCCGTGCATCGCCATTTCCAGCCCAACCGTCGTGGTGTAGACCAATCCCAGTTGCGCCAGCTCAATCAGATCGTAGGTATTGATGGATGACTCGGGCGGAATGACCGTCACCCAATCCGGAAGTTTTGGCAACGCATTGCGGACCAGCTGGACCGACGGGTGCCCGGCGCCAAGCATCTCTCCCGGATGGACGCGCACGACCAGCTGGATGCCATCTCCTTCGGACAGCATTCGCACCGTTTCCACCAGCCAATCCGACATGCCATGGGTGAAGACTTGACGGTCGAGCGCCAGACTGTCGCCAACCACGTTGGTGCACAGCAGGACGACCGGGCGGTCCAGATCAATCCCCAGTTCGGCGGCCGCGGCCTGCGCGCCGGCACCCACAGCACGCTGCCAGCGCCGTGAGAAGTGATCCCAGCTGCGCCCGGTCTTGCGAGCCTGAAACAAATGCTCAAGCCGAGTCCGTTGCTCGGCAGTCAGCGGCTTGCCGGCAGTGGCTTGCCATAGTTCTTCGGTTGGCTGCCGCATGACCTCTGCCCCCGGCGCCAGCCACATGTGCTGCCGCCGCTCGCCAAACTCGTAGGTGACGGGCTGTTGCCCCAGATGTCGAGCAACGCGGTAGAGCGCTCCAAACTCCAGGATGCTTCCATTGGGGATCACGACTGAATGGTAGGTTGAACGGCGCAACAGACCGCAGGCCGCCCGCCCCACGTTCAAGTTGCGCGAATGGCGCAGCCTGAGCAGTTCGTCGGCCTCCAGATCCGCACCCCAATCGATTTGCTCGCGCCCCAGCGTGTACTGCACGTCCAGTCGGCTTTGCTCGCCAAGCGAGTCGTTGAGTGTGCTCGGCAATCGCTTGCCGCCGTCTCGAAGCGCGATTACACCGATTTCACGTTTCAGCGGTGCCAGCGCCCGCTCCAAATAGCTGCGCTGCCGCCGGAGGTCGAAAGCCAGTGGATCGACCTGCCAGCGCCGATGCGGGAGGAAAGCCAAGTCCACCTGGTGGCCTTCAGAACGCAGCAGCAGCGATAAGGCGACTGCGTGCTCCAGCCACCACTGCAAATAGCCGAACACCAGCACCCGCTTTGAAGGAGGCGACGAGCTTGACTCGGCGCCCAGTCGCGCTTGACCGGTTGCACCCACCCAGCTCGGCAAATGCCTAACCAGTCGATCAAGGCGGTACCCACCGTGTGCAGCCGCCACGGACGCCCACCACCGTTGATAGGCCTCCGCCACCAATGGAACCGGGCCCAGCCCGCGTTTGATCAACGTTCGCAGGCCGCTCACCCGACCGCCTCGGCGACTTCCCAGTCCAATGCCGGCCGAACCGGTCCACGCCGGCTCTCATTCCACTGGCTGCCCGGAGCCCCGGTGGCGTCCACCGTGAAAGTCAACGCATGCTCCTCAGTGAAATACGAGCGAATTCGAAAAGCGCTGGCGTTTACCCCCAGCACGTATCGTCCCTGGTTCAACAGGTCTGCTGGGATCCGGCAGCGGCTGCGATACCGGCCAGCCGGGCGCACCGACAACCGCTCGTAATCCTCCGGCCGGTCGGTATCAAATGAGGTAAAGACCGGCTCCCCGCGGCTGGTGAACAGGTACAGTCCGACCCGCAGTCCGGTCAGCTCCTCGTCCAGCTGGTACTCGAATTCAAATGTGTTCGGCTCGGTAGAGACGATCTGCTCGGTGGGTCGGCCGGCCCCGTCCAGCAGCCGCAGCCGGATTGGCTGAAACGGGCGCGCGGCGCGCACCGTCGGCTCGTCCGCCTGCCAGTTCCGCTCGGCAGAGCGGGAAAGCCCCGATGCCATATAGGCGTCGACGACCTCCTGAGACACCCCACGCATTTCAATCCGCCCCTGCTCAAGCAGGATGGCTTCTTCGGTCAGGCGCAGGATGGCGGACATGTCATGGCTGACAAAAAGCACCGTGCGCCCGCCCTGAGCCACTTCACTCATCTTGCCGATGCACTTGCGCTGGAACTCAGCATCCCCAACCGCCAGTACCTCGTCGACGACCAGGATCTCCGGCTCGAGGTGCGCGGCTACCGCGAACGCCAATCGCAGGTTCATTCCGGTCGAGTAGCGTTTGATGGGCGTATCCACGAATTGCTCCACCCCGGCGAAGCCAACGATCTCCTCCAGCCTCCGATCGATCTCGCCGCGGCGCATTCCCAGGATGGCACCATTCAGGTAAATGTTCTCCCGCCCGGTCAGCTCGGGGTGGAATCCGGTTCCTACCTCCAGCAGCGCTCCTACCCGGCCCCGGATCTCGGCGTATCCCTCGGTCGGGTCGGTGACCCGCGATAGGATTTTCAGCAAGGTGGTCTTGCCGGCCCCATTCCTTCCAATCACACCCAATACCTGGCCGGGTTGAAGATCGAAGGACACCTCGCGCAGCGCCCAGATTATGTCGGAACTCGGCTTCTTCGGTTTGCGACTGAAAACGCCAGCCAGGCTGTCGCGCAGCGTGCGATAAGCATTGGCGGAGGCGCCCAATCGATAGCGTTTCCCCAGCTCCCGAACCCGGATGGCCGGCTCGGTCATTTCGGCTCCTCAAGGGTGAGCGCCGCGCCGCTTTGACCAACACGGTGGGCACCAGTCCCTGGCAGACGCTGCATATGCGCCGGCAGGCGCGGGAATACCCCGCCAATTTCAGATAACGTCAGCAAAGCTCTTCTCCACCCTGCTGAAATAGATGGCACCGCTGATGAGCAGTAGCAGCGCGATCAGGACTGAGACGGCCAGCATGTCGGTCGCCGGCTGGCCGACGCCAAGCAGCGCCCAGCGGAATCCCTGAACCACTCCGGCCATCGGGTTGAGGCCGTAGGCCAACTGCCCAAGGCCCTCAGGGATCAGCGTGGCCGAGTAGGCCACCGGGGAGGCGTAGAGCCACGCCTGGAGGATGAACGGGGTCACATAGCCGATGTCTCGGTACGCTACGTTGAGCGCCGAGAGCCACAGCCCGACGCCAACTGCAGTCACCAGACTCAGCAAAAGGTACAAAGGGAGCGACCACAACCCGGGGCCGATCGACACGCCGAAGAACGCAATCAAGCCGACCAGCACCAAAGCCGAGAGCCCAAAATCCACCAAGCCCGCTAGCACGCTGGCCAGCGGAACGGTCAGGCGTGGGAAATAGACCTTGCTGACCATGCTCCGTCCGGTCACCAGGCTCACGCTGGCCTTGCTGACGCCATCTTGAAAAAGCACCCACGGCAACAGCCCAGCAAAATAAAACACCGGCGCCGGCAGGCCGTCGGTCGGAATCCCCGCCAACCGGCCGAAGATCACCGCGAAGATCACCATGCTGAAAAACGGCTTCAGAATTGCCCAGCCGGCGCCGATCAGGGTCTGCTTGTAGCGCACCTTGACGTCGCGCCACACCAAGAAATAGAGCAGCTCCCGGTACCGCCAGATTTCGCCCAAGTCCAGCCGCAGCCAACCGGTGGAGGGACGGATGACGGTCAGCGGCTGGCTGTCTTGCGTAAGGGTCATGCCTCGATCACCGCCTCGGCCAAATGGTTTCGGTACCAGTCGATCGTGGCCCGCAATCCGTCTTCCAATGGAGTCCGCGCCACAAAGCCAAACAGCTGCTCTGCCTTGCTGGTGTCAAGCGCCCGGCGCGGCTGTCCATTAGGCCGAGAGGTGTCCCACACGAACCGGCCCTGGTAATTCATGAGCTTGGCGATCAACTCCGCCAGGCCACGAATGCTGATCTCCTGGCCGGAACCCAGGTTTACCGGGTCGCTGGTGTTCAAGTGCTGCGCTCCCAACAGGATGCCTTCTGCGGCGTCCGGGGCATACAGGAATTCTCGGGTTGGGCTTCCATCGCCCCAGAGCTCGACCGTCTCATCGTCCCGCTGCTTGGCTTCCAGCACCTTGCGGATCAACGCCGGGATTACGTGTGAAGTCTCGAGATCGAAGTTGTCACGAGGCCCGTAGAGGTTCACCGGGATCAGGTTCACCGCGTTGAAGCCGTATTGCTCCCGATACGCCTGACTTTGCACGATAAGCATCTTTTTCGCCAGGCCGTAGGGCGCGTTGGTCTCCTCTGGGTAGCCTTCCCAGAGATCCGCTTCCGTAAAGGGCACCGGTGTGTCCTTGGGATAGGAGCACACCGTGCCGAGCAACACCAGCTTGGGCACGCCCCGTTCCCATGCTTCGTGAAGCAGCTGCGTGCCCATTCGCAGATTCTGGTAAAAGAATTCGGCGGGCCGGGCCTGATTCGCTCCTATGCCGCCTGCCAGCGCGGCCAAATGCAGGATCAAATCCGGCTGTGAATCGGTAAGCAGGCGCCGGACGTCAGTGATCCGCGTGAGGTCGTAATCCCGCTTCCGCGGCACGATGATCTCGACTGGATCGAGCTGCTGCAATCGATCCATGAGATGCGACCCGAGAAAGCCGGCGCCGCCGGTCACCAGAACCCTGCGCTGGCTCCAGAATTCGGTTGGGGATTCGGTGTTGACCATTTCGCTCATTCGCTCCCTGGTTGGCTGGCGAGCCCCACAGCTGGCGGGACCACCGGAACCGATCGATTCCTAATCTGCAGCTGCATCCTCTGGGAGACGAAGGACCACATCCATCCCCTCGATCTCAAGTCTTGGGATCCCATCCTCTGGCGGGTCGGCGGCGATCTCAAATCCCTGCTCCAGGCAGGTCAAGCGGCACACGTCGGCGATGTCTCCGTCGCCTTCGATCTGAACCTCGCGGTAGCCGAGCTTGCGCGCTTTCCCGAGAGCTCGCTGAGCCTGCTCACGCGCACGCCGATACAGCATCATCGAATTCTCGATATACGCGACTGTCAACCGAGCCCGCAGCGCGATTCCGTCCGGGGTAATGATGTAGCGCAGTTTCTTACGCTCAGCGCGCTTGACTTTCACGTAGCCCTTGGCGATCAGGCGCTTGATGTGCCAGTTGACTGTTCCGACTGCCACGCCCAATCGAGTTGCCAGGTTGGCCTGGGTCGTGTCAGGATCGCGCGAGATCTCCTCAAGAAGGGTCAGATCTCGCTGGTTCGCCACATCTTTGGAATTCGCCATTTCAAAATTCAATTCCTGAATTCAACTTTTGAATTATAGCCGCAAAAGCGCGCCGGTCAAGCGCTTCGTCTCTGACCTACACGCCGTGGTGCGGCGCCACCTCGTTCCGCACGTCCAGCAGTTCCTTGAGCTTTGCGGAAAGCTCACGGGCCAATTCCAGACCCGAGTTGGGCCGCTCGGGAATTCGCAATTCGTAAACAGCGTGTGCGGCCACGATCCGGTCGAGCAGCGCCCGCTCCCGGCGCCGCCAATCGTGGAGGATTGCATCAGCGATTTGCACGCCTGAAGTACGCCTGAGCAGCCGTGAGAAGTGGCGACGCTCGCGGAAGTTCACAGCCAACAGCTCGCCTGCCGGATCTTCGGCGAGTTCGAGCCGTCGCAGTCCGATCGCGTCCCCGGAGCGCGGCCCGACCAGCAAGATCGCTCCCAGTTGCGCCATGGATGCCATCTCTCGATTCGGCCATAGACGCTTGGCTCCCACCCGAACGGGCCACCGGACCCGCCCACCCGACAATCTCATTAATGAACCGGATACGAGCAACCGCAGCAGCTCGGAGGCGCTGAGGGTAGACCGCAGCTCAGGCAGCCAGCGCAGCAAGTCAGCGTAGGCAAGGGTCGGCGTCGCAAACGAGAACGAATTCCATCCTGGTCCAAGAAAGACGGAGTCGTCTGCGTGCAGCTTCCACTCGGCGCTGGCGCGCAGCAGCAGCGAACTCGTGGTTGTCTTGCCCACTCCCCCTGGCCCGGTCACAATCAAGCTCTTCCCCCCGCAGACCACAGCTGCGCCGTGAAGCATCAAGCTGCCCTTGTTTGCGACCAGGTAGCTCATGCTGGGGTGAATCAGCATGTGCCAAGCCATCGGAAGCGCGATTCGATTGCCCGCGCAGTCAATCTGCACGCTTCGTTGACTAAGCTCAATCCGGTAGTGCCAGTGTGCCAGTCGCTTGTGCAGCTGACGCTGGTATCCGGAGCCCGGCGATTTCGGGAGTGCGGCTGACCTCCAGCGCAAGGCAACCTCCGCAAGGCCATCGCCAATCTGGCCGGCATGCTCACCCAGCTCAGCTTGAAAGAACTCGATCGCCACTGCGTCACCCGAGTCCAGCCGCAGCCCGACGATATTGTGGAAGTTGAATTCACGGGTCATCGTAGGGGGAGCCGTTCCAAATCGCAGTCCCACAGCATCTCCGCTGCGCACACTATCAACTTATCGGCCGCGACGGAGCTAGCGAACAACCACAACCCATTCACCCATGCCACCTGCCTAGCACTCCTCGGGCATCTCCCTCGGCAACAGCAGCTGCACCGCGGCATCGGGGAAGGTCCGGGTCGGCTCGTAGTGGCACAGCACCGGCACCGAGACCTCCCTGACCCAGGCATCGTTCTCCTCCCCAAACGCCCGCTGCCGGCCCTGATACTGCACCCTGAGCGGCTCGCTTACGATCAGGTCGAACTCGTGCCGACGCAAGGACTCCTGGAAGGGGTCCAGATAGGCGCGCGTTCCGGACATGGCCATTTCCATCAGGAACACCTTTTCGTAGTCCGCGGTCAACTCCACGCTCCGCACCATGCCGAAGGTGAGCAAGTGACGTTCTGAGATGAACAGCACTTCAGGATCCGGATCATCCAGGGCGCTGATCTGTCTGTCGACCTCGGCAACGATGCTCCGGGCGAGTTCGAAGTCCCTGCCTGGCACTTGAGCGCCGATCCCGAGGTTGAACAGCAGTGGAATCGCCAGCCCTAATGCAAGCGCCCGCCGGCTTGGCTGTACCGCCTTGAGTCCGGCCACCCGCCCGGCGTAGATGTAGCTCCCAATCAGCAGCAGCACGATCAGATAGGCGTCTAGGTTGTGCAGGTTGCTGCCGCCGCCGATCTTCATGCTGACGACGATCCCGCCCAACAGCAGCAGACCTAGCATGGCACCCAGCGGTAGCCAGCGCGCCGGACCAGGCGTGGCGCCCGAACCACGGAGCTGCCGCCGGATGACCAGCACCACGGGCAGCGAGGCCAGGCCAATCGCCAGCAGAATCCCAATCCGGAGTGTGGGATTCGGGAGCAGGCGATACCAGAACAGGTCCGAGGTGAAGCTCGAGCCGAACTGCGTCGGATCCACGCCGGAGGCCTGTATGTAGCCAAAATAGCTGACCAGGCCGAAGAGGCTGCCAAACACGATCCAGACCACCGGCCAGCGCCAATAGCGCCACACCGGCTGCCCAACCCGCGGACGCTCCAGCAGGTACAGGGCCGCCGCCAGACCACCGGGCACCGGTATCCAATTGATGCGGCTGATGCCGGCCCAAGCCGATGCCAGAATGACAACCAGCATTGAGCGCCACGGGCGACGCCGATCCAAGCCGCCAAACACCAGCGCGACCGGAACCAACAGGTGATACAGGACTGGTCCTTGAAACAGGAACAAGAACGCCCACAATCCGAAAATCCACCGCCGCAGCCGGCCATCCAGCCCTAGCCGCCGGATGAGCACCCCAATTGTGATCGCCGGCAGTCCGAGCCACAGCAGCACCTGCCACAGGCGGTGAAACCAGAGCGCACTGGTTGTGACCAGAAACGGTAGCGCCTGCAGCAAATAGCGACTGGGATGCAGCACCGACGGAGCAACCGATTGGCCGTAGATGCGCCCGGAGAGAAAGAGCGAGCCGTAGTAGTAGCGGCTGGTCTCCGACCAGCCGAGCGAGAGTGGATAGGTCGAAAGGACTGGAAGAAAAACCGATGCCCGGTACACGACTCCACCGACGACCGCCGTCACCGCCAAACGGAGGGCGAACGATTGGCCTACCCAGGTTCGCTCCAGCAGCAGCGCCCCCGACAGTGCTGCCAACCAGAAATACAGCGCTCGCACGAACAGGGGCTCGAACGCTGCGCCGGCCGGTCCCATGACCAGGTAGGGAATTGCGACCAGCTCAAGTAGCCAAATCAACCAGGCGGCGGGGCCCAGCCGGCCGCCGAACCGCTTCAGCCCGCGGCGCAGCGGGTCTGTCAGCCCGGGTCGGAGCACCGCGCCGGCTGCAACCGCCGCCGCAC
>CAZJUE010000095.1:3641-10173 GCA_964549025.1 uncultured Anaerolineaceae bacterium | reverse complement strand
ACCGGGTCGGCCGCCGCACCCGCGAGAACATGGTGTGGCCGCAGGTCTCGCTGGCGCAGATGGCGGCGCTGCTGCACCCCACCTATGCAGTAGCGGTGGTCGACGCCAACGCCGAGCGCATGAGCTGGCCGGAGTTCACCCGGCTGCTGGACAAGTACCAGCCCAAATACTATCTGACCCAGGTCACCGCGCCGACGCTCGAGAACGACATGTACGGCTGTTTCTTGGCCAAGGCCCGCGGCGCGCTCACCATCGGCTTCGGTACCCACGTCACCGCCATTCCCCGCGAGACGCTTAAGCCCTATCCGACGCTGGACATGGTGCTGGTTGGCGAGCCGGACCTCACCATCCGCGACCTGGTCGATCACCTGGAGGGCAAACTCGATCAGCGCCCGCCGGAGATCGTGGAGCTGTTTGAAAAACACGACCCGAATTACGAGCCGGCGGTCAACGGCGAGGGCGAGATCGAGCTATCCGAGATTCGCGGCATCGCCTACCGTGAGAACGGAGATGTACGCATGAACCTGCCGCGCAATTTCATCCAGGACCTGGATGACATGCCGATCCCAATGCATGAGTTGCTGCCGTTCGACAAGTACCGCATGCCGCTCATCCGCGGCCCCTTTACCTTCATCGTCACCAGCCGCGGCTGCCCGGCCGGCTGCACCTACTGCATAAAGCACGTCAGCTACCAGTACGGCGCCCGGCTGCGCTCACCCGAGAAGATCATGGACGAGCTGTGGCAGCTCAAGGAATTGGGGCTGGACAACATCCACATGTACGCCGACCTGTTCACCGTCAACCGCGACCAGGTGATGGGATTGTGCAAGCTGATGATCGATCAGCAGATCGACATCAAGTGGACCTGCAACAGCCGGGTGGATTACGTGGATGAGGAGATGCTGCACGCCATGAGTGAGGCCGGCAACTGGCTGATCTCCTGGGGCATCGAGAGCGGCAACGAGCAGATCCTCAAGCACGCACGCAAGGGCGCATACCCGGACAAGGCCCGCCGCTCGTTGCGCTGGGCCCGCCAGGCCGGCATTCGCAACTGGGGCTATTTCATCATCGGCCTGCCGGGCGAAACCGAAGAGACCATCCGGCAGACCATCGACTTCTCCAAGGAGCTGCCGCTGGACATCGCCCTGTTCCACGTCGCAGCGCCCTATCCCGGCACGCCCTTCTTCTTCGAGGTAGTCGAGAACGAGTGGTTCCGCAAGGGCACCCGCTGGGAAAACGTCGATATGGACGAGGGCACCGTGCTCGACTACCCTGGCCTGTCCGCCGAGCGACTGTTGTACTGGCAGAAGCGGGCCTTCCGCGAGTGGGCGCTGCGCCCCGGCCCGATCTTCACCTATTTGAAGATGTTGGTGTCCGACGTCTCCACCTTCAAGATCGCCCTCGACACCGGCCTGCAGCACCTGAGTTGGGCTTCGACCGATACCGGCATGAGCGTGCAGTAGCCGGCTGGACCTTCAAGCTCGCATCCTGATCCCTCGTTGACGCCTCCGACTCCGGTCTCGGTTTCTTGGCCGCACGCTGAGCGCAGCGGATATGTACTGCAGCGGTCTGCGCTTGCTGCCCGAGCGCTGACGTGGGCCGAGTGGGGACTGCTGCTGGCCGCGGTTGGGGTCTGGATCGCGTCCGGCCAGCGGCAACCGCAGATGCGCTTTGGCTCGCTGTTGCTCGCTGGCTCGCTTGCGGCGCGGCTGCTGAGAACCGGGCGGTTGTTACGCAGGACGCCGGTGGATCTGCCGCTGTTCGCATTCTTGGGCTCGGCGGTTATTGCATACACAGTGGCGGCAGACCACGTCACAGCGCTGTACCGACTGCTGCTCTTCCTATGCGCAGTCGCGATTTTCTACACGTTGGTGGATAGCGGTGAGCGCATGCGAGACCTCGCGGCTGATGGATTGGTGATCCTGGTGGCGGGCGCCGGTTTGTACCTCGTGAGCTTGCACGACTGGTCGAGCGCGACCGCCCGGTTCGAAGTCGTCGGGAAGCTGGGCGCGTACCTCAGCCAGATCGTTCCGCGGTTTGGCGACACTGGCCTGCACTGGAACGTCGTTCGCAATGGCACTGCGGCAGTGCTCGGGTTGGCGCTCCCGATTGGCGTTGTTAGGCTCTTGGACCTGGTCCGGTCCCTCCCGCGCAGAAACTCTAGTCGCTCCCCCAGAGCGCCGCTCGTACGCACCGCCAGAGCCCTGGCGGTCGGGCTGGCGGCAATGGTGATGCCGGTTGTCCTGATGCTGACCGAATCACGCATGCCATGGCTCGCCTATCTGGCAATTGCGTTGTTAGCGGTGATCTGGTGGATTTGCGGACGAGTCTTTGGTAGGCACCGACTGGTGGCCTTCTTGGCCAGCGCTTCAATCATCTCTACTGCCGGATTGCTGGCGGCTCTGACGCTCCCTGAGATCGTTGTCGCTGTGCCGGGACCGAACACCGCGGCCAATCGAGCGGAGATCTACCCGCAGTCCTGGAAGCTTGCGCAAGATGCGCCTTTCACCGGCGGCGGACTGGGGCAATTCCCATCGCTGTACTCGACTTACAGACAAGGAATCCCGCATGCCCTATTCTTGGAGGAGGACTCGGGAAACAGCGCCTACTTGAATGTGCTGGTTGAGCAGGGCTGGATCGGGCTCACTGGTCTGCTGGCCATACTGGCCGTGGCGGCCTACGCAGCTGTGCTTCGCCTTAACGCCGGTGCTGCTGGACTTCAGATCGCCGGCGTGCTCGGAGTGGCTTTCTTCGTAATTTACGGCGTCACGCACGCCATGTTGGTAGCTACTCGGGTCATTCCGTTTGCCTTGATCCCGGCCGCGCTCGTTATCGCCGAGAGCCCGGCGCCCGTGGTACGCAACCGGCCGAGCGCCAAACTCCTGCTTACGCTGACATTGGGAGCGTTGGTCATTGTGGTCAGCATGCCTCGCCAGTTGGCTGCCGGTTGGTTTGCCAATCTGGGCGCCGTCGAGATGGCAAAGGTTGCGCTCGCGGACTGGCCCACCAACCGATGGGACGACGGCAGCCGCATCGGCGAGTTGGCTGCGGCCGAAGACTTGTTCCTTCGATCCCTGGCCTTCGATCCGGAAAATCTCACCGCCAACCACCGCTTGGGGCTGATCCACATGCTCGATCGGGACTACCAGAGCGCAATCGGATACCTGAAAGCGGCCTATGCCTTGGACCCGGAGCACCGGGGCATTCAGAAGGCGCTCGGGCAGTCGTACGCGTGGTCCGGTCAGTTCGACCGCGCCCTCGTCCTACTCGGGCCGCTGCCGGAGAGTGCCAATGAGATGCGAGTGTACGAATGGTGGTGGGGCACACAGGGGCGAGATGACCTGTCTGCTCACGCGGCCGTAATGACGGGTTTGTTGAGCGTTTCATCGTTGAATTCGAAGTGAGCTTTTCTCAATCTCATTCGTTTCGTGCACAGATACAGGAGGCCTCATGAGTGCTAACGGAAAAGTCAAACCGAAGCCGCGCACCGATCTGGCGGAGGAATGGGTTGGGCAGGAGGTGTTCCTGTACGACCCGAGCAACGGCGCGGACGTGCACTGCTTGAACAGCGGTGCGGCGCTGGTCTGGCTCATGTGCGATGGCGAGCGCGAGCTAGGTGCCATCGCCGCGGAGCTGGCCCAAGAGTTTGGCCTGCAAGCAGCTCAGACCCTGGCAGAGGTCCAGGGGGCGGTCGAGCAGATGACCGAGCTCGAGTTGGTGGAAGTGTGAACCGATACAGTCTCAAGACAATAAGGATATTTCAATGAACGACAGCGATGAAAAGCCGTCCACGCCATCTGAAGAAATGGATTCAGCGACCCGGCGTGAGTTTGTGAAGGTTGCTGGCGTCAGCGCGCTAGGGCTTGCCTACAGCCTTCCGATCATCCAGACGATACATCGGAGTGGGGACGAACCCAGCCAGGGCAGCCCGGTGGGTCAACCGGAGGGCGAGTCCAGCAGCAGCTCCGAGAGTGGAAGCGGCAGTAAGAGCTAGCAATAGCGGTGGTCTGCACGCGCTCTCAAGCTCGAGCTAAGTTCGACAGCCTAAGTTTTTCTCCAAACTCAGATGATCTCTGACAAGTCTCTGGCCCATCGAAGGGAAGCAACCGTGTTGCGCGGAATCCAGCCGCTTGGCCACCGCGTGCTCGTCGAGACCAACTCGAACGAGTTTGGTGCGGCGGCCGACCGCCTGCTCAGGTCATTATCCATCACGGTCGACCCGCCGCAACAGCCGGAGGCAGTCTTCACAGTATGGGTTTCTGATGACCCCACGACCCGCCATCGCTTCTATCGCAACGGCAAACTCTTCCGCAAGACCGACCAGTTCTGGAAGCTGGTGCGGTTGCTCGAGTGGCAACTTGACATCTTCCTGTGGCGGCACGAGCGGCGGCACATGCTGATGCATGCCGGCGCGGTCGCAATCGGCGACGCCGGCGTGCTGATACCCGGTTCGTCGCATGCCGGCAAGAGCAGCCTGACCCTGTCGCTGCTGCTGCGGGGCGGGCGCTACTTTTCCGATGAAGTGGGAGTGGTAACCACCGACTCCGGTGAGTTGCTGGCTTTCCCCAAGCCCGTCAGCAGCCGGGTGCCACAAATGTTTCCTCAGGTGAGTTCTTGGTTCGGTCCAACCGAACAGGACTTGGCGAAGCGGACGGATGGGTGGAAGCCGGTATGGTTCACCCATGCTGATGACGTCCGCCAAGGATCAGTCGCGGGCCCGGTTCGAGTGTCGCACGTGATCTTTCCAGAAGCTGGGGAGGGAAGCGAGCCTAAGCTTGAGCAGATTGACGGTCGCGAAGTGATGGGCAGGCTAATCCGGCACAATGCTAACTTCGAGATTGTCGGCGCCTTCGCGTTCCACGGCCTGGCCCGGATCGTGCGGGAGGCACGGTGCTATCGGCTGATGCGAAACGGCCTCGACTCGACCGCCGATCTGGTACTGGACATGATCTCCGCGGACGGGTTCGCCACACCATGAGCGCAAACGGAGTCCGATGGCCTAGCGTGGAAGACCAGCTGCTTGCCACCTGCGTGCGGACGAGCTTTGGCGACAGGGAGCAAGCGAGTGTCGTCGAGCTCAGCCGCCGCAACCCCATAAGCTGGGATCAGGTGTACGAGACGGCCCGGCTGCACCAGGTCGCGCCGCTGGTCTACCGAAACCTAGCTCAGCTGGATCCCTCCGACCTGCGCTTGAAGAACGAGACCATCGAACGCTTTCGTCGTAGCTTTGCCAGAAACCTGGCAAGCAAGCGCCATCTGCGCGCAGGGCTGTGGCGACTTCTGGATTTTCTCAACTCGCAGGCAGTGGACGTGATGCTGATCAAAGGCGCCGCCATGGAGCTGTTTGGCAGCGGCTCAGGAGCCTATACCGTGTCGCATGACGTAGACATAATCCTGCGCCCTTACGAAAAGGACCTGCCACACGATCTGGTCGCTGAGCTCTTCGCACTGAGCGAAACGTTCCCGTTGGAGTTCGACTTCCGCGGACACCACGACGTCGATCTCAACGGCGCGCTGCCAATCGAATGGGACCGGGTATGGTCGAACGCCATTCCAGTTCGCTTGGCTGGTCGCTCGTTCTTCATCATGTCTCCAGAGGACGCCATGGTCGCTGCATGCCTGAATGCCTGCCGCAAGCGCTACTTCAATTTGAAAGCGCTTTGCGCGATCGATGCGTACCTGCGTGACGAGGGAGTGGTTCGGTGGGAGCTTGTAGCAGAAACGAGTCGCTTGCATGAGGTAGGCGACATCGTATATGCCGCGGTGGCGGTCACCGCCAGGGTCATGGGCACCCCGCTACCCGCGAATCTAACTGAGCAGTTGGGAGCCGCCGGCCTACGGGCCGCCACGCTCGATCTGTTGTCTAGACATTTCTCCTTTTCGAACTTCAGATCGCTGTACTCTGGGCGGCTGCTGGCCAACCGGCGTGTCGGGGCCTCCCTTTTGCTCCCCTACGCCTCGTACCGGGGCGACCAGATCTGGCGGAAGCTGCGCTTCGCTGCTTCAGGCCCAGCTTAAGACAGAGGCATTTTGCCCTTGATCCATACCAACACTTCTACACTGATCTCGCCCAACGGCGGCAGGCTGGTCGACTTGATGCGGTCGGACGAGGCGTTGTGGACGCGTGCCAACGCACTGCCTTCGATTCAGCTTTCCGAGCGAGCCATGTGCGATCTCGAGCTGATGGCCGTTGGGGGGTTCTCGCCGCTGGACCGCTTTATGGGTCACGAGGACTACAAGCGAGTGCTAGCCGACATGAGATTGGCGAGCGGCCAGCTGTTTCCCATCCCAGTCACGCTGCCCGTCGGCCCCGACAGCCCGATCGAGCTCGATCAGGAAGTGGCGCTGCGCAGCGAAAAGAACGAGCTGCTCGCGGTGATGACGGTAGAGGAGATCTATCCTTGGGATCGGACGGAAGTGGCCGAGCGTGTTTTCGGCACCACCGATCCACGCCATCCCCTGGTGGCCGAAATGCAGCGCTGGGGCGAGCTCAACATATCTGGAAAGCTGCAGGTGCTGGCGTTGCCCAAGC
>CAZJUE010000095.1:0-3631 GCA_964549025.1 uncultured Anaerolineaceae bacterium | reverse complement strand
TTTCGACTTTCGTGAGCTGCGGATGACCCCGGCGGAAACTCGGCGGGCGTTGGAGGCCAGTGGCAGAGTGAACGCGGTTGCGTTCCAGACCCGCAACCCACTCCACCGCGCCCACGAGGAGCTCACCCACCGGGCGACTCAAGAGCGAGATGCGACGCTGCTTTTGCATCCGGTAGTCGGAATGACCAAGCCGGGCGACGTCGACCACTACACTCGGGTGCGCACCTACCGAGCCATGCAGGCCCGGTATTTCGAGCCGGGCCGGGTGGTGCTGGCGCTGCTTCCGATGGCGATGCGCATGGCCGGGCCGCGCGAGGCACTTTGGCACGCGGTCATCCGCCGCAACTACGGAGCCAACCACCTGATCGTCGGCCGCGACCACGCCAGTCCCGGTGTGAAAGCCAGCGGCGAGCCGTTCTATGGACCCTACGATGCGCAAGAACTTGTCGAGCGGCACAGCGAGGAGCTGGGCGTGAGCGTGGTTCCGTTCCGCGAGCTCCTTTACCGGCCGGAAAACGGTGACTTCGTGGAGGAGTCGGAGCTGTTGCCTGGAGAGCAGGCGCTTCGGATCTCCGGCAGTTCGATCCGGCAGGATTACTTCGATAACGGCGACAAGCCCCCAGACTGGCTGCTGCGAGACGAAGTCGCTGAGATCTTGGCCGAATCGCGGCCCCCGCGATATCGTCAGGGTGTATGCATCTGGTTCACCGGCCTGAGCGGCGCCGGCAAATCGACCACGGCAGAGGTGCTCACCGCGTTGTTGCTGGAACGGGGCCGTCAGGTCACCATGCTGGACGGCGATGTCGTCCGCACGCACCTGTCAAAGGGCTTGGGCTTCAGCAAGGAAGACCGCGACACCAACGTGCGCCGCATCGGCTTCGTGGCGACTGAGATCGCGCGGCACGGTGGGGTGGTGATCTGCGCCGCGGTCAGCCCCTACCGGGCTACCCGCAACGACGTGCGCAGCATGGTCGGCGACGAGCGTTTCGTCGAGGTCTTTGTCGACACCCCGCTGGAGGTCTGCGAGCAGCGCGACACTAAGGGGCTGTATGCCAAAGCCCGCCGGGGCGAGATTAGCGGCTTCACCGGCGTCGACGATCCCTACGAACCACCGGAGCGGGCAGAGCTGACGCTGAATACCGTCAACGCCACACCCGAGGCAAATGCGTCGAAGGTTTTGAGCTACCTGGAACGCAAGGGGTTTGCTCGAGCCGACCAATGGGCTGCAACTTTGGAGACTACCGCAGTCGCGGATTGACCTCGATGAGCTTCCTCAAGCGGCTAACCGGCCATTCCGACGAGCGCCGGGTGTTCGTGATCGGCCTCGACTGCGCCGCGCCCGAACTGGTCTTCGATCGTTGGCAAGACGACTTGCCCAACCTGACCTACTTGGCCGAGAACGGCGCCCACGGCGAGCTGCATTCCTGTATTCCGGCGATCACCGTGCCGGCATGGTCGGTGATGATGTCGGGCAAGGATCCCGGCCAACTCGGAATCTACGGCTTCCGCAATCGCTCCAATCACACCTACGACGGCCGCTTCATCGCCACCGGCGACTACATGCGCGAGAAGCGCGTGTGGGACTACCTGACTGAAGCTGGAAAGCGCTCGGTCGTTATCGGCGTGCCGCAAACCTACCCGGTCAAGCCGCTTAATGGCAAGTTGATCTCCGGCTTCCTGACACCCGGTGCGCATAGCGAGTTCACTTACCCGGCCTCGCTGAAAGATGAGGTCCTCCGGATCGCCCCGGAGTATGACGTCGACGTTCGCCAGTTCCGCACTGACGACAAGGACTACCTGCTCGAGCAGATCTGGAGCATGACTGAAAAGCGCTTCGCGGTTGTCGACCACCTGCTAGGAAGCGATCCCTGGGACTTTTTCATGCTGATGGAGATCGGCGTCGATCGGATCCATCACGGCTTCTGGAGCTACCACGATCCGGAGCACCGACGATACACGGCGGGGAACCTGTACGAGAACGCCATCCACGACTACTACGTGTACCTCGATCAGCGCATCGGCGAATGGCTGAACCGGATTCCGAAGGACACTACCGTTTTGGTCGTTTCCGATCATGGCGCAAAGCGGATGGACGGCGGGATCTGCCTGAACGAGTGGCTGTGGCGGGAAGGTTACTTGGCCTTCAAGGAAGATCCCAAGCCGGGCAAGATCACTCCTTTCGACGATCTGGAAGTCGATTGGGATCGAACCACCGCTTGGGGCGACGGTGGTTACTACGGGCGGGTGTTCATTAACGTGCGCGGTCGCGAGCCAAATGGGCAGGTGTTGCTGTCTAACTACGAGGCCTTTCGCGGCCAACTTGCGGAGAAGCTGGCCAGTATTCCTGATCCTAACGGTAGCCTTCTCGGCACGCGCGTGTTCAAGCCCCAAGACATCTACGCAGAAGTCCGTGGCGTCCCCCCGGACCTGATGGTGTACTTCGGCGATCTACTGTGGCGATCGGTCGGCTCGCTGGGCCACGGCTCCACGTACACACTCGAGAACGACACTGGCCCCGACGATTGCAATCACGCGCAGAATGGGCTGATGATTGCCTACGATCCGCGTGGCAAGGAGGCGAGTGCTGAGACTCAGCGAAGCGATCTTCGGGATGTTGCGGATGCAGTGCTTAAGCAGTTCGGGATGGAAGCGGTAAGCGTCGATGTGGGCGGACCGATGCGCGAGAGTCTGACTGCGGGCGACTAGATTCGAGGAGACATAAATAAGATGAGACTGATCAAACGACTGGTGTCTGGAGCGGCGGTGATACTGGCGATGCGTAGGATCGCCACCACTGCATACATCGATCCGAACACGGGGGGCATGCTGTTCCAGGCAGGAGTTGCTGTGTTCGCAGCGATCTCAGGATTTATCCTGATTTTTTCTCGCCGAATTCGGACAAGCATCAACCGGTTTCGGCGCAGAATCAGAGAGGGTCGATCCGATGAGGCAACTACTGGTGATCGGACTGACGCGCAATCTGGCGATTGACCCCCGAGGGGAGCTTGCCGGGCTCAACGAGTCGCCGACCTCCGAGTGCGGACTGTCCATTTCTTCAGGTTCAAACCAGGTCTCTACAGAGCTTGAGCACGGCCGCGCGGCCAGGCCAATCCAGTGAATCGACAGGAGATTCTTCCCTCAAGTTCCTACGTTGCGCCCAGCACAGAAGGCGAAAGCCTTTTGGTCTCGATCTGGGAGGAAACGCTCCGGATTGAGCCGATCGGGGTACGTGACAGCTTTTTCGAGCTGGTTGGTCGTAATACCTTCATAGCGCTTCGCCTTACCCAAGCCATCCTGAAGAAGACGGGACTCAATCTTCCCATCTCGAGTCTGCTCTCCGCCCCCACCATTTCAGATCAGGCCGCACTACTCAACGAGGCAGATGCCACGAATCTTTGGTCACCGGTCGTTCTGTTGCAGGAGGGGTCAAGCGAGCCCCCGCTCTTCATTGCTCCGGGGCTCGCAGGTGACCTGTTCAGTCTGGTAAACCTGGCGCAAGCAATCGGTCCCGATGCGACGGTCTTTGGGTTTCAATATCCGGGCCTAGACGGCGTCCGGGAACCCTATCGACGGTTGCGCCTGTGCCCCGCGCGCCCAAGGCATGAGAAAGCCCGAGCAGGGTCGGCGACAC
>CAZJUE010000094.1:8745-10186 GCA_964549025.1 uncultured Anaerolineaceae bacterium | reverse complement strand
GCCGCGGCCTACTCGCCAGACGGCAGCCTGCTGGCGACCGCCACCGAGCTCTCGGTCCGGATCTGGAATGCACGGTCGGGCGAGCTGCTGGCAGTGTTGCCGGACGCCCATGAAGGCATCTATCAACTGAGCTTCTCGCCGGACGGCCGCTGGCTGATCACGGTTTCAAACGAGGACCTGATCGGGATTTGGGCCGTCTCCAGTGCGGGCGAGCCATCGGGCGAAGCGATCGACGCTGTGAGCGCCTCCCAAGTCCAGCTGCTCGACAGCCTGGAACTCGAGCAAACCGCCACCGACGCGGTATTCTCGCCGGGCGCACAGATGATTGCCATCGCGACCGGGTCCGGTGAGCTCTGGTACTGGGACCGGGCGGCCGCTAACGCCTTCCAGGGCGCCTCGATGCACACCGATTGGATTTATCGCCTGGCTTTCGAGCCGCTCAGTGGCTACCTGGTCGGTGTGTCGAAAGACGGCGGCATTCGGATTCAGCTGGACCCGCTGCGGAGTGGCGCCGAGGCAGTCGGGGACGGTGGCGAAGTTTCCGCACTGGCGATCCTGCCGGATGGGCGCACCGCGGTGACCAGCGGGCAGGACGGCAGGCTTCGTTTCTGGGCGCTGCCGATGTCGGAACTGAGCGCAAGCTCGGACGGGCATGAAGACTGGGTGTGGGACCTGGCTGCGGCTCCGGCCGGCAACCTGCTGGCCAGCGGCGCAGCTGACGGTTCCATCAAGCTGTGGCAGCTGGGGGAAGATTCCGAGGGATCGCCGACCGCGAACCTGCTGCGCGATTTCAGCGGCCACACCGCCGCAGTCTGGGGCCTCGAGTTCTCCCCCGACGGCAGGCGGCTGGCTTCAGCAGCATGGGACAAGACTGTCCGGGTCTGGGAGGTCTCCGACGGTGCCCAGCTGTTGATGCTCGAAGGACACGACGACTGGATCTACGACGTGGCCTACTCGCCGGACGGCACGCTGCTCGCCAGCGCATCTGCAGACGGCACCGTTCGGCTGTGGAGCGCGGTCACCGGCGAGCCACTGGCGACGCTGGCTGCCGCCGACCAGCCCATCCGCAGCGTGCGCTTCTCGTCGGACGGCAGCCTGCTCGTCAGCGCCGCCGAGTCGGGCGCGGTCCAGCTCTGGGGGGTGGCGCAGTAGTCAGCTGCGGCACGCTAAGGCGTTCGACGTGGGCCTGCTACCACAATTCATGACATCCGTACACCCGTGACCTAGAAGCCATTCACTGGACCCGCCTGCGGGATTAGCCTTACGCTCCTGCGAGGTTTGTGGCCGGGCTTCTCAACTCCCTCTTCGCACGAGGCGGACGGCGCCGCAAGGCGCTGGCGGCCGCGCAGGTAGTACCCGAAGCGGTGCGCTGCGTACAGTGCGGGATCTGCTCCTTCAACTGCCCCATAGAGATCGATGTCCGCAGCCACGCCCGCCGCGG
>CAZJUE010000094.1:0-8645 GCA_964549025.1 uncultured Anaerolineaceae bacterium | reverse complement strand
TTGCGGATCGAGCGGCTGGGCGCCACCGTCATCGGGATCAACCCTCATCACCGCCGCCTGCATCTGCAAGGCGGGAGGATCCTGCCATACGATTCGCTGCTGTTGGCTGTTGGCGCCAAGGCCATCCGACCCGAAATCCCGGGGATCGAATTGGAGGGGGTGGTCACGCTGGACACGCTGGCCGACGCCCAAAACATCCTCAAGCTGGCGCGACGCGCGCGCCGTGCGGTGGTGATCGGAGGCGGAATCACCGCGCTGGAGCTGGCCGAGGGGCTGGCCGCGCGCAAGGTCGAAACCCACTACCTGTTGCGCAAAGGTCGCTATTGGAGCAGCGTGCTGGACGATGAGGAGTCTGCGCTGGTCGAGCAGCGGCTCGAAGAGGAGCGTATCCGCCTGCACCGGCATACTGAGTTGGCGAGGCTGCATGGCCGCCGCGGCCGTTTGACCGCGGTGGAGACCACCGGCGGCACGCTCGAGGCGCAGATCCTGGCGGTGGCGATCGGCATCCGGCCCCGACTGGAATTGCCCCTCACGGCGGGAGTAGCCGTGAACCGCGGAATCCTGGTCGATGAGCACATGCGTACCAACCTGGAGGGGATCTATGCTGCCGGCGACGCGGCCGAGGTATTCGACCCTGCCAGCGGCAAAACTGTGCTCGATTCGCTTTGGTGGGTGGCGCTGCAGCAGGGAGCGGCTGCCGGCCGCAACATGGCCGGCCAGCCCTACCGATACTCACGCCCGCCGGCCTTTAACGTAACCCGCATCGGCGGCATCACCACCACCATTCTCGGCTCGGTTGGCCGCGACCGTGAATCGACCGACCTGAAGGCCATTGCCCGCGGTGACAGCGAGGGGTGGCGCCTACAACCAGACGCGATGGTGGTCGAAACCGGGGAGCCGCATAGCAGGACCCGGCTGCTGCTGGGCGACAATACGATTCTGGGTGCGGTGGTGATGGGCGACCAATCGTTGTCCCGCCCGCTCCAGCACCTGGTCGGCGATGCAGTCGATATCACGCCTATCCGTCAACGACTGCTGGCTGAGCCGGCCTCGCTGGTCAGCACCGTGATGGAGTTCTGGGCGGAGCAGGCCGTCTAAATGGTTGGATCTCGCGAGCTATGGTTGGCCGCACTGACGGTCGCGCTTGTGACCGCCCTCTACGGCGGTGTAGCGGGGCTGGAAGGTCCACCGCCAGCGAGCGGGCTGATCGGCCACGGTCTGGGCATTCTGGGCTTCGCCTTGATGCTGGCCACCGAGACGCTGTATTCGCTGCGCAAAAGGGCGATCCGGAGACCATGGGGCCGCATGAGCGATTGGCTGCGATTTCACATCTTCACCGGGATCGTCGGCCCTTACCTTGTGCTGCTGCACAGCGCCTGGGAGTTTCACGGGCTGGCCGGCCTGGTGATGCTGATGACCGTGCTGGTAGTGCTCAGCGGTTTCACTGGCCGCTACATTTACACCGCAGTGCCCCGCACCGCCGACGGAATCGTGCTCGAAGCCGAGGCACTACAGGCCGAGATTGCCCGCCTCGACGCGCAGCTTGATGGCCTTCGGCGCAGCTATGAAATCAGCGGCGCTTCGGCTTCTGATGTGGAGCAGTTGACGCTGCCCGCCTCCACCGCCGGGCAGCCAGGGGTCTCGGACCGCTCCTCAGCCGGTTGGATTCTCACTCGAGCATTGGTCGATCTGCGCGATCGCTGGGCCGTTCGCCGCGCTGCCCGCGGCCTGGGCCCTGAGGCTCGCCGGCAGCTGGAGCAGCGCGCCACCGCGCTGCGGCGTCGTCGCCAGCTACAGCGGCAGGTCGCTTCGCTGGCTGCCGCTCGACGCATGCTTGCGCTCTGGCACACGGTGCACATCCCGCTTGGTATCGCGCTCTTCGTGGCCGCCTTCACGCATGCTGCCGGAGCGCTGTATTACGCGACCTTGCTGCGGTGAACGGACGATGAACCAATCACCCGACCGCCACGCCTTGCGCAGATTCCCGTCCGGCGTCGCTTCACACCAATGAATAAACCGCTCGGATGCCTGACCGGAGCCGGCATTGCGGCAGCCGCCCTGACCGCGGTCGGGCTGGTGGCCGCCTCGGTGCTTGGCGGTAATGCCATGTTCAGCCCCGGCCAGCTAAACGTCGAGGCCTCCTCGCAGCCGGTCGGTGGAGTGCGCAGCCATGTCGAGCTTTCACACGAGTGCGCCGCCTGTCATCCCGCCTTTTGGGATGGTGAACGCATGGGCGATCGCTGCATGGACTGCCATGCGGAAGTGGGCGATGAACTTCAGACCATAGCGGGCTTTCACTACGGTATGGCCAGCGCCGTCAACTGCCGGGACTGCCACACGGAGCACAACGGCGCCACCGCTGATCTCACGATGCGTGAGATCGTCGACTTCCCTCATGAACGCATCGGCTTCGCGTTGACCGGCCATCCAGTCGACAACCGGGACTTCCGCTGCCTGGACTGCCATCCCGACTCTCTGCGGCGCTTTACGGTTGAAAGCTGTCAGAGCTGTCATACATTGCAGGATCCAGATTACGCCGAGCGGCATCTGGAGGACTTCGGCGACGACTGCCTGGCGTGTCACGACGGAGTCGATCGCTACGGCAACGAATTCCGGCACGCGGTCTACACTCTAGAAGGCAAACATCTGGAAGTGGGATGTTCGGCCTGCCACCTTGAGGCTCGCACGTTAGAAGCGCTCGAAAGTACGCCAAACGCCTGCCTCGACTGCCATCACGACGACGACATCCACGAAGGTCGGTTGGGCGTGGATTGCCAAGCTTGCCATTCGCCCGCTGGCTGGGAGGGTGCCACGCTGGATCACCAGCTCACCGGCTTCCCACTGAGCGGATCGCACGCTGAGCTCGAGTGCGGAAGCTGTCATATCGAGCGGCAGTGGACCGGGCTGCCGACCGATTGTGCCGGCTGCCATCGGGAAGATGACCCTCACAGCGGCCAGTTCGTGCAGGACTGCGGCGATTGCCACGTCGAGACCGACTGGTCGGAGCTCACTTTTGACCACGCCCAGACCAACTACCCGTTGATTGGCGCGCACCAGCTGGCCGATTGCGCTGGCTGCCACGAGGCGGGTCGGTACGTCGAAACACCGACAGTCTGCATCGCCTGCCACCGCGCGGAAGACGCGCACGAGGGGCGATTTGGCGAGATCTGTTCGGCTTGCCATCAGCCCACCGAATGGTCGGATGTCACCTTCGATCACGACCTGTCGGCCTTTCCGCTTACCGGTGCCCACCGCACCACAAGCTGCGAGGGCTGCCATCCCAATGCCAGCTTCGCTGACACTCCGACTGCGTGCGTGGCCTGCCATCAAGACCCGGCCGTGCACCGCGGCGTGTTCGGCACAGATTGCGCCGCCTGCCACACCACCAGCGCCTGGCTGCCGGCCGGCTACAACGGTCCGCACACCTTCCCGGTCAACCACGAAGGCGCCAACGGCCAATGCAGCCTGTGCCACCCCAGCAGCCTGCTCAGCTACACTTGCTACGAGTGCCACGATGCCAATCGAATGCGCAACGAGCACGAGGGCGTCAGCAACCTGGCAAACTGCACCCGCTGCCACCCGACCGGCGACAAGGAAGAGGGCGAAGGTGACGACTGATCCTTCGGACCGCTGATCCGACGGCCCGGACAGAGATCGAACAACACACCTGCATTGCCCCGATGGCCGAAGTACACTGCCCGTGCGGGTTCACAAGCAGATGAACATCCGACCCCCAATCGGCGGCCCCTGGTACCCCAATGACCCGTCGCTGCTGGCGCGCGTGGTCGACGGGTATCTGGCAGCCGCCCCCAAGCCGAGCATCGAACCAGCGGCGATCAGAGGATTGATCGTGCCGCACGCCGGACACCGGTATTCCGGCGCGGTGGCTGCGCATGGCTACGCCGCGCTGGACGGATGGCGGCCAGGCACCATCGTCATCCTGGGCCCGCTTCACAGCGGCCACCCGGAGCCGCTGCTGACCAGCAGCTACGGTGCCTACCAAACGCCCTTGGGTGAGATTCCGGTAGATACCCAAGCCGTTGACCAACTGGACGGCTCACTCAGGGAAACGCTCGGGCGCGGTTTCACCGCGCTGCGCGAAAGCAGCGAGCACTCGATTGAGGTGCAGCTACCTTTCCTGCAGCGAACGCTGGACGAGTTCTCCTTCGTGCCGGTGATGCTGGCGGTGCAATCCGAACGCGTCGTCCGCTCGCTATCGCAGGCGCTCAAGGCCGCCTTCTCCGACGTGCCGTCGCTCCTGCTGGCCAGCTCCGACCTCTCGCACCACTACCCACAAAAGCAGGCCGAAATCCTGGACGGTGAGTTGCTACGCCGGGTCGAGCGGCTGGACCCGGAAGCGGTTCTTAGAGCGGATGAAGAGGGGGTCGGCTTCGCTTGCGGCAAGGGGGCTATCGCCGCCACGCTGTGGGCCAGCGGCGCAGGCCGCGCCCAGGTATTGCGCTATGCCACCTCCGGCGACGTCACCGGCGACACCCGATCGGTGGTCGGGTATGCGTCGGTTTGCCTGTATGATGAAAATGGGAAAGCATGAGCGTTGAGTTGAGCGAACGCACACTGGTCGAATCCGGTGTGGTGCGCGGCGAGTGGTGGCACGTGCTGGAGGACGGTCGCGTGCAGTGCGACTTGTGCCCGCGCTACTGCAAGCTGCGCGAGGGCCAGCGCGGCTTCTGCTTCGTGCGCCAGGCGCAGGATGGCGGCATGTTGCTCACCAGCTACGGTCGCAACACCGGCATGGCGGTGGACCCGATCGAAAAGAAGCCACTCAACCACTTCCTGCCCGGCACCCAGGTGCTTTCCTTCGGCACCGCCGGCTGCAACCTGGGCTGCCGCTTTTGCCAGAACTGGCACATCTCCAAGGTGCGCGAAATGGCGAAGCTCACTCAGCGCGCCATGCCGGCTGAGGTGGCCTCAATGGCCGCCACCCGGGATTGCCCCAGCATCGCCTTCACTTACAACGATCCGGTGATCTTCGCCGAGTACGCTATCGACTGCGCAATTGAAGCCCATCGACAAGGGATCAAGACCGTTGCGGTCACCGCCGGCTACATTGCAGATGAAGCGCGAGCGGATTTCTACGAGCACATCGACGCCGCCAACGTCGATCTCAAAGGTTTCACCGACGAGTTCTACCGCAAACAGTGCTACAGTCAGCTCGACCCGGTGCTGGAGACGCTTCGCTGGCTGAAGCACGAGTCAGAGGTGTGGTTCGAGATCACCACCTTGCTAATCCCCGGCCATAACGATGGCGAAACCGAGATCGCCCGCCAGTGCGATTGGATCCTGGAGAACCTGGGGCCGGATGTCCCGCTGCACTTTACCGCCTTCCACCCGGATTTCCGCATGATGGACGTCCCCCCCCCCCCCCCCGCCACTTTGAAGCGCGCCCGCCGCCAGGCGCTGGAAGCCGGGGTCCACTACGTCTACACCGGCAACATCTTCGACACCGAAGGCGGTTCGACCTACTGCGCTGGTTGCGGTGAGCTGCTGATCCGTCGTTTCGGCTACCAGGTCAACCTTGAGCGCCTGGACAGCTCGGGCCGCTGCGCCAGGTGCGGCATAACGCTGCCGGGCCGCTTTCACCGGCACTAAGGCCACAGCCGAGATTCGTTTCGCGAATTGCTCTTTGTCAGGTGAACTCCTGACGATTATGCTTGATTCCGGTCAAGTTCTGGCATACGATGATCGAAATCGTCCATTCTTGTGGCGATTCCGATCACACCAGTTCTGCCGCTGGAAAGCGATTGGCTGTGAAGGTTGATGGGCGGCGCGAATTGCTCCGCGAGCTGGTACTGCGGAATGGCTACCAGTCCGTTCGAACGCTCGCAGAGGAACTCGAATGTTCACCCTCCACAATTCGCCGCGACCTGGCGGATCTTGAAGCCGCCGGGCTGCTGCACCGCACGCACGGCGGCGCCCTACCTCGCGGCGTCTACTCCACCGCCCACGAACCCACTCTGCTCGAGAAACAGCGACTCATGGTCGCCGAGAAACGCCGCATCGGCAAAGCTGCGGCCGAGCTGGTTCACCCCGGGGAGACGGTCATCCTGGACTCGGGCTCGACCACCTGGCAGGTCGGTCAGGCACTCAAGGCCACCTTGCCACTGACCATCGTTACCAACGACATCAAAATCCTGTCTCACCTGGCCAACATCGAGGGTCTGTCGTTGATCAGTCCCGGCGGCAATTTGCGCGCCAACGTGTACACGTTGCTTGGTTCGGAAACCGCACGCTTCCTGGAGGGACTGCGGGTGAACTGGACCTTTCTCGGCGCCGACGCCGTTGACCTCGAGCACGGCATCACTAACGTTAACTTGGACGAGGTGCCGGTCAAACAGGCCATGATCCGGGCCGCCCACAGGACAGTGGTCGTTACCGACCACACCAAGTTCGGGCGGGCAGTCTTCGCCAGGGTATGCGGCCTGGACGAGGTCGATTTGATCGTCACCGATGATGGGTTATCGGCCACGATGGCCGACGCGATGCGGAAGATGCGCCTGGAAGTTCTGACGGCCGGAGCACAGGAGGGGGACCTCCGCTCACGGGGAGGGGCAAAACCGGAGCAAATCGAAACGTTGGATGAAAGGAGGTAACGGGAGACAAACACCAATTTGAAACGATCACCTTTTGGGATCCTTGGGGCCCTCGGCCAATTGCGGAGTCCAGTGTTCAGGCTCTGCGGATAGAAGTCGAGCATCAACCATGAAACAGGTCTATCTCGTCTGCGCAACCGGCATCGCCACCTCAACCATGATGAAGGTCAAAATCGAGGAATTCCTCGATGAACACGACGTTGAAGTCACGGTCCGCCAGTATCGGGTGGCCGAACTCAACCCCTCCCTGATCGATGCAGACCTCATCGTCGCCACCACCGCGATTCCAGATGAGATCGGCGATAAGGCGCCGGTGGTGAACGGTTTGCCGCTCGTGACCGGAGTCGGGCAAGCCGAAACGCTCCAAGAGATCCTGGCTTTCCTGCAATCCAAGCAGGAGTAGTACTGAGGAGGAAATACAAGCATGGAAGATCTTCTTAGCAATATTGGTGACTTCCTCAATACCCTCGGCCCATTGATCGTGCTGCCAATCGTCATCACGATTCTTGGGCTGATCCTTGGTCAGAAGTTCGGCCGTGCGTTTCGAAGCGGCTTGCTCACCGCAATCGCATTCGTCGGCATCTTCCTGACCGTGGGTCTGCTGGGTGAAGAAGTCAGCACCATTGGCACCGCCTTCGCAGAGCGAACCGGGACCGGTCTCGACATCATCGACATCGGCTGGCCGGCCGCTTCCGCGCTGGCTTTTAGTACCTCGGTCGGCAACCTCATCATCCCGATCGGCATCGCCCTGAACGTGGTCCTGCTGTTGATCGGGTTGACTCGGACGCTGGACATCGATATCTGGAACTTCTGGCACATGGCCTTTGTCGGAGCTATCGTGCACTACGTGACCGACAGCTTCGGGCTGGCGCTGCTGGCAGCGGCCATCAGCCTGGTCATCGCCCTGTTCCTGGCCGACTGGTCTGCCCCGCTGATCCAGAAGTACTTCAAGTACCCGGGAATCTCGATTCCACACCTGCAGTCCGCCGGCTACATGCTGCTTGCGGCGCCGTTTGCGCTGCTGTTCAATCGGATCGGATTCTTGCGAAACCTGCATCTCGATCCGGATACGATCCGCAAGCGGCTTGGGCTGCTGGGCGAGCCGATCGTGCTCGGCCTGATCATCGGGGTGATCCTGGCAGCGCTCGCTGGCCAGGAAGCGCTGGATATCCTTACCACCGGCGTGAACATCGCAGCCGTCATGGTGCTGATCCCGCGCATGGTCGCCATCCTGATGGAGGGCTTGACCCCGGTGGCTGATGCGGCCCGGGAGTTCATGACCCGCCGCGCGGCGGGACGCGAATTTCACATCGGTCTGGACTCGGCGGTGTTGATCGGGAATCCGACCGTAATCGCCGCCGGCTTGCTCATGGTGCCGGTGGAAATCGTGCTGGCGCTGATCCTGGCACCGCTGGGAAATCAGACGCTGCCTTTCATCGATCTGGCCGATGGCGTGTTCGTAACCGCCATGCTGGCACCCCTGGTGGCCGGTGACGTGTTGCTGACCACCCTGCTGGGGGCGATCGTGATGGGTATCGGCCTGCTGTTCACCACCGCGCTTGCTCCAGCCGTTACCCAGATGGTCCAGCAAGCCGCGGTGTCGGTGGACATCCCCTCCGGATTCGCCACCTACACGGTGATGAGCGACGGGGCCGTCCCGGCCTCGTACGGCCTGTACTACATCTTTCAGACCCCGGCCGTGATCGCGGTCATCATCAGTCTGGCAATTCTGGTCGGCCTGTACTTCATCAGCCGACGGTGGCCGCTGGGCGAGAAGCTGTTCACTGGCATGGGCGGCGGACCGGCCGAAATGGGCGAGGCGTCTGACACCGGAATGGGGACCGGAACTTCGCAGACTTCCACAGCCGGTTCAGGCTGAGTCCAGGTCTGTGAGTCGTGCTGGTCGGGAAGCCCTGCGGGGTTTCCCGACCAGCTGTGCAAGCGGTCGGCTTGATCGAGCCAACCGGCGAGGGCGGAGGAGACAAGCTTGGTACGTCAGTTCGTGCGAGAGATGCTCGGCCCATGGGGCCGGGC
>CAZJUE010000093.1:0-10405 GCA_964549025.1 uncultured Anaerolineaceae bacterium | reverse complement strand
TCTTCCAGCAGCGCGGTCAACAGCTCGGTCGAAATGTGCCGGCCGTCGTAGAACACATGCCGGTCCAAAAACTCCTGCCGGTAGGATGTGGTGTGCATCTGATCGAAGAACAAGTTCCCCAACCCGTAATGAATGAAGCCGCCGCCATAGAACTCGAATGTCTGCGGTCGGTGGGCCTGAGAGCCGCTGACAATCACCGCACCGGCGTCGATGGCGGCCCGAAAGCCTTCCTGCTGACTGGGCAGCGGTTGCGGGTTGATCGACTCCGGCCACTGAAAGGTGAAAACCACCAGATAGCCCGCTTCTCGTAGCTCGCCGACCCGCGCCAGCACCCGCTCATCGTTACAAGGCAGCGCGCCTGGGGTGAGTTCGCTGGCCCAGTCGCCTGGCGGGCCGGCTGCATTGCATCCGATGAATGCCAACCGGTTGCCGTTGTGCTCGACGATTGCCGGTTCGAGCGCCGCAGTCAGGTCCACACCGCCCCCGAAGGTCTGAATGCCAAGGGAGTGGTAGCGGGCCAGGGTCTGCAGGAACGGCTGGGCACCGTAATCCAGCAAGTGATTGCCGGTAAGCTCGACCAAATCGACGTCGAGCAGCTCCAGCAGCGCCAAATGCTCGACGGCGGAGCAAAAACGCAGGCTGGAGGTAAACGGATCGGGCTCTGGGCAGTTTTCGTAAAAGGAAACCTCGTTGCTGAGGTGGGTGAGGTCGGCGTCCCGCAGCCAATCGCCCACGCCAAAGGCCGGGTACTCCGGAGTGTGGAGATTCATGCGGTACGCTGTGCCGCGCACCAGCGCGGTCACGCCGGTCATCAGCAGGGTGGTCAGCCGAGCAGGGTCTCGGTTGGATCCCGGCCAGCCCAAACCCTGGCCGACCGGCCCGAATAGCGACTCGTCGCCGCTCAAGCCAAACTCGACTGTCAGCAGGTACGTCTCCGGCGCGAAATCCCGTCGGACCGGCGACTGGCCGTCGATCTCCAGCACCTTCCAGCGAGGTTCGAGCGCATCAAAGGGCACGATCGCCAGCGCCTGGCGGTCCTGCCAGGCCAGTTCAAGCAGACCGTCTTGCGGCTTAACCTGCAATTGCGGTCCGCCCGCACCCAGCAGGCTGGCCAGTGCCACCCCGGCCTCGCCGAGCAGGTACAGCGTTCGTGACTGCTCGCCGCTCCAGATCTGCCGCAGCTCGTCTCCGGTGATCCCCTGCTCCAGAGATGGGAAAGCGGTGGTCAAAGCGTAAATCCAGCGCGACAGCGGGAATTCTGCGTTGGGCTCAAGCCGCAAATCAGCGGAGAGCGGGTCATCAGCCCAGCGCAGCGGTCGGCCGCCGACCTCGGATAGCTGTCCGGCAAGCTGCAGCAGTTCCGGCGGCAGACCCGGGGAGGCCCAGATCGCAATCGGTCCAGGGGTTGGCGTAGGCGGCGGGCTGGTCTCGGTTGGGGTTGGAGCCGGAGTCGCCGGTTGGGCGGCAGTTGCGGCATCAGGCTGCTCCGGGCTGCAGGCCGCCATCCCACTGGCCAGCGCCAGGAGGCCGGCCAGCAAGGACGCCCGCCCATGAATCAAAATGCCCTGGTGAAAGCCACCAGGGCAGCGGAGCCTGGCCGGCCGGTGGCTCACTCCTGGTTGCCGCCCGCCAGTTCGCCGACTTGCCGCATCAGTCCCAGCAGCAGTAGGCCCAGACGCACCCCGTCGCCAGCGCCCATTCTCGGTGGCTGCTCGACTTCATCCGAACGCTGGATGATGAGGTAGGCGGTTCCCAGACCGGTGATCAATCCGATCAGCCCCCCGATCAGCAGTGTGCGGGCGCGCCAGTCAGAATTCATCGCGCGCCTCGAAAGATCCCCGCCAGGTACTGATAGCCGGTGGTGATCGCGTGCAGGATGGCCTTGGGGACGATCATCGGCAGCGCTGCACGCCGTGCTGCCTGGTCGGCGGCGTGCTCGGCTCGGGCGACCGCCAGGCGGGCCCGCTCGAACGGTTCTGGAAGCCGACGCACCGCCAACCAGACGCCCACCATCAGTGCGCTGAAGATCACCAGCACTACCAGGCCCAAGATCATCGCCGCCAGCAGCAGGAATGCCAACGCACCGTCGGCCCACACACTCGCGTCACCGACTTGTCCTCGCCACAACAGCGCCGCCAAGCCGGCCAGCAGCAGTATGCCCACCGCTAGCGGCAAGTACACCTGCAGTCGCACCTGCCGGCGGAACTTGCCGGCCGTGTCCTGCTGCGCAATTCCCAGCCGATGTTGTTCAAAAGGGTCCATGCGCGGGTATTTTAGCACGCAGGCTCAGCGCCACTCGCGGCTGCCCCACCTGCGAGCTACTGTTACTTCCCAAGTCGCTGGTTTACAATGCCCCGGCAGTGAGCGACAGACCCGGGCGCGGCAAAGTAGCGGTAGTCAAGACGAAGCCTGATTCGGTGCTCGATGACATCAGCAAGGTGATGAATTTGGCCAATTTCAGCCAGGCGCTTCCGGCTGACGTCACCACCGGCCTCAAGATCAACATCTCCTGGCAGACCTGGTATCCGGCTTGTTCCTCGACCCCCTGGCAGATCGAGGGCGCCATCCGGACTTTGCGAGAGGCCGGCTACACTGATCTGGTCGGCGTACACAACGACACGGTGGTGGTCGATACCCGGGTCGGCGAGTTCAACAACAAACACCGTTTCGTCACCGACAAGTACGACGTTCCGTGCATCTACCTGTATGAAGAAGACTTCGAGTGGTTCGAGTACGTACCCAAGCGGCCGCTGCTGGTGCTGGACAAGGTGTATCCGCAGGGCGTGTTCATCCCCAAGGCGCTGGTGGGCTTGAACATGATTCAGCTGCCGACCGTCAAGACCCATGTGTTCACCACTATCACCGGCGCAATGAAGAATGCCTTTGGCGGACTGCTGCACCGTGATCGTCATTGGACCCATGCCGTGATCCACGACACGCTGGTCGACCTGTTGATGATCCAGCACGAAATCCACCCCGGCCTGTTTGCGTTGATGGACGGCAGCTTTGCCGGCGACGGCCCCGGACCGCGCGCCATGCGCTGGCACGAGAAGGACATCCTGCTGGCTTCCGCCGATCAAGTAGCCATCGATGCAGTGTCGGCCAAGCTACAGGGGTTCGACCCGATGCAAATCCGCTTCATCCGCCGGGCGCACGAGCTCGGCTTGGGGATCGGCGACCCCGCTCAGATCGAGATCGTCGGCTATGACATCGAGCAGGAGCCGAGCTGGGGCTTCGTGCAGGAAGACACCTTCGCCAGCCGCGGTCAAAAGGCGATCTATCACGGCCCGCTGAAGCCGCTCGAGAAGCTGCTACTGCAGTCGCCATTGGTTCCCTGGTCGTATTTCGCCAGCAACTTCTATCACAACGTGTATTGGTATCCGTTCGTCGGCCGCAAACGCGTGCGACAAGCGCTGAAAACCCGCTGGGGGCGGCTGTTTGAAGCATACGGCGACGGTCAGGTGGTGATGCCGGGGATGGAACCGAAGACCGTCATCCAGGCCGGCGTTGGCCTGGTCGTGCTGGGGCTGCTGGCCGCGGTTGGTCTGCGCTACCTGACCCAGCGGTAGGTTCGGCCGGCGGAGGCTGCGACCGAGCCGTCTCCGCGATTGAAATCCCCTTCCCATCCCATTGATGCTGCTGCTCGAAAAACAAGGAATCCAGTGCGCCGGCGCATAGCGCTCGGCCTGGCGTTCGGCTTCGTCGTAGTTCTGGGGCTTGGCTTGTGGGGAGATCTGCGCCAGGTCGGTGCCACGATCGCCGATTTCCGCTGGGAACTGGTCCCGTTGATCCTCGGCTGCACGCTGTTCAACTACCTGCTTAGATTCGTCAAGTGGCACTACTACCTCGGCTTGATCGGCGCCAGATCGATCGGCCGCCTGGAGAGCGCCCGAATCTTCGTTGCTGGCTTTCCGCTGGCGGTCACTCCGGGAAAGGTCGGCGAGGCTTTGAAAGCCGCCTGGCTGCGCCGCAGCGCCGGCACGCCGCTCGAACGGGGGCTGGTAGTGGTGGTGGCGGAGCGGATCAGCGATGGATTAGCAGTATTGGTGCTTTCGACGCTGGGTGTACTGGCCTACCCGCAATACTGGCCAGTTTTCGCCGCCGTGCTGGCCGGCCTGTTGGGCCTGATCGTGATCTCACAAATCAGGCCATTGGCGCAACGGCTGATCGACGTCGCTTCCCGCCTGCCACTGATTGGCCGCTTCGGGGATTCGTTGCATGAGCTGTACGAAAGCGCCTACCGGTTGTTCAGTCCGCGTGCCACCCTGATCGCGGTCGGGTTGGGGACCGTAGCCTGGCTGGGGGAAGGCTTTGCGATGTACCTGGTCTTGCTTGGCTTGGGGCAAACTCCAGCGCTTGAGACCTTCGGGTTGGCGGTTTTTGTGCTGGCGTTTTCGACGGTAGTCGGCGCTGTCTCCACGCTGCCGGGCGGCCTGGGCGCTGCCGAAGGCAGCATCGCCGGGATGCTCACCTTGCTGCTTGGCCTGTCGGCCGGCCAGGCGGCCTCCGCCACGCTGCTCATCCGGCTGGCCACCCTCTGGTTCGGCGTCGGGCTCGGATTACTGGTTTGGGCGGCATCGCGGGATTTCGTAATATTGGAGCCGGTCGGAGCGTCTAAGAAGTCGGGCTGAATGTCTACGCGCCTCGAGATGGGGGAGCGCGGTCCCAGCTGTGCCGGCCGGCGGCGCAGAAAAGGCTGCGAAAGACGTGTTAACGAAACGCTGACATTCCGCACATCCTTTTCTTATGCAATTGACGTATGAATATCTTGGGCCAATGGGCCTAATTGTCGGTAAGGACGGTTGTTGATAGTTTCTAATTGGTGAGGATGTAACGGTGAGTGACAAAGTGGTAGATGTGGATCGATTGATGGAAAACCAGCCGGACGGCTCCGAGTTCGACCGTTCAGCGGTGCGTGCCGCTGATTCGGGCGATTCGATTGCGCAGTATCTGTCCAACGTGGGGCGGGTACCGCTGTTGACCAAGGACGACGAGGTCGATCTGGCCAAGCAGGTCGAGCGCGGCAATAAGGCCAGCGAGCGGCTGGCGGCCGGGGATTTCAAGCCTTCCGAGCGTGAAGAGCTGCAGCGTCAGGTGCAGGACGGCATGGCGGCCATGGAACACCTGATCCTGGCCAACTCGCGGCTGGTGATCAGTGTGGCCCGCCGGTATCGTGGCCGCGGCGTACCGTTCACCGATTTGATCCAGGAGGGTCACATCGGCCTGATGCGCGCCGCCAAGAAGTTCGAGTACCAGCGTGGCCTGAAGTTCTCAACCTACGCCACCTGGTGGATTCGGCAGGCGGTCACCCGCGCCATTTCGGATCAGAGTCGAACCATCCGGCTTCCGGTGTACATGGGCGAGCAGATCACCCGACTGCGCCACACGGCCCTGCGTATGACCCAGGACCTGAAGCGCGATCCGACCGTGGAGGAGCTGGCCGAAGAGCTGGAAGAGACGCCGGAGCGGGTCGAGGAGCTGCTGCGGGCGATGGAGCAGCCGATGTCGCTCGAGATGCCGATGGACGAGCAGCATGACCGTGAACTTGGTGACCTGCTGCCCGACGACGAGGGCCAGGATCCGGAGGAGTTCGCGCTGGACACCCTGTTGGGTGAGGACCTTTCGGAGGCGTTGGACGAGCTTCCGGACCGCGAGCGGCGTGCGCTAGAGCTGCGCTACGGGCTCAAGGACGGTAAGAACCGCACCCTGGAGGCGATCGGCCAGCACCTCGGCGTCACCCGTGAGCGTGCCCGCCAGCTCGAGGCGCAGGCCCTGCGCCGGCTGCGCCATCCGAGCCAGCGCAATAAGCTGATCGGGTACTGGGAAGACTGAGCCGCGTCAGGCCGGCTAGCACAAAGCCAGGGCGCGTCCCACCGGGACGCGCCCTTTTCGATTCCTCGGGGGTCGCCAGATCGATTTAGAATGAGGGCCGCTTGAGGGTCATTCGATTTCCGTGATCACCGATGTCCCCGGCATCTTGGCCGGGCATGCCACCGACGACTCCCACCACACTGGCTGCACCGTGGTGATCTGTCCGCCGGAAACGGTCGGCGGTGTCGATATGCGCGGGCCGTCGCCCGGCAGTCGCGAAACCGCCTTGCTGGCGCCCGACAAGCACGTCAGCGACGTCACCGCGGTGTTGTTGACCGGCGGTTCGGCCTACGGCCTGGCGGCCGCCGATGGGGTGATGCGTTACCTGGAGGAGCACGGGCTGGGTCACTGGACGCCGAGAGCGTTGGTGCCGATCGTCCCGGCCGCGGTGGTGTACGACCTGTTCTTCAATCAGTCTGGCCGGCGGCCGGACGCCGAATTGGGCTACGCGGCTTGCGAAGCGGCCGGCAAGCGGGAGCTGGCCCAAGGCAACGTGGGGGCGGGCGCTGGTGTGACGATCGGGAAATGGGCCGGATTTGAGAGCCTGATGAAGGGTGGCTTCGGCAGCGCCTCGATGCGCTTTGAGGTGGAAGACGGCGAGCGGGTCACGGTCGGGGCGGCGGCGGTCACCAACTGCGTCGGGGACGTGCTGAAGGCCGACGGCAGCGTGCTGGCCGGCGCCCGGGCGCCCGACGGCGGCTGGCTGGGCGAGGGTGATCGCCTGGAGCACTACATGCGCGAGCCGCCTCCCCCGCCCGGCGCCAACACCACGCTGGTAGTGGTCGCCACCGACGCCAGGCTGACCAAAGTCGAAGCCAACCGGTTGGCCTCGCAAGCGCACAACGGGATGGCGATCGCGGTCCGCCCGATCCACACCACCCACGACGGCGACGTCGCCTTCGCGCTGGCTACCGGCCGGGTGGCCTGCCGCTACGACCTGGTCGCCTATGCCGCGGTTGAGGCCGTCGCGGAAGCGATTCGCAATTCGGTGCGGCACGCGGCGACAGTGGGCGACGTACCGGGGCTGGCGGGGTGAGCGCAGGATCGGGTTGCGCAGGTCCGCAGCGCCCAGCGCTTGCTCCACCATCCGGAGGCGCAGCAAAGTGTGCCCTCTAAACAATGACTGACCGCATCACTGCCGACCTGCACTGCCATACCTACCGCTCCAAAGATTGCCTGATGCGGCCAGAGCGCCTGCTGGCAATCGCCCGCGAACGCGGCATCGACCGGCTGGCGATCACCGACCACAACAATATCGAGGGCGCACTGGAAGCGCATTCGATGGATCCGGACCGGATTATCGTCGGCGAAGAGGTTTGGACCACTCAGGGGGAGCTGCTCGGCTACTACCTGACCGAGCCGGTGCCGGCCCACTTGGAGCCGATGGAGACCATCGAGCTGTTGCGAGCACAGGGTGCGGTGATCAGCGTCTCGCACCCTCTGGATCCGATGCGGGGCGGCGCCTGGAAGGAGCCCGAGCTGCGTGCGATACTGCCATTTGTGGACGCGATCGAGGTCTTCAACGCCCGCAGCGTGACCCGCGCTGCTAACCAGCGGGCCGCCTCACTGGCGCAGGAGAACGGGCTCGCCGGCACCGCCGGTTCGGATTCGCATGCTTATCTGGAAGTTGGCCGAACCCGCTTGCGGCTGCCGGCTTTTAGCGACGCAGAGGGGATGCGAGCGGCATTGCAGGAGGCCGAAGTGCTCGGCCGCCTGTCGTCCCCCTTTGTGCACTTCTTCTCGCGCTGGGCGGTGATTCGGAAGCGCTACTTCCCGCCCCCCTAGCTCTCGTCTCTTTGGCGCAGGTGTGGGAATAGGATGACCTCGCGGATCGTCGGCTGATCGGCGAGCAACATCGTCAGCCGATCGACCCCCATGCCGAAGCCGCCGTTAGGCGGCATTCCGTAGCGCATGGCGCGCAGGTAATCGTCGTCCATCGGGTGGCGTTCTTCGTCGCCTTCCGCGTAGGTGCGGCCCATCTCCACGAAGCGCTGCTCCTGCTCGAGCGGATCGTTGAGCTCGGTGAAGGCATTGCAGATCTCCATGCCGGCCACAAACCCCTCGAAGCGCTCCACCGTGCCTGGCTGGTCGGGTTTCTCTTTGGCCAGCGGCGAGACGTCGCGCGGGTAATCGAGCAAGAAGGTCGGTTGGATCAACGTCGGCGCCACGTGTCGCTCCAGCAGGGCTTCGATGAGCTTGCCGCGGGAGGCGCCCGGGGTCGGCTCCATACCGGCTTTTTCCATCGCATTGCGCAGCGATTTCTCGTCGGGGTGCTCAGCGAAGTCGATGCCGGATCGCTCGGCGATCGCGGCCCGCAGGTAGAGGCGGTCCCAGGGCGGCTCCAGATCGATGGCCTGCCCCTGATACTCAAGCTTTGTACCGCCCAGCACCTGCTCCGCTACGTAAGCGATCATATCTTCGGTGATCTCCATCACCTGCTGGTAGTCTGCGTAGGCCATGTAGAACTCGAGCTGCGTGAATTCCGGCAAGTGGGTGCGGTCGACGCCCTCGTTGCGGAAGTCCTTGCCGATCTCATATACCCGCTCGATGCCACCCACCAACAGCCGCTTGAGATAGAGCTCGAATGAGATGCGTAGGTACAGGTCCTGGTGCAGTTGGTTGTGGTGGGTCACGAACGGCTGCGCCGCTGCACCGCCGTAGATTGGCTGCAGCACCGGCGTCTCGACTTCCAGAAAGTGCAGGTTGTTCAGGTAGGAGCGCAGGGCGTTGACGACCAGCGCTCGGGTCCGGAAAACTTGCCGTACCTCCGGATTGACCGCCAGATCGGCGTAGCGCTCACGGTAGCGTGCCTCGGGATTGTCGAAAGCGGAGTGTACGAGCCGCTCGCCGTCGACCTCCTCTTCCTTGGTCGCCGGCAGCGGATAGAGCGACTTGGCCACCATCTCAAAGGAGTGGACCCGCAGCGTCGGTTCATCGGTTTTGGTGCTGAACATCTCGCCCTCGGCCTGGATGAAATCCCCCCAGTCGAAGGCCTCGTCCAGCAAGTCCAGCTGGTCCGCGCCCAGATCGTCTTCACGAAAATACAGCTGCAGCTTGCCGGCGCCGTCCTCGACGTGGGCGAAGATCGAGCGGCCCATGTCGCGCAGCGGCATCAGTCGGCCGACCACGATCGCCGACACGCGTTCGTCCTTGCCCGCTTGTCGGTAGGCACGTATGGCTTGTTGGGTTGTGTAGGTGCGCTCCACGCGCGCTGGGTAGGGTTCCAGCCCGACTTTGCGCAGGCGATCCAGTTTCTGCTCTCGGGCTTTCTGCAGCCGATCGGCCATGGATGCGCGCGTCCTTTCTACATAGCGAGCCTGGCAGCTATGCCAAAGCGCCCCGCGGCAGCACCTGCACGCAGGGCGCTCGGTGGGTGGGTCGGGTTCACTTGATCTGGACGATCTTGAAGGTCAGCAGTCCGGCCGGCGCCTTGACTTCGACCTCATCACCAATCTTGCGTTCGAGCAGCGCCTTGCCGAGCGGCGACTCATTGGAAATCAAACCTCGCTTGGGGTTGGCCTCCGCCGCGCCGACGATGGTGTAGGTCTCCTGTGAGGAGCCGTCTTCCTGAACCACCACCGTGCTGCCGATGCGCACCTGGTCCTTGGCCCGACGTCGCTTGATTTCCTGGGCCGAAGCCAGCATGTGCTCGATTTCCAGAATTCGGCCTTCGACGAAGGCCTGCTCGTTCTTGGCCGCCTCGTATTCGGCGTTCTCGATCAGTTCGCCGTCTTCCATCGCCTCGTGCAGGCGATTTGCGACTTCCTGACGCTTAGTGTCGCGTAGGTACTTGAGCTCTTCCTCCAGCTTCTTGCGGCCCTTCTTGGTCAAATATACTGCTTGGCTCACCGTTAAATCTCCGTCATTGGCGTGCGGGACTACCTGCTAAAAAAACGCGCACTTCCCATTATGACAAAATGAACTGAGAGTCTCCTCTCAGCCCATCTTAGCGCCGGGATGATAGCATAAGATCAAGTGAGAGTCCAGAACAGTGTCAATTGGTGCTCCCACAGTGATGTTTCTCACTCAACCATCGGAATAGGACGGTTTTGATGGCCATTCTCAGCGTTGGAAACGAAGCTCCGGATTTCGAACTGCAGACCGATAGGGGTGAGCTGCTGCGATTGTCCGATCTGCGAGGTCGGCGGGTGGTGCTGTTCTTCTATCCGCGTGCCGATACGCCCGGCTGCATCAAGGAGAGCTGCGGCTTTCGCGACGATTATCAGCGCTTTGCCGAGCAGGACATCGTGGTGCTGGGCATCAGCGCCGACAGCGTGACGGCCCAGGCCAACTTCAGCAAGCGCTACGGTTTCCCCTATCCGCTGTTGGCTGACCCCGATCACCAGGTGGCCGAAGCGTATGGCGTATGGCAGCCCAAAAAGCTATTCGGGATTGACTACCACGGGGTGGTTCGCACCACCTTCCTGATCGACGCCGCCGGCCGCATCAGCCGCGTCTTTGAGGGCGTCGATCCGGAAGGCCACAGCCAAGAGATCCTTGCCGCTTTTGAGGCAGCCGAGGCAGTCGGCTAGCG
>CAZJUE010000092.1:0-10602 GCA_964549025.1 uncultured Anaerolineaceae bacterium | reverse complement strand
AGCCGATAGAGGGCTGCGCCAGATAAACGGATTGAGTACGAATGTCAGCGCCGCGCCGACCGCCAGAAGCTGGGCCAACCGCGCTGCACGCTCGGTCCAGCCGGACCCGGCAGCCTCCGACCACCATACCGCCAGCGCGCCGAGCGGCAGCAGAGGAAGCAGGGAATGCTTTGCGCCGATTGCCACGCCAACCGCAAGACCGGCCAGCCACGGTCTGTGGTCCGCTTGAAGCAGCGCCCAAACCGCAAGACTCAAGCCGAAGAACAACGCTCCTTCCATCATTGCCCGACGGCCGTGCAGCAGGAACAGGGCGTCGAAACCCAGCAGGCCCGCAGCCAATGCGCCGACCGCCGGTCCTGAGAGCCGACGGCCGATCAGGTAAATCAGGACAAGTGTGGGCAGCAGCAGTGCCGCGCTGGCAAGTCGGGCGCCGGTGAGCAGCGGCTGGGGTGGGAGCGCGCCCCGGCCGAGATTGCTTTCCCAATCCTCGCTCCAATCCCAATCTACCGACACATCGTCGGCCGAGAAGCCGGCCAGCAACCGTCCCAGTCCGAGCAAGTATTTGGGGAGCGGGGGGTTGAGCGCTCGATAGCGCAGTTCGGGATCCATGGCCTCGCCAGGTCGCCATGCAAGCGCCAGCGGATCGTCGAAATACAGCTCCAGATCACGACTCTGAAAGAGCAGCGATGTCTCGTCAGGGTGGAACGGCACCCGGGAGGCTCCCCACAGCGCGAACACCGCATAGCCGAGCAGCGCGAGCAGGGTCAGCGTATTCTGGCGCCTCATCGTTTGGACAGCTGGCTCAGTTGTGGAATCCCCGGCTTCCTCTCCGGGCCGAGCGGGTGCTGCTCTTGGTTCGGGGGCGCCTACGCCTTGGGTCGGTTGCTCGGCCATCACTCCCCGTGGGCGGCAGCGAAAGTGAGCAGGCCGTCGCTGCCGTAGATATCGGTCGGGAGCCGATCAATCAGCTGGTATGTGTCCAGGAAGCCCGCATCCATAAGCAATCCCAGCCGGGCATAAGCTTCGAGCACCACGATGTAGTCGGGCTGTAGGTCGGCCACCAGCCTCGGAGGAACCGCGAAGTTGATGGCGTAGATGGCCTCCGGAGCGGGGTAGTAAGCGGTAGCCTCGCGGGTGGTCAGCCCCAGCAAGTCGAGTATGCGAGCCTGGGTGTAGTAGCCCAGGGCGCCGATGTCTCCGGCAGCCAACACCTGGTTGGGCTCGATCCGCGGCGCCAGGGTTTGGGCTGCTTGCTGATATAGCAGCTCGAGCTGAATGTAAGCCATCTTCGGCGCCGGGCGACGGGGGCCGTGGTCGGGTTGGAGCGTCCAGGCGTTTAGCGTAAGCGCGAGCGCCAAGGCGGCCAGCAGATAGGCTGGGATCCGGCTGCCGAGGTCATGCGCGATCCGGCCGATGCCCATAAAGATCACCAGCATGTAGATCGGCAGCGGAGGAGTCAGGTACCAGCGAAAGAGCAGCGGATTGGCAGCCGCGAAGACGATGAAGTACAGCCACGGATAGACCAGCACCGCCAGGCCATCCCGCTGTCCTCGCAGTGAGGTGAGCGCGCCCAGCAGGAACAGCGCCGGATACAGCACCAGCCCGAAGCGGATCCAGCCCAGGCCGAGCGTTTCGTGCGCGACGAAGGGAGTCGCGTAGTGCTGAAGCAGGCGCACCAGCCCGGCCTCTGCCGGAATCCGATACGCTACCGCCTTGGCGAAAATCGAGTGTGGGAGCGGCGAGCCATAGAAGGTGAAACCGACCAGGCTCCAGAGCAGCAGCGGAACGCTGAAGATAAGCGGCTCTCGCCAATCGATGCTTTCGCCTTTGCGCCAGGCCCACAGCCTGGCGATTGCCAATGGACCGAGAAGCAGCAGCGCGTCCGGCCGGGTGAGCACGGCAAACGAGCCGGTTAGCGCAGCCGCGACTGGCTTGCGGGCTAAATGTAAGTAGAATGTGCCGATCGCCAGGGCGACCAGCAGACTGGTCTCCAAGCCCCCGATGGCAAACGTGACCGACCACGGAGCGACCGCCCACACCAGCGCGGTTACTCGCCCTGCAAATCTTGACCCCAACCGCGCGCCGAGCAGCGGCAAGACAAGGCAGGTCACCGCATCCGCCAGCGCATTTACCACAGTAGCCAGCCACGGGAAGTCGGCCTGACCCGCGCCGAACGGCGCCGACGCGCCGGCCATCAGCACTGCATACACCGGCGTGGTGGTGCCGAGCACCCGCTCGCCCGGGTTGTAAACCAGCCCTTCTCCCGCAAGCAAGTTCTGCGAATAACGAAATGTGATGTAGGCGTCGTCGATGGTGCGCGGGCCGGGCACCAATCGGGCCGCGATCGCCAGGACGGCAATCGCGAATTCGACCCGGCGCCATTGATTGGGCTGCACGGGCGGATTATTGCATATGGGGACTAGTTCGCAACAGCGGCTCTCTGGGCCCTGGTTGTTGGGGATTGCCGGCCTTTCCGTCGCTTTGAAAGCTGGCCTGCTGCTGCTTGACTCGTTCCCCTTTCACGCTGACGAGGCGATTGTTGGGCTGATGGCGCGCCACATTCTGGATGGCGAATGGCCGGCGTTTTTTTACGGTCAGGCTTACATGGGCAGTCTGGACGCCAGCCTGGTTGCGTTGGTCTATTGGCTGAGCGGAAGCGCCTCGGTGCTTGGAATTCGATTGATGCAGATGGCGCTGTTCGCGGCGACCGTAGCCAGCGCGATGTTGTTGGCAGAGTCGATACACGGCGATCGGTGGATCGCGATCTTCAGCGGGTTGCTACTGGCGATTCCGACGGTCAACCTCACCCTGTACACAACCGTCTCGCTTGGCGGCTACGGCGAGGCTTTGCTGATCGGCAATCTGCTGTTGCTGATCGCTCTGGCCTACCAACGCAACCCGGCCCGAAGCTGGCTGCCGCTAGCTTGGGGGGCGCTGGCCGGCCTGGGTTTGTGGGCTTTTGGCATCACGCTGGTGTTCAGCTTGCCCAGCGGGGTGTTGGTAGCTCGGACATTGATCCGCTCGCCCGGCGGCTCCCGCCGATTGACGATCGCCGGATTGATGCTGGCGGCGGCCGCTCTTGGCGCCGCGCCCTGGATATGGTCAGCGGCTCAGAAAGGGCCGCAGGAGTTTATCGCCGAACTGCTCGGATCGGCCATTGCCGGCGCAAGCCCATCGGGTTTCATAGCTGCCGCAGGCAACCACCTGCTCGGACTGGCGCTGTTTGGACCGACGGTGATTGCCGGCGTGCGGCCACCATGGGGAACCACATTGCTGGCGCTGCCGCTGGCGCCGATTGCGGCGGCATTCTGGCTGGTCGTTGCCTACCGCGGGCTGCGGGCGCTGCGGAAGGCTGATCGGGCGCGGTCTGGCCGTTGGATGCTTGCCGGGGTGAGCGGCGCGACGCTGCTGGGCCTGGTGGTTACCCCGTTTGGCGGGGATCCGTCGGGCCGCTACTTCCTTCCGCTGGCGGTGCCGCTGGCCATCGCCGGCGGAGAGCTTCTAGCCTGGTTGCCAACAAGGCGGCTGGCCTGGGGCGCGCTGCTGGCGGTATTGGGCTTCAACCTGTGGGGCACGTTGCAGTCGGCATTGCACAATCCACCGGGCATCAACACCCAGTTCGCGCCGGACGCGCAGTTGAACGCCCCTGCCGTTCCGCACCTGGCCGACAGACTGCACAGCCTGGGCGTGCGGCATGGGTACACCACCTACTGGATCGCCTATCCGTTGGCTTTTCGCTCGGATGAGCAGCAGATCTTCGTCCCCAGATTGCCCTACCATCGCGATTTCCGCTACACCGAGCGTGACAACCGCTATGCGCCGTACAACGGTATGGTTGAAAGCAGCGACCAGCTGGCCTACATTACCTTCCGGCACAGCGAGTTGGATCAGCGCCTGCGCGCCGGAATGGAGCGGGCAGGCGTGACTTGGAAAGAGAGCGAGCTCGATGGATTCCGCATCTTTTACGCGCTTTCGGAGCCGGTGCGGCCGGAGCAGCTCGAATTGGGACTGATGCAATGAAGGTGTTGCCACGGCGCCATTTGCGCATAGCCATGACTGATTACGGCGGAAATCCAATATTGGCGTTCAAAAGGCAAGCGTTGGTCGAAGCGGCGATCCGGTGAGAGTGCTCGGCGCATGATGGTTGGGGAGAGCGGCGAAGCGCCATGAGTTTTCGGCGGATGGTGGTGGCGCTGACCTTTCTGGCCATTGCGGCCATGGCCATGCGGGTATCGGTGGTGAACGATACCTGGTGGCATCTGCGGGCCGGCGAGTGGATGCTGGAAAACCGGCAGATTGTGGAGGTCGATCGCTTCTCGCACACCCGTCTTGGTGAGCCGTGGATTTATCCCGGGTGGTTGTCGCAGCTGCTGATGATCGGCCTCTACCGGGGCGGCGGCCTTCCCGGACTAAATTTGTTAACCGTCGCCGCCGTGCTGGCGGCTTTCGCAGCGATTTGGCGAACCAGCGATGAGCCTCCGCTTTTCAAGGCATTTGTGTTTGTGTTGGGTGCGACTGCCTCGGGTGTGTACTGGTCCGCTCGTCCCCAGATTCTTTCATTTGCGATGACCGGTGTGTTCTACTGGTCATTGCGTCGGGCCCAGAAGATCGGTCCGCGGGCGCTATGGCTGCCGCCACTGCTTGTGGCGGTATGGTCGAACCTGCACGGCGGATTCGCCATCGGCTTCATCCTGCTGGGAATAGAGCTGGTTTCGAACGCGCTGGACCGGTACTTGCCTGCCGGCTGGCGGATCGCTGCGCCAGAGCAATCCGCACTGCAAACCAGGCACCTGGTGGCCGCTGTCGGGCTCTGCCTGGCTGCAGTATCTCTCAACCCGCACGGACCGCAGCTGCTGGGCTATCCATTCCAAACGGTCTCCATCGCCACACTCCAAAACTACATCCAGGAGTGGCAGTCACCGAACTTTCATCAAATCGAGCTGTTGCCGTTCCTCGCAATGCTCTTGCTGGCTGGCGGAGCCATGGGGCTGTCACCGAACCGGCCGAGCTGGCGCGAGCTGCTGACCGCCGGGACCTTCGCCGCACTAGCGCTGACCGCTGCCCGAAACGTAGCGCTGTTTGGGTTGCTGGCTACGCCAATCCTGGCGCGCCATGGCTACGCGGTCATAGCGGATCGAATCCCTGAGCAGAGCCCGGGAACGCAACTTGCTCCGCGGGCCGCGCGAGCGCTCAATCTGGTGCTGGTCGCTTTGTTTGCATTCGCGGCGGTCCTGAAGTCCGTCGAGCCGCTGACCCCTTCGGCAAATCAGGCTGCGTTGGAACGCCAGGTGCCGGTCTCGGCGGCGGACTATATCGACCAACACCGGCCGCCCGGCCCGATTTTCAACAGCTACAACTGGGGAAGCTACTTGCTGTGGGAGCTGTATCCGGAATACCCGAGCTTTGTGGACGGTCGAACCGACCTGTTCAACGACGAGATCCTGGATCAATACCTACAGATCTGGCGAGCGGACCCAGGCTGGGAGCAGCAGCTCGAATCCTGGGATATCCGGCTCGCGCTGGTGGAGCCGGATGCACCAGTAGCCAAAGAGCTGACTGCCATCGGGTGGGACACGCTGTACCGGGATAACGCGGCAGTTGTGCTGGCCGCCGGGGAGCGCTGACGCTGCAAGGCGCAGAAGAACTTCGGCGTCAGGGTTCGAGCCCGATCCGGGCCTCGCTGCAGGCGGTGCTGCCGATTTACCTGTTCGTGCGGGTGTTGTTGTTGCTGTGGATGTGGGCGGTGCGGCAAGTGCTGACCCAGCCGCTGCCGCCGCATCCGACGCTTCGCCCGTACCTGGGTGTCGAGCCCCAGTTCAACGCCTGGCTTGAACCGTGGCAACGCTGGGATAGCTTGCACTACCAGGCGATCGCCGAAAGGGGCTACCAGGCCTTCGAGGGGGCGCTGTTCACTCCGCCGTTGTATCCGATGCTCATGCGGCTGGTGGGGGAAGCGGCCGGCGGCAATACGTTGATTGGCGGTTTGGTCGTGTCGAACCTGGCCTTTCTGGGGGCGCTGGTCGCTTTCCACCAGATCGCGCTGCGTGAGCTGCCATCGGAACGCGACGCAAGCCGCGCGGCGCTGTACCTCTCGGTGTTTCCGACGGCATTCTTTACCATGGCCGCCTACTCCGAATCGCTGTTGTTGCTTGGGATGACCGTGGCGGTCTTGGCCGCCTGGCAGCGCCGCTGGATCGTGAGCGGGTTGGCAGTGTTGATCGCTCCGCTCTCACGCCTGGTCGGCGCAATGATGGCAATCCCGCTGGGCTATCTTGGCTATCAGGCCTGGCGAGAGCGCAGGTCCTGGCGGCCGTGGCTCCCGCTGGTCACCTCGCTCGCTGGGGCGGCGGTGCTGCCGCTGTACGCCTGGCTGGCGCTGGGCCGGAGTCCCCTGGCGCCGCTCCAAGCGCAAACCGGACGGTTTCGCGGGGGCCTGGCATTTCCTGGGTGGAATCTGATACAGACCACATCCCGGCTGATCGCGGGCGAAGCGTTCATGGCCGACGTGCTCGACCTGTCCTTCCTGCTGCTGTTCCTGATCTGCGGCGTCTTGGTCTGGCGGCGCTACTCGACCGCGCTGGGGCTGCTGTACCTGGCCGGGCTGGCGCCGCTGCTGCTGCGCTCAGCGGGTACACAGCCGCTGCTGGGCACTGCGCGCTACGTGCTGGCACTGTTCCCGGCGTTTCTGGTGCTGGCTGAATGGGGGGCAAACGCCTGGCGGCATCGGCTGATCCTCTATGGCTCGACGGCGGGATTGTTGTTCCTCTCCGGGCAATTCGCGATTTGGGGCTGGGTTGGATGACGTTCGAATCGAAATCGGGATCCGAATCGACCCGATCACGTACCGCAATCCAGGCCGTGGTCTTGCTGGCGATCCTCATGCTCTCCGCCTACCTCCGGTTCGCACAGCTCACGACCAACCCCGGTTGGTACAGTGATGAGGGAACGCTTGCAGACATCGCGCGGCATCTGAACCAGGGTCGGGTGCAATACCAGGCTCTCACCGGATCGACGTTGCTGGTGGCGCGGTTCCCGGTTGTTCCGTTTGTGGTTGCGGCGCTGCTACCGCCGGCGGGTAACTCACTGGAGATGTTGCGCATAGTCACCGCCAGCCTGGGGGTGCTCAGCACGGCGCTGGTGTATGTGTTGGTGCGGGTGGCTGCAAAAGATGGCCGGGCAGGCTTGGCCTTGCTTGCGGCGGCTCTGTTTGCAGTATTTCCACCTGCGGTGTTCTACGCGCGGGTCGGCTTCAGCTACAACCTGCTCGCCCCCCTCGTGCTGGTCGCAGCCATCGGGCTGTGGCGATTCCTGATCACCGGCGGATCATTCGGGCTGCTGATCGCTGGATTGGCGGTCGGTATGGGTTCGATCACCGATTTGATGATGGTCAGCGTCCTGATCGCGGCGGCGCTGGCGATTGCCTTCGTGGATTGGCGCCGGTTGGCATGGTGGCTTCCGTTGGCCTGGGCGCCGCTGGGACTTTACTTGATCTCGATCGCCGCACGCGACCTGGAGCTGCTGGCGACTGATGCAGGCTTCCTGCTCAGCTTGATGTCCGCGGTGCCGTGGTGGGCCCAGCTATCGCTGATCGCGCTGAACCTCGGTGCTCTGCTGCTCACTGAGGTATGGTGGATTCCAGGGATCATCGGCCTGCTGATGCTGCGCCCGCCACAGCTCAGGGCACTGCTGCTCTCCATGTTCTTGATCCCGCTGGTGCTGCTGGGTCGCACAACGGGCCTGGCAGGCCTGCGGCTGTACACCATCAGCCCGCTGTTTCCCTTTGTGCCTATCGGAGTGGCCTGCTTACTGTGGGTTGGAACGCCCAAGCTGCTTGCCGGTGGTCGAGCTGCGCTGGAGCGACAGCTTGCACGGATGGGCTGGCTGCGACGCTGGGATGCCGGTGGTTGGATTTCCATGCGGGTACAGGTGATCGGATCGGCAGCGCTGGCATTCCTGCTGGTGATCACACCGATCCTGGTGTCCAGCCTGCAGCTGCTGGCTGAGGTTGACCAGGGCTTCCGCCGGCCAGAAACCTGGGCCTACGTGCCGGCCAGGTCGGCAGGTGCGGCAGTGGATTGGGTAAACGCGCGGGTGGCTTCCGACGAGTTGGTGATCAGTTCACCGGCCATTTCCTGGGCGCTTCAGTCGCAGACCGCTGATTTTCAACAGGTGCTGGCATACGCCGGCATCGCCACGATCGACTACCCGGCCGACTTGCCCACTTCGCGATTCGCATACGTCGCCAGTCTCGATCGAGCGGCATATGCAGTGGTCGATCCGGTATGGCGCCAGTGGGGCGCGGTCCACATCTCCGAAGTCGGCGAGATGCTCGATCGCATCGAAAGCTGGCCGATCGTATGGCGCGACTCGGCGGTCACCGTTTATGAGAATCCTGCCAGATAGGGTTCCAGTTCTTGGGCGAACGGAGCGAGCGGATGCAGCGGCATCAGATCGGTGCGCCTCGATGGCGAACGGAAAGCGAGTGAGCTGACATCAGAGCAAGGCAAGTCTGGCTGCGGACTGGTTTGATTGTGCTGGTACTGGTGGTCGCGGTGGCGCTAGGCATCGTCAACTATCGGTTCGCCACCCAGTTTCCGGGCGGCAACGACTTCCTGGCGCGCTGGGTTGGCGCCCAATACTGGATGCAGGAGGACACCAGCCCCTACGACCCGCGGGTCAGCCAGGCCGCGCAGCGAACGATCTACGGACGGCTGGCGCTGGAGGGGGAGGATATCGCCCACTTCGTCTATCCGATGCCGGCCATGCTGTTCTTTGCTCCATTCGGGCTCTTGGACTACACCACTGCCAGGGCGGTTTGGATGACGTTGCTGGAGCTGGGTTTGCCGCTGCTGGCGCTCATGGGGATTGCGATCGCCGGCTGGCGCCCCGACCGTGTGACTCGTACCGTGCTGTTGCTGTTCGCGGTGGTCTGGTACCACGGCTTGCGGGCGGTGATTGTGGGCCAGTTCGCCGTGATCGAGGCCGTGCTGATGATCGGGGCGCTGCTAGCGATTCAGCGTCGAGAGGATGCTTTGGGAGGCGTATTGCTGGGCCTTTCGATCGCCAAGCCACAGATGCCGGTGCTGCTGATCCCCTTTGTGATGCTGTGGGCAATGCGGGCTCGCCGATGGAGCATCGTAACCGGTTGCCTCGGCACAATCGCCGCGCTGGTGATAGGGTTCGCCCTCTTGTTGCCCGCATGGCCAGCGATGTGGCTGCAGCAGTTGATCGAATATCCAAGCTACACCGAGCTTGGGCCGCCGGTTTCGATCCTGACCTCGGTCTTGCCGAGCGGCGAAGCGGTGGCGGCCATCCTGGTGGGCGGAGTGGCGCTGCTTTACCTCTTCTGGGAGTGGGCTCAGGCAATGGGGAGATCCGACCGATGGTTTCAATGGACTTGCGCCATGACGATCGTGATCACCAACCTGGTCGCCATCCGTACCGCCACCACCAATTACGTGGTCATGCTCCCGGCGCTGTATTTGATCTTTGCAGTCTGGAACGATCGGTGGGGAAGGACTGGCCGGGCGTTGGTGGTCGCAGTCGCTGGGCTGCTGTTAATCGGCCTGTGGCTGCTGTTCAGCTCCACTGTGGCCGGAAACGTCGAGAGTCCGATCATGTATCTCCCGTTTCCGATCCTCATGCTGATTGGATTGTGGTGGATCCGCTGGTGGGCGGTGCGCGATCTGCCTCCTCAGTGGCACTGAGATGAGAACCAGGCCTGCGAATCAAGCGCGCAGCCTGCTGGTCGGCGTATCGGCGGGCTGGTTCCTGCTAGTGGTCATGGCCTACTTCGCGGTAAACAAGCCGTTCACATCGGCGTCGGCCAACGCGCTGATCGATCTGGCACTCACGCTCGGCGGCTGGCTGGCGATACTGGCCCTCGGCAACCTGATTGGCCGGACGCTGCCGGGTAGCCTTGACCGTTTTGCCTCCATCGAACGGCTGGCACTGCGAACTGGACTGGGGCTGGGGCTGCTCAGCGTGCTGGTGCTCGGGCTGGGAGCGCTCCAGCTCTTTTCACCGGCGATCCTGTGGCTGGTGGAGTTGCTGCCCTTGCCTGCCAGCTTGTATTTTGCCTACCGAGACCTGAAGTCGATTCGCTTTTCCATCGGCCGCCCGAGACTCGCGATGTGGTTTGTAGTTGCCTCGGGGACCGCGGCGCTGATCATGGCTTTGGCGCCGGCGACCGCTTGGGATTCGCTCGTCTACCATCTGACCGGCCCAAAGCTTTACCTGGAGCAGGGGGGCCTGGCCCACCCTATCGACCTGCCCTATCTCGGGTTTCCGAAGACCGGCTCGATGCTGTTCGTGCTGGGCTTGTCGCTTGCAGGCTCCCAGCTTGCGCAGCTGCTGCATCTGAGCTTTGCATTATTGACCCTGGCGCTGATTCCTCGGCTGGCGGGCTACGTCGCCCCGGGAAGAGCGCCGCTGGCGGCGGCGATCCTGTTCGCAGTACCGTCGATGTGGTTGGCCGCTGGCTGGGCGTACGTCGAGTGGATGGCCGCGTTCTGGTTGACGGCCGGTTTCGTGTTGATGGCGCGATGCGTGTAGACGCCCCGGGCCGTGGTCTCCAGCTCGTTGATGATCTCGGTGGCCCTG